>NZ_JBBKXE010000216.1:0-34874 GCF_037969335.1 Hyphomonas sp. | reverse complement strand
CCACAGGCTGGCGCGAGTGCGACAGCCGACGCAGCGAGCATGATCTTCATGTGAGAGAGGAAGCCGTCGTTTCGCATATGCCGTGTCTCGTCGCTGAGTGATGATTTCATCGTGATTTGCACATGCCTTTAGGTCAAGCCGTTCATGCCACGAGGCCTGGACCCGAAATTGTGCGTTATTTGGCCGGTCGCACTAATCGGCATCTGCAGTCTGGCTGGCGTGCGACTTTGCTTTTCGTGAAGCGCTCATGCAGAATGAGACATAGATCACAGGGATAGGCTCGCGCTTGGCAATGGGAATTTTCGAGGAGTTGTCTTGAGCGACCGCAAAGGTTTGAACCGGGGGCTGTTCTGGCTCTACGAGGGGCATGGGCGCGGGCCGTTCAGCTTCCGCTGGGCCATGCTGATCTTCGATTTCGCGACGATCATCTATTTCCTGCTGGCGCCCTTCGCGGAGCGGGGGCCACATCACTACATCATCGACTATGTGATCGGCGCCGTGATCCTGTTCGACCTGGTCGCCAGGTTCTACATTGCCAAGTCGAAACGCAAGTTCCTGATGCGGTTCCTGCCCTGGGCGGATCTGATCGTCGTGATCACCATGTTCGCGCCGCTGCTTGTGGCGAACCTGGCCTTCCTGCGCGTCCTCCGGGCTGTACGGGCAATCCGGGCTTTCACCTTTATCAAGCGCGCCGGGAAAATGTGGGGCTTCGTGCAGCAGCATGAACAGGTGATCGACCGCGTGACCAACCTGATCGTGTTCGTCTTCATCATGGCGGCACTGGTCTATGTCTCGCAGGTGCGGATCAATGACGGCATCAATTCCTATCTCGACGCGCTCTATTTTACTGTCACCAGCCTGACCACGACGGGCTATGGCGACGTGCTGCTGGTGGGCGAGAGCGGCAAGATCATTGCCATTATCATCATGGTGTTGGGGCTGACGCTGTTCCTGCGCCTGGTGCGGGCCATATTGCGGCCGACCGACAAGGTGGAGCAGGAGTGCGAAACCTGCGGCCTGACCATGCACGACCCCGACGCCGTCCATTGCAAGCATTGCGGCGGCGTGATTCATATCCAGACAAAAGGCCTGACATGAGTACCTCACACCTTCCCTTCCGCGACGTGCCTTATCTGCCGCTGAAGCTGGATGTCGACCGTCGCCCGGACGGCACGATTTACCTGAACAACGGCCAGCCGTTGAAGCCCTCTCCACCGCACCTTCTGGCACCGCTGGTCAAGTGGGCAGCAGAGGCGCCGGACCGGATATGGCTGGCCGAACGCGTGCCGGAAGATCCGCAATCCGACGGCTGGCGCGAGATGACTTACGGTGAAGGGCTGGAGCGTGTCAGGCGGCTCGCCCAGGGATTCATCGATGCCGGTGCCGGCCCGGATGCGCCGGTGATGATCCTGTCGACGAATACGATTGACCATGCGCTGGTCATGTATGCGGCGATGTGGGCGGGCAGCCCCGTCGTGCCCGTGACACCCGCCTATGCCCTTCTCAGCAATGATTTTGCGCGGCTCAAATATATCGACCAGCTGACCCAGCCGAAATTCATCTATGTCGAGGACGGCGCCGAATACCAGCGCGGCCTTGATGGCATGGGCGTGGGCAACCGGCTGGTGCTCTACAGCCGTCACGAGCCAAAGGGGTGTGACTGCGTCAATATCGGTCGCTTTGCCAAGGAGCCGACTGATGCGGTCGACGCAGCCTATGCGGCGCTGAAGCCTGATACGGTCGCGAAATACATGCTCACGTCCGGCTCCACAGGAGAGCCGAAGGCGGTGATCAACCTGCATGGCATGGTTGCGGCGAATGCCAAGATGATCCGGTCGGTCTGGGACGAGGAAAAGCTGGACGCCATCACGGGTGGACCACAGGTGATGTGCAACTTCCTGCCGTGGAGCCATACCTACGGCGCCCATTCCATCCTGCACAACATGCTCGACTGGGGCGGCACGCTGTATCTCGACCAGGGGGCGCCGACACCGGCTCGCCTGCCCGAGATGATCCGCAATATGAAGGAAATTTCGACGACGCAGCACACGACCGTGCCAGCCGCGTGGGCGGCCTTGGCGACGGAGCTGGAGCGCGATGACGAACTTGCGCAGTCCTTCTTCAAGCGAATTGTCTGCATGGCCTATGGTGGCGCTGCGATGGGGCAGGACATCTATGAGCGAATCCAGGCGGTGGCCGTGCGCGTGACGGGAGAGCGGATTTCGCTGTCGGCCGGTTATGGCGCGACGGAGACGTCGCCCACTGCGTCGAACGTCCACTGGCCAAACGACGTGATGGGCTTGATCGGCCTGCCATTGCCGGGGAACACGTTCAAGCTGGTGCCGAATGCCGGAAAGTTGGAACTGCGGGTAAAAGGGGTCAACGTGACGCCGGGCTATTACCGCAATCCCGCGCAGACGGCGGCCGCTTTCGACGACGAAGGATATTACCGGCTGGGCGATGCTGTGCGCTTCGTCGACCCGGACCATCCGGAAAAGGGCCTCGCATTCGATGGCCGTACGGCGGAGGAATTCAAGCTCGCGAGCGGGACCTGGGTGTCGGCCGGCACGGTGCGTGTGCAGGCGGTGGCAGCAACGGGCGGGGCGCTGTCGGACGCGGTCGTGTGCGGCCTCAACCGGGACGAGATATGCCTGCTGGGCTTCCTCAACGAGGCGTGGTGCCAGCGACTGGTTGGCGCGCCTCTGCCTCTGGCGGAACTGGCGCATCATCCGAAGGTCATGGCGGCGGTGAAAGAGGGGCTGCTGGCGCACAATGCGGCGCACCCCAAGGCGTCGGCGCGAATCGCGCGAATCCTGTTGCAGGAGACGCCGCCGCAAGCAGACGCGGGCGAAATCACCGAGAAGGGTTACATGAACCAGGGCCGGACGCTGGACCTGCGCAAGGATCAGGTTGACCGACTTTACTCGGATTCACCTGACTCAGACGTTATTTTCATCAGTTGTTGAAAAGTATATTCAGGTAAATTGGCTCGAAACGCCAGATTTTTGATGAAATCTACTCAATCTGTACTTAAGATTACCTGCGGGGCTGCATGTCCACCAATGGCGGCTCCAGCCAGATCCCCTTTGGCTGGCGGGTGGATCGCGAAGCTGTCGGTGTAAACGTCGAATCTGCTCCGGAAGTCTCGCGATCCATCCCGCTTTGACCCTCTCTGCGAACGCGCTACACAGGCGCTTAAACAATCGAGGGCCGGACCATCAATGACCACTGAACCTGAACGCAATATGACCGGTGCCGAAGCTCTTGTCTCCACGCTCGCCGACCATGGCGTCTCCGCCTGCTTCGCCAATCCGGGCACGTCGGAAATGCATCTGGTGACTGCGCTTGATCATGAGCCGCGTATCCATTCCGTGCTTTGCCTTTTTGAAGGTGTCGCGACGGGCGCGGCGGATGGCCATGCGCGGGTCACTGGCGGACCGGCGATGACCTTGCTGCATCTTGGCGCGGGCTACCTGAATGGCGGGGCCAACATCCACAATGCACGCCGGGCCTGGACGCCGATGGTCAACGTGATCGGGGATCATGCTGTGCCGCATCAGCGTTATGATGCGCCGCTGACGTCCGACATCAGGGGCATGGCCGGGCCGAACTCGGTCTGGATCAAATCGGCGGACAAGGTGCAATCGGCCGGTGAACTGGCGGCAGAGGCCTGGGAAGCGAGCCTGTCGCCGCTGTCGGGGCCGGCGGCGCTGATCCTTCCGGCGGACACGGCGTGGCTGGAGGGCGGAAAGCCGGGCAAGACACGGACGCGACCGGTGCTGCGGGCGCCGGATGCGGCACAGGTCGAGGCCGCGGTGAAGGCCGTCAGGGCTGCGGAAAAGCCGATGATCCTGATCAATGGCACGGCGCTGACAGAGGCGGGTCTGGCGACGGCAGCGCGGCTGAAGGCGGCCGGCGTGCGTGTGATGACAGATACTTTCTTCCCGCGTCAGGCACGCGGGGCCGGGCGGTTCATTCCGGACCGGATGCAATATTTTGCCGAAGGCGCCATGGCCGATCTTGAAGGCTGTGACCTGATGCTGGTGGCGGGCACGCAGGTGCCGGTGGCGTTCTTCGCTTATCCGGGCAAGCCGAGCGTTCTGGTGCCGGAGGGCTGCACCACAATGATTATTGGCGGGCCCGAAAGCGACAGCGCAGCCATCCTCGCCGCACTGGCCGATGCGCTGGGCGCGAAAGAGGCGTCGCCGGTTGCGGCGCTTCAACAGCCAGGCATGCCGAGTGGCGGGCTGAACGCGGCAAGCGTTGGCCAGTCGATTGCCCGCCATCTGCCGGAAGGCAGCTTCGTGTCGGATGATGGCGTGTCCAACGGCCTGCCGGCCTTCCTGATGACGCAGAAGGCCAAGCCGCATGACTGGATGATGTTGACCGGTGGCGCCATCGGGCAGGGCATGCCGCTGGCGCTCGGCGCTGCCATGGCGGCAAAGGACAAGAAGGTTCTGTGCCTGACGGGTGATGGCGCGGCGATGTACACGAACCAGTCCCTGTGGAGTATGGCGCGCGAAGGCGCGAACGTGGTGACGGTCGTATTCGTCAACCACTCCTACCGCATCCTGAACATCGAACTGGCGCGGACCGGCGCTGGAAATCCCGGCCCGACGGCGAAGAGCATGCTGGAGCTGGACCGACCGGAGATCGACTGGGTAGCCCTGTCCCAAAGCATGGGCGTACCGGCGGTGGCGGTCGATACGGCCGAGGCCTTCGACGCGGCGCTTGAGCGCGCATTCGCGGCGGAGGGGCCGCAACTGATCGCGGCGCACGTGCCTGCGCGCTAGCCTCGTCAGGCGGTGGCATTGAACGCCAGGGTTAACAGGGCCACATATGGTTCATGAGCACTTATCCGCCGAACGAATATGAGAGAGACCAGTCGATCACACAGAAGCCGGGCGTCGGTCAAATGGCAGGCCGCGTGGCCGTCGGCGCGACCAAGGGGACGTTCAAGTTCATAGCGTTCATCCTGAACTTCTTCGTTCCGGGACTCGGCACCATCTTCGTCGGCCGTATCGGCACCGCGATCATCCAGCTCTGCCTGATTCCGGTAGGCATCCTCCTCATCCCCGTCAGTGGTATCGGTGTGCTGGTGTTGGTTGCCAATTGGGTTTGGGGGCTCGTCACGGTCGTTGAGGCCTGGCGTCGACCGGGCGTGGTGTATGTCAGGCCTGATCGCCGACGCTAGCCCATCACATCTGTCGGCAGGACATTCCAGATTGGCTTACGCCATCCGGCTTGTTTCGAAAAACGTGAACGGGTGTCACACCAAGGCGCATGCATCTGGCCCGATGATTATCAATCAGGTCGCGCCGGATGGAATCAGGTTTGGGACAATTCGAGGTCTTGGGGCAGGGTATGCCTAGTCCTCGTCATCGCCGCCGTGTTCGTCCTCTGAAAAGTCTCGTTGGGGGCGGGCGATGAGTTCGCCAAGGTCTTCAAGGTCGATGAAATGGTCCGCTTCGCGGCGCAGGTCGTCTGAAATCATCGGGGGATTGGACGCGACTGTCGACACGACAGAGACGCGAACGCCTCGTGCCTTCACGGCCTCGACGGCGCGCCGGAAGTCGCCATTACCGCTGAACAGGACGATATGGTCGATGTTCCGGGCGGTTTCGAGCATGTCGATGGCGAGTTCCACGTCCATGCTGCCCCGGACGCGTTTGCGGCCCTCCCGGTCGGTGAATTCCCGGGCGGGCTTCTTGATGACGTTGTAGCCATTATAGGCGAGCCAATCGACCAGCGGGCGGATCGGGCTGTATTCGTCGGTTTCCACCAGTGCGGTGTAGTAATTGGCCCGGAGGAGGCGGCCTTTGCCCTGGAATTCCTTCAAAAGCTTGCGAAAATCGATCTCGAGCCCCACGGCGCGGGCGGCTGAATAGAGGTTTGCACCATCAATAAACAGGGCCAGACGCTCGTCCTTGTAAAAGGCCATTGGCTTTATTCCTCGAGTGTTTTAAGCTTGCGGCTAATAAGAACGCCGAATTATCTTATATAACTGGCATACTCAGGCTGCGTTTATGGCGCAATAGCTGGGTTGCGCCAGCTTGCTGCACTGCATATAAGGGGCAGCTTCAAGGAGATTGCCCCTATGGCCCGTGTGACCGTCGAAGACTGCATCCAGAAAGTGCCGAACCGTTTCGAGCTTGTCCTGCTCGCTTCGCATCGTGCCCGCATGATCCGTGAAGGCTCGCCGCTCACGATCGATCGCGACAATGACAAGGATCCAGTCGTTTCGCTGCGCGAGATCGCCGACGAAACGATCGACCTGAAAGTCGTGAAAGAGGCCATGATCTCGAACCTGCAGGAAGTGCGGCCGAGCGAAGAAAGCGAACGCGAAGCCGATCGCCTCGCGCTCCTGTCCGGCCCTGCCGCCACCGAAGACGACGTCATGCGTGCCTATCAGGCTGAAATCGAGTCCGGGCGCGACGACCGACTCTAGGAGGCTCCATGGACGGCAGCGCCCTTTCCGCGACGGACAAAGGGGCTGGCGAGGCAGCTGGCACGACAGATTCGACCGAAAATCAGGCTGAGCCCCGGCACGTGCTGTCGCGCGAGGAGCTGATCGCGAAAGTGCGCGCGTATCACCCGCGCGTGAAATCCGAGCTGCTTGGCGCCGCTTATGATTTTGCCAAGCTGCATCACGGGACCCAGACACGCGATTCCGGCGATGCCTATTATTCCCACCCCGTGGAAGTCGCGAGCCTGCTGGCCGATGTGCGCCTCGATGAGGTGACCATTGTTGCGGGCCTGCTCCACGACGTCGTGGAAGACACCAAGATCGACATTGGCGATATCGAGGTGCGCTTCGGCGCAGATGTTGCCGAACTGGTCGATGGCGTCACCAAACTCGACGCGCTGGAATTTACCTCCAAGGAATCGGCGCAGGCCGAGAACTTCCAGAAATTCATCCTGGCAACGACGAGCGACTTGCGCGTGCTGTTGGTGAAGCTGGCCGACCGGCTGCACAATATGCGCACGCTGCATCACCGCAAGAAGCCCGAAAGCCGCGAGCGTACGGCGCGCGAGACGATGGACATTTATGCACCGCTGGCCCGCCGTGTCGGCCTGTACTCGCTGGCCGCCGAGATGGAAGACCTCGCCTTCGAGGAATTGAACCCCGAGGCGCGCCGCGCGATCCTGTACCGTCAGGAAGAACTGGCAGCCGAAAACGCCGACGATCTCCAGCGCATTGATGACGACCTGCGCCAGTTGATGGACATCGCGGGCATTGAGGCCAAGATCAAGGGTCGCAGGAAACAGCCCTATTCCTTGTGGCGCAAGCTGGAACGCAAGTCGATTTCGTTCCGCGATGTGGCTGACCTGTTCGCATTCCGGATCATCGTGAGCGATGTCGATACGTGTTACCGTGTGCTCGGCGAAGTCCATACGCTGTGGGCCTGTATCCCGGACCGGTTTCGCGACTATATCTCGGTACCGAAGCCGAACGGCTATGCTTCGCTGCACACGACCGTGCGCGCTTCCGGCAATCGCCGCGTGGAGCTGCAGATTCGGACCGAGGCGATGGACCGGACCGCCGAGTTCGGCGTGGCGGCGCACTGGGGTTACAAGAACAAGTCGTACGGGTTTGACGTCGATTCGGCGCGTGCGGCGGGCCTTGATCCGACAGCCAATTTGGAAGCCTTTGCCGAACTGCTCCAGGATGGCGGCGACCCGAGCGAGTTCCTTGAGCACGCCAAGCTGGAAATGTATCGCGAGCATGTGTTCGCGTTCAGTCCGAAGGGCAAACTGATCATCTTGCCGGCGGGCGCGATGCCACTAGACTTTGCCTATGCCGTGCACTCGGCCGTGGGGGACACGGCAATCGGTGCCCGGATCAATGGCGAAGTGAAATCTCTGCGCCGTCCTTTGAAGAATGGCGATGTCGTCGAAATCCTGCGCGGCAAGGCCGCCGCCCCGGTTGTTGGCTGGGAAGCGATGACGATAACCGGGCGGGCGCGCTCTGCCATCCGCCGGCTGGTGCGCGAGCGCGACCAGATCGAGTTCCGCCGCCTCGGCGTAGGCCTGATCAACCAGGCCTTGCGCCGGGCCGGAATCGACCCGATCGACGTGAAAATGACTCACACCGCCCAACTTGCCGGATTCGAGAGCCGGGAAGAGATGGCCGAGGCCGTCGGGCGAGGACGCATTTCGTCGTCCGACATCATGGAGGCGGCATTCCCGGGCTATCGGGCGGAACGATTCGACGATGACAACAAGATGCGGCTCGATAGCACGCATGCGCCTTTGCTCGTGTCAGGCGAGGATCTGATGCCGGGCGTGACGCTGCATCTTGGCCAGTGCTGCTGCCCTCTGCCGGGTGACCGGATCATGGGTGTACGGGAACCGGAAAAGGGCCTCGTCGTGCATGTCGCGAGTTGCGTGAAACTGGCCGAGTATGACGACCATCCGGAATTGTGGGTCGACCTCAAATGGACCGAGCTGGCCAAGACAGGCGCGGTGGCCGTGGCGCGTATTCGGGTCAATGCCGCCAATGAGAAAGGCGTGCTGGCAAAGCTGTGCACGGCCGTGGCGCAGGCGAATGGCAACATCATCCGGATCGCAACCACCGAACGCGGGACGGATTTTACTGAAGTGGTGATGGAGATCGAGGTTGAAGACCTCAAGCGCCTGACGCAGATACTTGCAGCGCTCCGATCACTGGCCGTAGTGGACCGGGCGGTGCGCGATCAGGAGGTTGAAGATGACGAGTGAAGACGTGCTGGCAGTGTTTCGCGAGGCCGGTGCCTTGCTTGAAGGGCACTTCATCCTGTCGTCCGGGCGGCGCAGCCCGGTCTTCCTGCAAAAGGCCCTGGTCTTTTCGCAGCCGGACCTGTCCGAGCGCCTGTGCAAGGCGCTGGCGGAGAAGCTCACCGCAACATTCGGGAAGATCGACGTTGTGGCCGGACCGGCTGTCGGCGGGATCATCCCGGGCTACGAGCTGGCGCGGCACCTGAAGGCGCGGGCGATCTTCGCTGAGCGCGTTGACGGGAAGCTGGCCTTTCGGCGCGGGTTTTCGATTGCCGAAGGCGAACGCGTTCTGATCGCCGAGGATATCGTGACAACCGGCCTGTCCTTCCGCGAGACGGTCGAGGCGCTGGACAAGCTGCCCGGCGAAGTCGTGGGCGGAGCGTGCATTATCGACCGGTCGAATGGCAAGGCGGACGTGGGCTGTGAACTGGTGTCGCTGGCTGCTGTGGATTTCCCAGACTATGCCGCCGATGACCTGCCGCCGGAACTCGCGGCGATGGAAGCCGTGAAGCCTGGATCGCGAGGCCTTGCCTGATGGCAGGACGTATACGCCTCGGCGTGAATATCGACCATGTGGCGACGATTCGGAATGCGCGTGGCGGCAAGCATCCTGATCCGATGCGTGCGGCCCTGATGGCGACCGAAGCGGGCGCCGACGGGATCACGCTGCACCTGCGCGAAGACCGGCGGCACATTCGCGATGACGACCTTGTGGAAATCCGCACAGCGACGGCGTTGCCGATCAATATGGAAATGGCGGCGACCGAAGAAATGCTCGACATCGCGCTGCGGTTCAAGCCGGAGACGGCGATGTTCGTGCCGGAAGAGCGCGCGGAACTGACGACCGAAGGCGGACTCGACGCGGCGCGGGCGCATAATCACCTCGCGCATTTTGTGCGTCAGCTGAACAAGAATGGCAGCCGCGTGTCGTTCTTCATCGAACCCGACATGGTACAGCTGCATGCAGCGCAGGCGCTGGGTGTGCAGATTTGCGAATTTCACACAGGCCGGTTCGTTGAGCTCATGCAGGCGGGCGAAGACAAGCTAGCCGAGCTGGAACTGGATCGCATCCGCAATTGCGCGGAAGAGGCCGTGCGCATGGGAATAGAACCGCAGGCCGGGCACGGCCTGACATTCGACACAGTAAAGCCTGTTGCGGCCA
This sequence comes from Hyphomonas sp., assembly GCF_037969335.1. Lineage (GTDB taxonomy): Bacteria > Pseudomonadota > Alphaproteobacteria > Caulobacterales > Hyphomonadaceae > Hyphomonas. The sequence continues at coordinate 24,955 of NZ_JBBKXE010000216.1, read as the reverse complement.
TCCCGCAGATCACCGAACTGAACATCGGCCATTTCATTGTCGGCGAAGCGATCTTCATTGGCTTGCCGGCGGCCATCGGCGAGATGCGTCGCCTGATGGACGAGGCGCGGGCATGATCATCGGCATCGGCAATGACCTCTGCAATATCGAGCGGATAGAGAAGACACTGGCCCGCTTTGGTGAGCGGTTCGAGACGCGCGTCTTTACCGAAACCGAAATTGCGCTGGCGCGAGGCCGCCGCCTGACAGCAGAAACCTATGCCAAGCGGTTCGCCGCGAAAGAAGCCTGCGCCAAGGCACTCGGCACGGGCGTACCAAGGCGCGGTGTGCACTGGACCCATCTGGGCGTCGTGAACCTGCCATCGGGCAAGCCGACACTGGCCCTGACAGGCGGCGCGGCCAAGCGTCTCGCTGTCCTGCTTCCCGAGGGCCATGAGGCCGTGATCCACCTGACAATTACAGATGACCATCCGTGGGCGGAAGCCCAGGTCATCATTGAAGCCATTCCGGTCGCACCATGAAGCCTGCCCGCCCCAAACGTACCCGCCTGCGCGCCGCCGCCAAGGCCTGTGTTCCAAACCTCTCGGACGCCCAGGTCAAGACGATCCAGGAACGGATCGGCTATCATTTCAAGGACAGGCAATTGCTGGTGCAGGCATTGACGCACCCGAGTGCGATCGCGTCGGCGGACTCGGTGCGGCTGTCCAACCAGCGCCTTGAATTCCTTGGTGACCGCGTCCTGAACCTGCTCATCGCCGAGCGCCTGATCGAACGCCGCAAGACCGAGAGCGAGGGCGACCTGGCTCCGCGCCTCAACCGGTTCGTCAAGAAGGGCGCTTGCGCCGAGGCCTTCCGGCACTTCAAGCTGCAGGAATTCATCATCCTGTCTGACGGCGAAATTGCGTCTGGCGGCAATGAGCGCGAGTCCACCATGGGCGACGCGTGCGAGGCGGTTATCGGCGCGATCTATCTCGACGGTGGCCTGTCTGCGGCCCGGAAATTCGTGGAAGCGGGCTGGGCACACCAGTTTTCGTCAGCCCCTGTGGAAACCCGTGACCCAAAGACCCTGCTGCAGGAATGGGCACAGGGCCAGGGCCTGCCACTGCCAAAATATCATGTCGTCAACCGTTCGGGCCCTGACCATGAGCCGCTTTATGAGATAGAGGTGCAGGTGCCGCCGCACGGCGAAGCCACGGCCACCGGATCCTCCAAACGCGACGCCGAGCGCAATGCAGCGGCCCTGCTGCTCAACACCCTGACTGGAACATCATGACTGAAACCGAGATCAACCGCGCAGGCTTTGCCGCCATTATTGGCGCGCCGAATGCCGGGAAATCCACACTGACCAACCGTCTGGTCGGCGCCAAGGTCGCCATCGTCACGCACAAGGTGCAGACGACGCGCTTCCCGGTGCGCGGCGTGGCGCAGGTCGGCGATACGCAAATCGTGCTGGTCGATACGCCCGGCATCTTCGTGGCCAAGCGCCGGCTCGATCGGGCCATGGTCAAGGCGGCATGGAGCGGCGCGGCAGACGCCGATGCCATCGTGCACCTGGTCGACAGCTCAGCCTGGGTGGCAGACCGGGCCGGCAGCGCGACGGGCGCGCAGAAGATGTCGATCGCCGATGACCGCCGCGTCATCGCGCAGCTCAAGCTGACCGGAAAGCGCGCCTTCCTGGCGCTCAACAAGATTGACCTGTTCCCGCATGACCAGGTCCTGCCCGTGATGAGCGAACTGAGCGACTCGGGCGTCTACGACGAGATATTCATGATCTCGGCTGAAAATGGCGATGGCGTCGACCGGCTGGCCGCCGCACTTGCCGACCGGATGCCCGCGGGTACGGCCCTGTTCCCACCCGACCAGACGGCCGACCTGCCGATGCGCCTGCTCGCCGCCGAAGTGACGCGCGAAAAGCTGCTGCTGCGCATGCACCAGGAACTGCCCTACCAGCTGATGGTGGAAACCGAGAGCTGGGAAGAACGCAAGGACGGGTCCGTTCGCATTCAGCAGGTGATTATTGTCGGGCGCGAGGGCCACAAGGCCATGGTGCTGGGCAAGAATGGCGCGTCGATCAAGGAGATCGGGCGGATGGCCCGCAAGGAATTGATGGAAATGCTGGACCGGCCCGTGCACCTGTTCCTGTTCGTCAAAGTGGACGAAAAATGGCAGGAACGGCGCGACTCCTATTCCGGCATCGGCCTGGAGTTTGATGTTTAGGGGCGGGCATGAACTGGTCTGATGACGGACTGGTCCTGGGTGGCCGCCGGTTTGGCGAAGGCGGCCTGATCCTTGATGTGTTGACGAAAACGCGCGGGCGGCGCTCCGGCCTCGTCTATGGCGGAGCCTCGCGGGCGCGGCGAGCGCAATATGAGGCGGGCAATACGGTTGCCGTGTCATGGACCGGGCGCCTCGAAGAACAGCTCGGCCGGTTTGATGTCGCCGAGGCGAGCCGGGAACGCGCGTCGCGGGTGCTGGACGATGCCGGTGCGCTAGCCGCCATATCTGCCGTGACGACGCTGCTGCGCGGTGCGCTCGACGAAGGCGATGCCGCCGGATCGGCCCTGTATGAGGCAACGACGCTGTTACTTGACCAGATCGAGGCGCAACACATCTGGCCCGTGCTGTATGTGCGGTGGGAGCTGGGCCTCTTGTCGACACTGGGCTTCGGGCTCGACCTGGAAGCCTGCGCGCTCAGCGGCGCGAATGACGGGCTGACCCATGTTTCGCCAAAGACCGGCCGGGCCGTGCGCGGGTCGGAGGCGGAAGATTATGTCAGCCGCCTGCTACGCCTGCCGGGTTTCCTTGTGTCGTCGGAAGCGCCTGTGGGGATCGCGGACATTGCGGACGGACTCGCGCTGACTGGCTACTTCCTCGAGGCGCGTGTTTTCAACGGCATGAACCGCGCCGTTCCGCCGCAAAGGGCGCAGCTTGTGGCGCGGCTCCTGAAGCGGGCCTAGGCGCTGGCGCTGGGCCGGGCGCCGACTTTCTCGTACCAGGCGGTCACGCGCTGGAGCGCCGGGTTGAGGGGCTGGCCGACCGCGACGCCGAAGGTGAGGAAGCAGTAGAGCATCACATCAGCGAAAGTGAACGTGTCGCCGGCGACATAGGCACGGCCCGCAAGCTGGCCATCGAGAAAGGCGAGCTTGTCCTGGGCACAGGCCTTGAGGCCCGCTGCAGCCTCGGGCAGGCAGCGCATCCGGTCCTTGAACATGGGCAGGCCTTCGGAATAGCGGAATCCATTGGCCAGCGGTTCGATAATGTTGAGGTCGCCCCAGCGGGTCCAGCGGCGGGTCTGGGCGCGGGCCTCGGGCGTGGCGCCGAACAGGCTGTCGCCGGGCTGGGTTTCGTCAAGGTATTCGCAGATCGCCCAGACTTCCGTGAGGATGGTGCCATCGTCGAGTTCCAGCGCGGGCAGCTGGCCGGCAGGATTGGTCTCAAGGTAGGGCGGCTTGCGATTGTCGCCGACCATTATGTCGACCTCTTCCATCGGAAGTTTGATGCCGCGTTCGGCCATGAACATGCGAACCACGTGCGGGTTCGGTCCGACGGAATTGTAAAGTTTCATGTGCGTTTCCCTTTGCCTGTCGTGCTGGTTTTGCAGCACTTTAGCGAGGATGTGCCGCAACAGAAGGGGAATCATGGGGGTAAATGGACGTCACCTTGCGTCACTTACAGGTCCGACCACTGCCCATGTCGAAGTGGAAATGGTCGCGGTGGGCCGCATTGTAATCCGGGCCGAGCGTGACCGAGAAGATATCGCAGCCACCCTTGTGCACCCGTTTCAGGAATTTTGCTTCCGGTCCGCCTTGTTTCCAATGGGATTTCACGTCGATCAGGCGGCCGTCCTTAAGCCGGAATCCTGAAATGTCGACCGCATTGGCGTGGGCGTGCTCGGAGAGGCGCCCGCTGCCGGCGATATTGCGGCAGGCGTAACTGCCATATGTCTCGATGCGGGCGAGCGGAGAGCCGAGGATGTCGGCGGCGGCGGGGCGGGCAACATGACGCTCCCACGTGTAGAGGGCCGCGGTCTCGGCGCAGGTCATGCTGAGGGTGGCTGAGTAGGGGGTCAGGGTGCGGTCGAGCGTCAGGGCATTGCGAAGCCCGCATTTTTTGCCCTTCGGCTCATCTTCGAGCGGCGTGTAGAGGATACCGGCCGAATCGAGGGCGGAAAAGCAGACCTCGCGATGCGTCCGGGCCCGTTCCAGCTTGGCGTGGGTGCCGAGGCCGAGCTTGTCGGTCAGGTCGATGGGCGCGAACGGATTGTGGCGCGGCGGGGCCAGCCACAGGAACAGGGCGACCACCAGAAGCGGCACGCTCAGCAAGACAATCCAGGCCCGAAACTCAGTCATTTGCTTGCGTTTTACCCATTCCTTAACCAAACCGCCGTTTCTGTTAATCTGCGCAACGAACCGAGTCGGTATAGGCGAAGTTCCTGCACCAGAATGTGGCACGAGATGCAAAGAGGCCAGAATGTCCGACCTGCTTGACGGTGGTCCCGAAGACCGGATCATAAATGAACCCATGAGCGAGGCGCTGTCGAAGCGCTATCTCGCCTATGCGCTCTCGACCATCACCTCCCGCGCCCTGCCGGATGTGCGCGACGGCCTGAAGCCCGTCCAACGCCGCATCCTGTATGGCATGCGGGAACTGAAGCTTGATCCCGAAGGCGGCTTCCGCAAATGCGCCAAGATCGTCGGCGACGTGATGGGTAACTATCACCCGCACGGCGACAGCTCGATCTATGACACGCTGGTGCGCCTGGCGCAGGATTTCAACGTTCGCTACCCGCTCGTCGACGGCCAGGGCAATTTCGGCAATATCGATGGCGATAGCGCGGCGGCCTATCGTTATACCGAAGCCCGGATGACTCATGCGGCCGAGTTGCTGCTCGACGGCCTCGGCGAAAATGCGGTCGATTTCCGCGCCAACTATGCCGAGAATGACGAAGAACCGGTCGTGCTGCCGGCCGGTTTCCCGAACCTGTTGTGCAATGGCGCCACCGGTATCGCGGTCGGCATGGCAACGTCGATCCCGCCGCACAATGCGGCCGAGGTGATTGATGCGGCGCGCTTCCTGATCGAGACACCCAAGGCGACGACGGCTGACCTGATGCAGTTCGTGAAAGGGCCTGATTTCCCGACTGGCGGTGTGATCGTTGAACCCTACGAATCCATGCTCGACGCCTATGAGACGGGCCGGGGCGGTTTCCGCATGCGCGCGAAATGGGAAGTCGAAGATACCGGGCGCGGTACCTACCAGATCATCGTCACCGAGATTCCCTACCAGGTCCAGAAATCGCGCCTGCTGGAGAAGCTGGGCGAACTGCTGGAACAGAAGAAGCTGCCACTGCTGGACGATGTGCGCGACGAGAGCGCCGAGGACGTGCGCCTTGTGCTGGTACCGCGCGCCAAGACGGTCGAGCCGGACGTGCTGATGGAAAGCCTGTTCAAGTCCTGCGACCTGGAAACGCGCTTCAGCATGAACATGAATGTGCTGCACAAGGGCGCCCCACAGGTCATGGGCCTGAAGGACGTATTGCTGGCCTATCTGGAGCACCGCCGCGAAGTGGTCGTGCGCCGGGCCGAGTTCCGTCTCGACAAGATCGAGAAGCGCCTGCACCTGCTCGACGGCTACCTGATTGCCTACCTCAATATTGATGAAGTGATCCGGATCATCCGCGAGGAAGACGAGCCGAAACAGGTGATGATCGCCCGCTTCGGCATTTCCGACATTCAGGCCGAAGCCATCCTGAACCTGCGTTTGCGCGCCTTGCGCAAGCTCGAAGAGATGGAAATCCGCGGCGAGCACACCAAGCTGGTCGAAGAGCGTGAAGAGCTGGTCAAGCTGATCGGATCGACGCGCCGCCAGTGGACGACCGTTTCCAAACAGCTCAAGGCCGCCCGCGACCAGCTGACCGCCGACCCGGCGCTGGGTGACCGCCGCGCCGCCTTCGAGGACGCGCCCGATGTCGACCTCGCTGCGGCCCTCGAAGCCTCGCGTCCGAAGGAGCCGCTGACGGTCGTCCTGTCGGCTCAGGGCTGGATACGGGGCATGAAGGGCCACGGCCTCGACCCGGATTCCACCAAGTTCAAGGATGGCGACGAGCTTTACCTCTCCGAAGAGGTGATGAGCACGGACAAGATCATTCTGATGGCCTCCGATGGCCGGGCGTTCACGCTGATGGCCGACAAGCTGCCGGGCGGACGCGGGCATGGCGAACCGATCCGCCTGTCCATTGAACTGGAAGACAGCGTCGATATCGTCGCCATGTTCAAGCTGGAAGACGAGCGCAAGCGCGTGATGGCCTCCACCATCGGGTACGGCTTCATCGTCACCGAGAAAGAGCTGGAGTCCAATCGCAAGGCGGGCAAGCAGGCCGTGAACACGGGCAATGGCACACTGAATGTGTGCATGCCGGTCGAGGGCGACATGCTGGCCGTTGTCGGATCGAACCGGAAACTGCTGATCTTCCCGCTCGACGAGCTGCCCGAAATGTCACGCGGCAAGGGTAACAAGCTGCAAGCCTATCGCGGCAAGGACACGCTGGCCGACCTGATGACGTTCGACAAGGAAGACGGTCTGATCGTGATGACGGGTGACCGCCACCGCGCCTTCCCGGAATGGGAAGAATGGATTGGCAAGCGCGCGCAGGCGGGCAAGACCGTGCCGAAGGGCTTCCCGAAGACGGGTACGTTCAATGGCTGACACGCCACGCGGGCAGCGCATCACGGCGCTGTCCCTGCTTGTGCCCGACTATGGGTCCGGGATCGGCTTTTATGTTGGCAAGTTGGGCTTTGACCTGCTGGAAGATACCGACATGGGCGGTGGCAAGCGCTGGGTGCGCGTGCGGCCCAAAGGCGGCGGTGTGGAGCTGTTGCTGGCACAAGGCCGTAACGGACGAACAACGCGCGGCCATTGGCAACCAGTCAGGCGGGCGTGTGTTCCTGTTCCTCGAGACCGATGATTTCGACCGCGACCATGCAGCCTATGTGGCGGCAGGCGTGACCTTCCTCGAAGCGCCGCGCAGCGAACCCTATGGCAAGGTCGTCGTGATGCAGGACCCGTTCGGGAACAAGTGGGATTTGATCGAGCCAGTTGCGAACGGCTCATCCTGAGCCGCATTTCTTGTGGCAACGGTTTCAGTCGGAGAGCCGCTCCAGCACATCACTCATCAAAGGCCCGATCTCCGTGTTCAGCACCAGGTCTGCATACGGATCCTGATCGGTCGGCTCGCGGTTGACGATGGCGAGGCGGGCGCCGTTGCGCTTGGCTTCGATGGGGATGGAGGCGGCCGGATAGACGACGAGCGATGAGCCGAGCACGAGGCAGAGGTCGCACAGCAGGGCCTCTTCGGCGGCGCGGGCCATCTTGTCTTCCGGCATGGGCTGACCGAACGAGATGGTCGCGGTCTTGAGAAGGCCGGTGCAGAAGACGCAGGTCAGGTCTTCGTCCGCTTCCCAGCGCGGCTTGAGCCTGTCGATCTCGTAGCGCTTGCCGCAGGTGAGGCAGCGGGCATAGGTCGCGTTGCCATGAACTTCGATGACCAGATCGTCCGGCACGCCGGAATCCTGGTGCAAATTGTCGACATTCTGCGTGATGACGCTGGTGACCTTGCCGGCAGCGACGAGCTTTGCGACGGCGAAATGGCCCTCATTCGGGCTGGCACCGACCCAGCCAGCCGAGCGGTTGAACACGCGGGTCCACGACTCGCGGCGCTTGTCGCGCGAGGCGACGAAGTCCTGGAAATAGATAGGCGTCATCTTGCTCCACACGCCGCCGGGGCTGCGGAAGTCGGGAATGCCGCTCTCGGTCGAGATGCCCGCACCGGTGAAAACGACGACGCGGGAGGCTTTGTCGATCAGGCGGGCAAGGGCATCGGCATCGGACATGGCCTGATGCTACACACTTTGCGGGGGCATTCCATAGCCACGTCGCCCACATTTTCAATTGCCCAGCTTATGGGAGGTGCGTGGACGCCCGACTTGCGCAAGACGGGCTTGGAAGCTACGCTTAGTGCATCGGTTTTTCTGGAGGGACGGCCCATGAGCCCCATTCTAATCATCCTGGCGGCGGTCGTCGCCATCGTCGGCTTTGTCATCCTGATCTACAACGGCCTGGTGATGAAGCGCCAGCGGGTCAACCAGGCCTTTGCCGACGTGGACGTGCAGCTGAAGCAGCGCCAGAACCTGATCCCGAATCTCGTCGAAACCGTGAAGGGCTATGCCAAGCACGAGCAGGAGACGTTCCAGCAAGTGATTGCGGCGCGCAATGCGGCGCAGTCGGCCTCGACACCCGCGGAGATGTCCCAGGCCGAAGGCATGCTGACCGGCGCGCTGGGCAAGCTGTTCGCGCTCGCCGAGGCCTATCCGGACCTCAAGGCGAACCAGAACTTCATCCAGTTGCAGAACGAGCTGTCGACCATCGAAGACAAGCTGGCTGCGGCACGGCGCTTCTACAACTCGGCCGTTCAGGACTACAACACGTCGCGCGAACAGTTTCCCGGCTCGGTTATCGCCGGCATGTTCAGCTTCGAGTCGCGTGAGTTCTTCGACGTCGGCGTGGAAGGCCGCGAGGCCCTGAGCACGCCGCCTGAAGTGAAGTTCTAGGCAGGCCTGTTTTGCTGTAGGCTGTCCTCGGCTGGTAACGGGAGGACATGTGATGAGACTTTCCTATATCGCTTCGGCATTGATGCTGGGCGCATGCGCGAGTTCGGGCGGCAGCTGGAGTGCGTCCAGCTGGGACGGGCTGGTGCCGCAGACGATTGGCACCCAGAACTATGCTTTCCTCGCCGCGCCGATGGCCGGGCAGGGCTTTAGGCTGAAATTCACGATTCGGACGGATGGCAGCTTTGGTGTGGCGAGCGCCGGGCCGCCGTCAGCTGCCGAGCTTGAGGAAGCGGCGATTGCGGCGGCGCCCGAGGGCTGCACGTTCGTGTCGCTGGAACGCACGCCGGATGGTGGGGCGGAAGCGGAGTATGACTGCGATTAGGCTTGGTAACCGGGCTGTCGAAACGCTCATCCTGAGCGAAGTCGAAGGATAGGGCGTGGGCGAATCTCGCTCTCCCCGACTCGTCCTTCGACTTCGCTCAGGATGAGCCTCATTCATCATTCAGGAAAGTCAGCCCCGCGCCTTGAACCAGGGTGTGATGCGGGCGAGGGCGTCTTCGACTTCCGGTGTCGACACGGCGAACGAGAAGCGCATGTAATTGTGGCCGTTCACCGGGTCGAAATCGACGCCGGGGGCGGTGGCGACGCCGGTATCCTTCAGCAGCTGCATGCAGAATTCCAGGCCGTCATCGGTGAAACGCGAAATGTCGGCATAGATGTAGAAGGCGCCGTCCGGTGGCGCGATCCGCTCGAGTCCGAGGGCGGGGAGCGCCGCCAGCATCAGGTCGCGATTGTGCGTATAGGTCCGGACATGGCCTTCGAGTTCATCGCGGCAATCCATGGCGACAAGGCCGGCATGCTGCGACAGGGATGGGGCGGTGAGGAACATGTTGCCGATATAGGTGGCCGTGCGGCTGGCCATGTCGTCGGGCGAGACGATCCAGCCGAGACGCCAGCCGGCCATCGAGAAATATTTCGAGAATGAATTGATGACGAAAGCGTCGGCCGTGTGTTCGAGCACGGAGGCCGTGTTCGGACCGTAGGACAGGCCGTGATAGATCTCGTCTGAGATGATGCGGATGCCGCGCGCGGCGCAGACGGCCACGATGGCGGCGAGTTCGGCCTCGGGCAGGATGGTGCCGGTCGGGTTGGCAGGGCTGGCAATGATCAGGCCTGCCGGGGCCGGGTCGAGCGCAGCGACCTGCGCCGCCGTGAGCTGGAACCGGGTCTCCTCGCCACATGCGATTTCCAGCGGCACCAGGTTCAGCGCCCGAATCGTATTGCGATAGGCGACATAGCCGGGGCAGGCGAGCGCGATCGTCTCACCGGGCGCGAAGGCGGATGAGAGTGCGAGCACGAGCGCGGGCGACGCGCCGCAGGTGATGGCGAGGCGGCGGGGCGTAACTTCGACGCCATAGGTGTCGCCATAATGCTGGCAGATGCGCGCCTTGAGCGCCGGGCTTTCCCAATAGCCCATGGATTCGGTGTCGAGCACCTTGTGCGCTGTTTCCACGGCCCGCTTTGGGGCGCCGGTGGATGGCTGGCCGAATTCCATATGGATGATCGACCGCCCGGCCGCCTGCAATTCGTGGGCGAGGCGGCTGACGGCGATGGCCTGGAAGGGGGAGACGTCCTGGCTCAATTGGCGGCGAGGCTCGGCAGCCATGTCGCGAGGGCCGGGATGGCGGCGACGAGGATGATCATGGCGACCTGCAGGCCGATGAAGGGCACCGCGCCGCGCCAGATGTCCATCGTGTTGATCTCGTCCGGGGCGGCGCCGCGCAGGTAGAACAGGGCGAAGCCGAAGGGCGGCGTCAGGAAACTGGTCTGCAGGTTCAGGGCCATCAGGATGGCGAGCCAGACCGGATCGAAACCGAGGACGATCAGCGGCGGCGCAACAAGCGGAACGACGACGAAAACGATTTCGATGAAGTCGAGGAAGAAGCCGAGAATGAACATGACAAGCATGGTCATGGCCAGCGCGCCCCATTTGCCGCCGGGGGCCTGGTGCAGGATGGCGGCCACCATCTCGTCGCCGCCATAGCCGCGGAAGACGAGGCTGAACAGCGACGCGCCGATCAGGATGAGGAAGACCATGCTGGTAATGTGCGTGGCGCTGGTGAGCGCCGGCAGGAGCTGGCGCACCCGGCGCAGCACAAGCAGGCCGGCGGCGAGACCCGCGAAGAAGACCAGGCTGGCGAACAGGGTGAGGAAGATGCCGACGGAATTGCCGGCGCTGATCGTCTCGACGCCGGCGCGCAGGTCCATCGTATTGCGCAGCAGGAGGATGGCGACAATGCTGAGGAGGCCTGCGAGGATGAGCGGCGAGAGGCGGCTTTTGGCTTCTTCGGCGAGGCGCAGGCCGGCAAGCAGGACTGCGCCTGCCGCGCCGATGGCGGCCGCTTCGGTCGGTGGGGCGACACCGCCAAGTATCGCGCCGAGCACGGCAATGATCAGGACCAGCGGCGCGCCGAGGCCGAACGCGACCTCCTTGACTGTGAGTGGTGCCGTATCCTCCGAGACCGCGACAGGCGGGCACGCCTCGGGCCGGAAGAAGGCGACCGCTGCGATGTAGAGGAGATAGAAGACGACCAGCAGGACGCCGGGGATCAGCGCACCGGCGAACAGGTCACCCACAGAGACGACGCCGGACCCTGCACCGATTTTCAGGCTGGCCTGGCTGGCGGCGTTCGAGACGGCATCGGCCAGAAGGATCAGCACGATGGAGGGCGGGATGATCTGGCCGAGCGTGCCGGAGGCGGCGATCGTGCCGGTGGCAAGTTTCGGGTCATAGCCCTGGCGCAGCATGGTCGGCAGGGCGATCAGCGTCATCGTGATGACGGTGGCGCCGACGATGCCGGTGGAGGCCGCGAGCAGCGCGCCGACGAGAACGACGGCATAGCCGAGGCCGCCGCGCACACGGGCCAGCAGGCGGCTGGCAATGTGAAGCAGGTCTTCGGCAACGCGCGAGCGTTCGAGGATCACGCCCATCAGGACGAACAGGGGCACGGCGATCAGCGTCTGGCTCTGCATGATCGAGCCACCCTGGATGCGGCTGGGGAAGGCGATCAGGAAGGAGGCCGAGAAGGTGCCGGTGGCGATGCCGATCAGGGCGAACAGGAGCGCGACGCCGCCGAGCGTCAGGGCGACGGAATAGCCGGCCAGCAGGCTGAGGATCGCGCAGGCGAACATGGCGACGGCGAGGATGATCTCAAATTCCATCATGGTCTCCGGTTTCGCCTTCAATCGGCGTGTCCGCCGGGGGCAGGGCGCCGTTCAGGCGCAGCGCGGCCTTGAGGGCGACAGAGAGACCCGCGCCCATCAGCAGGACGGCAAAGACAGGCACCAGTGTCTTGAACAGGAAGAGGATCGGCAGGCCGTCGGACTCGCGCGAGCCTTCGAGCAGCGACCATGAGCGCGACAGGCCCTGTTCGCCGGTGGTGATCAGGCGGAAGCAGATCGGGAAGAGGAAGAGGTAGGTGCCGACCAGTTCGATCCAGTTGCGCCCTGTTTCGCCGAATCGGGGGCGCAGGATGTCGACGCGGACATGGGCATCGTCGCGCAGGGCGGCAGCTGAGCCGAGCATGAACATGGCGGCGAAGGCATAGATGACGACCTCGCTGAGCCAGGTGAAGGACAGGCCGAAGGCGTAGCGCAGGATGACGACGGCGAGCTGCGATACGACGAGCAGGAGGGCGCAGAAGATCGCCGCGTTGAGGGCGCCGCCTGATAGCGCGTCGAGCACGCGGATCATGCGGCGGGCGAGACCGTCGAGCAGGCCCGGAACAGCGATGGCGACCAGCGGCACGAGGAAGAAAGGCAGGCACAGGATTCCGACGACTTTCAGCCAGGCGCCGATCAGCAGGAAAACACCGGGATCAATCATTTGCCCCGCCAGCCTATTTGCCGAGTTCGCGGGCGGGATAATAAGCGCCGTCAGAGACCTTGGCCCAGCCACGCATGAGCTTCAGGCTTGTCTCGAAACTCTCATAGATGCGCTTCTCGATGCCGTCCTTGCCGCTGGCCGCGCGCACGTCATAGGCGGCTTCGGACATGGCCTTGACCACTTCCGGCGGGAAGGACCGCAGCTTGGTGCCGTGTTCACGCTGCAGAATGTCGAGATAGACCGAGTTCTGGTAGGTGAACTCGCCGAGCGAGGTGTGGTTTGTCGACTCGCAGGCCGCCTTGATGATCGCCCGCTCACCGGGGGTCAGGCTTTCCCAGACCTTGAGATTCATGCCGACGGCGAGGCTGGCGCCCGGTTCATGGAAGCCGGGACCGTAATAATAAGGCGCCTCGCGGTGGAAGCCGAGGGAATAGTCGTTCCACGGGCCGACCCATTCGGTCGCGTCGATGGAGCCGGTCTGCAGCGCTTGGTAGATCTCGCCGCCGGAGAGGGAGATGGCCGAGCCGCCAAGGGCGCGCAGCACGTCGCCGCCCTGTCCCGGAATCCGCATCTTGAGGCCGACAAGGTCGTCAAGGCTATTGATTTCCTTGCGGAACCAACCGCCCATCTGGTGGCCGGTGTTGGCGCCCTGGATGGCCTTCACACCGAATTGGCCAGACAGTTCGTCCCAGAGTTCCTGGCCGCCGCCGAAATCGATCCAGCCCATGATTTCCTGGGCGGTCATGCCGAATGGCACAGCGGTGAAGAACGGGAAGGCGGAGGACTTGGCGGTCCAGTAATATTCGGCGCCGTGATACATGTCGGCCGAGCCGTTGGCGACCGCATCGAAGCTTTCGAAAGCGGGAACCAGTTCGCCGGCCGCGAAGACCTTGATCTCCATCAGCCCGTCGGACATGGCGTAGACACGTTCGGCGACGCGCTCGGCGGCGCGGCCAAGGCCCGGCAGGCCCTTGGGCCAGGTGGTGACCATGTTGAACTTGCGGCGGCTGCGATTGATTTTCGCCGGAGCGAGGATCTTTGCATCTTCCGGATTCGCGAACGCAGCGGCGGCCCCGGCAACACCGAGAAGGCCCGCGCCGACGATATTGCGTCGGTTGATCATGACAAATCCTCCCCAGCGACTCGCCCTGTAATGATTTCAGGGTCTATTCGTCGTCTCTTAGCGTCCGCCACTGGTCGCCGTCCAGCATTTCGAGAGGCTTGTAGCGGCGTTTATAGTCCATCTTCGGGCTGCCTTTGACCCAGTAGCCGAGATAGACGTGCGGCAGGCCCATATCCTGGGCGTGACGAATATGGTCGAGGATCATGTAATGGCCGAGACCGCGCGATTCCTGTTCCGGGTCGAAGAATGTGTAGACCATCGAGAAGCCGTCGCGCAGGACATCCGTGATCGCCACGGCCAGTAGCGGCGCGTCTTCCGCCTCGCCGTCGCGATATTCGAAGATCAGGCTCTGGACCGGGCTGCCACCGACCATGGTCATGTAGTCGCGATAGGTCATCTCGGACATGCCGCCCTTGTCGTGGCGTGTCTGGACGTAGGTTTTGAGCAGGCGGAACTGTTCGCGCGTGGCGGTGGCCTCGACCGGGGTGCGGACCAGCGACGCATTGCGGGCCAGCGCGCGGCGGTCATTGCGCGACTGCACGAATTCACGAGTCGGCACGCGCACGCTGCGGCAGGCATTGCAGCGGGGGCAGGCGGGCCGGTAGGCGATGGTCTGGCTGCGGCGGAAGCCGGCCTGGCTGAGCGAATTGTGGATCGAGTCGGCGTCGGAGACAGCCAGGTTGGTGAAGGCCTTGCGCTCGCGCATGCCGGGCAAATACGGACAGGGGCTGGGGTTCGTGACGTAAAAACGTAGCGACCGCTCGAGCCCTGCAGGCAGAATTTGGGAGTCCGTGAACTTCATGAGGCGTAACGATACACTTACAGATCAAACCGCCAAGAGGCGAAGACGGTAAAGACACACCAAAGTACCAAAACGAGCGGTGCGCCAAATTTCATGAAATCGCCGAATTTATAGTGTCCGGGGCCCATCACCAGCATGTTGGTCTGATAGGCGAAGGGGGTCGCGAAGCTGCAATTGGCGCCATAAATCACCGCGAGGAGGAAGGGCAGCGGGTCATGCACGCCGAGTTCGGTCGCCGCTGACAGGGCAATGGGCGAGAACAGGATGGCGGTTGCGGCATTGGTCAGCAGATTGGTCAGGATGGCGACGGAGAGGAAGATCGCCGACAGGACCGCGAGCGTGCCATAAGGCGCGGCATAGTTGACGACGGCATGCGCAATGGCGGCTGCAGCCCCGGTTTTTTCAAGCGCCATGCCCATGGCCAGGGCCGCGCCAATGACGAGGAAGATGCGCAGGTCAAGCGACCGGCTGGCCTGGCGGGTGTTGACGCAGCCGACCACCAGCATGGACACGGCGGCCAGGACCGAGGCGTGGAGGATCGACAGGACGCCGGTGGCCGCGAGGCCGACCATGGCGAGGGCAATCACCCGCGACGCGACCGCCCGCGTGGTGAGCGGGATCTCGGTCTGGGACCATTCGAGCAGGATGATGTCGCGGCTGGCGCGCAGGTCGACAAAGGCATCGACCGGACCGCACAGGAGCAATGTGTCACCCGATTCAAGCCGGATCTCGCCGAGCTTGGTGCGAATCATCCGGCTGCGGCGCTGGATGCCGAGGGTTACGGCGCGCGTGAGTCGGCGAAAGCCCAGCATCTCGACCGTGCGTCCGACCATGCGTGAGCCGGGCGCGATGACTGCCTCGGTGAGGGCGAGCGCGCCGGGGCGGCTGTTTTCCTCAAGGTCGCCGCCGGCGGACTCCCAGACTTGCTGGAGGAAGTCCGGCTGGCGGGCGAGGACGTTCTGCAGGGCGGCGCGCGTGGCCGCGACGATGACGAGGTCACCGGGCTGGAGGGTGATGTCCTCGTAGGGTGGCAGGAAGGCGCGTTCGCCGCGCTGGATCATGCGGACGGTCATGTCGGGCAGGTCGGCGAACATGCCGGCGACCGGTTTCTTGCCCTTCAGGAAGTGGCCGAACGTGACTTCGATCTGGGCGACGAACTGCTTGCCGGAGGGCTGAGAGAGTTCATCGCTGAGGCCGCGTCGGTTGGGCAGCAGGAATTTCGAGAATATGGCGAGGTAGACGAAGCCTGCTCCGGCAAGGATCAGGCCCATCGGAGTCTGGTCGAAGAATCCCAGCGTGCGCCCGTCAATCCGCTCGAACGCCTCGGCGGCGAGCAGGTTGGTCGAGGTGCCGATCAGCGTGGTCATGCCGGCAAAGATGGAGGCGTAGCTGAGCGGCATCATCAGCTTGGACTGCGAAGCGTTCATGCGCTTGGCGATGGCACTCATGACCGGCAGGAACATGATGACGATGGGCGTATTGTTGACGAAGGCGCTGGTGACGAAGACCGCGAGGAAGGCCAATACGAGCGTTGTGACCGGGCGCTTTTCATAGCCGCCGACGAGCACCTTGGTTGGCCCTTCGAGGGCACCGGTCTGGAACAGGCCCTGTCCGACGACCAGCAGCGCCATGATGGTGATCAGGGCCGGGTTGCCGAATCCGGACAGGAGCTCGGCGGCGCTGATCGGCGTGCCGTCGGTGCCATAGGCGCCGGGTATCGTGAACAGCAGGAGCAAGGACGCAATAACGCCGACAGAGACAAGCTCCATCGGCCAGCGGTCCGACATGTAGAAACCAATTGCAGCACAAACAACCGCCAGGCTTGCCCACATGGGCCAGTGGGCCAGGAAATCAGCGATCATCTAGGCTCCGGTTCATCAGCGCTTCCTGATCCCTTTACAGGTTATCAGTCGTGTGTGTGAACCAATATGCTGACCCGCCGGTTGGCTGACAAGTGCGGCTGGCCCGCATCGAGGGGCCGTGTGTCGGCGAGACCGGTGACGGCGCGGATGCGAACTGGCTCCAGACCGGCAGTGATCAGGGCGCGGCGGGCCTCGTTGGCCCGGTCAGACGAGAGTTCCCAGTTGGAATAGGCGGTGCCTGTGGCACTGAAGGCATCGGTATGGCCTTCGATCGAAACAGGCTCGGAAAATTGTGTCAGGACGCGACCAGCCGCTTCGGCAAGTGCGATACCCTCTTGCGTGAAGGCACCGCTGCCCGAATCAAACAGGGGGTGCCGGGCCGAATCGACGAGGTCGATGCGCACGCCATCGGCTTCCCGGGCGAGGACGACGCTGTCGCCGGCCTCGATCAGGTCCGATTGCTGGCTGAGGGCGGTAAACAGGCGTCCGGCAGCCGAGTCAGGCTCGACGGCTGAGGCCTGGGCTGTGGGGCTGGCATTGCTGTTGAAATAGCTGGCGATCTCGTCGCGGCCTTCGGGAGAGACGCCACTGAGGATCCACATCAACAGGAAAAATGCCATGAGCGCAGTGAGGAAGTCGGCATAGGCCATCTTCCAGGTGCCCGCTTTGCGGGCGGGCGCGGCGGGCATTCTGCCCGCATATCGCCGAGAGTGAGTGGCAGTTGCCATGCGCTCGAGTTCCGATCCTTCTGATCTGATGCGCCAGTCATAGCAGGCTATGGTGAAGGCCACGTCGAAGCGAAGGGTAGGATTTCGATGAAATTTGATCTACTTCGCGAAGGCATAGCAGGAGAAACACAGATGGCACGGACGGCATTCCTTGGACTTGGCGTGATGGGATTTCACATGGCGGGGCATCTGGCCCGGGCCGGTCACCAGGTCAGCGTGTGGAACCGGACGGCGGCCAAGACCAAGGCCTGGGAGAAGAAGCACAAGGGCGAAGTGGCCAAGGACCCGGCGACGGCAGCCTTCGGCGCGGAATTCGTTTTCCTCTGCCTTGGCGACGACCCGGATGTGCGGATCGTGTTCGATGCGCTGGAGCCGAGCCTTGGGGCGGGCATGATCGTGGTCGACCATACGACGGCCTCGGCGGGTCTCGCGCGGGAACTGTACGAGCGGTGCAAGGCCAAGGGCGCGCATTTCATCGACGCGCCGATCTCGGGCGGCGAGGCCGGCGCGATCAATGGCAAGCTGACGATCATGTGCGGCGGCGAGCAGTCGGCATTCGATGCGGCCGAACCCGTGATGGCGGCCTTCGGCAAGAAGATGACCCTGATCGGCGACAGCGGCGCAGGCCAGCTGGCCAAATCGGTCAACCAGATCTGCATTGCCGGCATCGTGCAGGGCCTGGCCGAAGGGCTGCACTTTGCCGAGAAGGCGGGACTCGATGCGGCCAAGGTGATCGAGGCGATCAGCGGCGGCGCAGCCCAGAGCTGGCAGATGGAGAATCGCTGGGAGACGATGGTGGCGGGGCATTTCGAACATGGCTTTGCCGTCGACTGGATGCGCAAGGATTTGCGGATCACGCTGGAGGCCGCGCGTGAGAACGGTGCGAGCCTGCCGATGACGGCGACGGTCGACCAGTATTATGCCGATGTGCAGGCGATGGGCGGGGCGCGCTGGGATACGAGCAGCCTGATTGCCCGCCTGACGCGGGACGTCTGAGACGGTGCGGCGCCTCGATATCCATCTGAGCAAGGACGAAGCCTGCGAAACCGTGATCCGGGCGATCAAGGCGGCAGAGCCTATCGACTATGTCGTCATCGAAACCGAGCAGAAGGACCGTTGCCTGATCTCGGTCTTCATGCGTGATGGCACGGGCCAGGTGCTGATGGATAATATCCAGTCAGCGCTGGAGGGGCGCAAGGACTGGCGGATTGCAGTGCTGCCGATCGAAGCGACCGCGCCGAAACTGCCCGAGCCGGAAGACGACAAGAAGGCGCGCCGCCAGCAGGCGACGCGCGAGGAGCTGTACACCGACATTGAATCCGGCGCGCGGCTGGACCGCGACTTCCTGATCATGGTCGTGCTGTCGACGATCGTGGCGACGATCGGCCTAAACTCGGACGGGATTGCTGCCGTGATCGGCGCGATGGTGATTGCGCCGCTGCTGGGGCCGATCCTCGGATTTTCGATGGGGGCTGCGCTGGGCGACTTTGCATTGCTGAGGCGGGGCGGCATGACGCTGGCCGTCGGCATCGCGACGGCACTGGCGTCGGCGCTGGTGATCTCGTTCTTCCTGCCGCTGAACCTTCAGAGCGAGGAATTGATGTCGCGGGCCGAAGTGCGGATCGACGGACTGGCGCTGGCCATGGCCGCGGGCGGCGCAGCGGCTTTGTCACTGACGCGCGGACAGGGATCGGCCCTTGTTGGCGTGATGGTCGCGGCGGCGCTGCTGCCACCGGGCGCGGCGATCGGTCTGTTTGCGGGCGGAGGCGAATTCGACCTGGCCATGCGGGCGGGCCTGTTGCTGGTGCTGAACGTGGCGAGCCTGGTGTTTTCGGCGCTGCTGGTGTTCCGTTTACGCAAAATCAGGCCCCGGAAATGGATCGAGCAGAAAAATGCGACGCGCGCCGTCTGGATCAATGCAGGGCTTTCGGCCTTCTTCCTGGCCGTCGCAGTGGCCCTGATCCTGTTGCTGGACTTGGGGTCCGCCGTGCAGATCGGCTAAGTGCAGGATATTTTGGACTTTTTGCTCGTGTGGCAGTAAGGTGACACTAACTTCCACCTGTAAGGACTGTTTCACCTCCCATGAATGTTGTTTTGCCAATTTCTGCTGCCCCGAAAACCCGTGTCGAACGCTATATCTCCACTCTGGATGACAAGCAGCGCAAGGCGGAATCCGAAGAGCTCCTGGCGCTGTTTGCCCGCGTGACGGACCTGCCGGCTGCGATCTGGGGAACCCACAAGGTTGGTTATGGCCGCTATGCCTACACGATGGATAGCGGACGCAGCAGCGAGTTCATGATCGCTGGCTTCGAGCCTGCGAAGAAGCATATCATCGTCTACCTGTCGCCGGATTTCGAGGATTTCACCGCGCCGCTGGAAACCCTTGGCAAGCACGACAAGGGCAAGTCCTGCATTTTCATCAAGGCGCTGAAAGACGTTAACCTCGACTCGCTGGAAGAGCTGGTGCGCCTCGGAATGGCTTCGACCGAGAAGAATTTCAAGACAAGCGAAACCTGACAAGACGGGCGATTCATGGCTGCGGCGGACAATCAGACAAATCCCACGATTGTGTCGCCGCATGCCTTTATCGCCGGACTGGATGACGGCCGCCGCAAGCGGGAGGCCGAAATCCTTCTGCCATGGTTCGAGACCGTCACCGGCCTGAAGGGGCGGATGTGGGGGCCGTCCATGATCGGCTTTGGCCGCTATCACTACAAATATGACAGCGGGCGCGAGGGCGACTCGATGATCACCGGCTTTGCTCCGCGCAAGGCAGCGATGACGCTCTACATCATGCCGGGCTACCGCGACATGAGCGAGATGCTCGCCCGCCTCGGCCCGCACAGGACCGGCAAGAGCTGTCTCTTCCTGAACAGGCTGGATGCCGTGGACATGGACGTGCTGGCTGAGATCGTGACGGACGGCGTGGCCTACATGCGGGCGAATTACGAGACCTGGGAGGTCTGACGAAGTTCCGAAGACGGCTCAGGGCTCCAGCGAACCGGTGATCGAGGCGCGCTGGGAGAGTTCCATCCAGTTGCCGCAGCCATCGCGCACGAAGGAGATTCGGGCCGTCTTGCCGAGTGTGGCGGGCGGCTGGCCTTCGGCGCCGCCAGCCTTGAGGACACCTGAATGGACGCTGTCGACCTTGTCGACCTGAACGGTCGTGTAGCGATAGCCGATGCGGCGCATGTCGGCGCTGTCAGTGCGCGCGGCGAGGGCGGGGTCGATGTGCCCGAGGATGAGGCTGCGTCCGCAGGCGACGGCGCAGGCATGCGTGTCGGACACCGGCAGGCCAAGCGCGTCATGGTAGAAGGCGAGGAAGGCCTCGCGGCTGGGTGTAGCGACTTCGATGGCCCATTGGGTGATGCCGTCATGGCCGGTCGGCACAAGCTGGACTCGGTTGCCATCCGGATCGGTCAGTTCGGTTGGCGCGGTGATGCCGTCGCGGGCGATCAGGAGGCGGAGGTAGCCACCCTCGGTGCGGGGCGGCAGCGGGTCGCGCGCATGGTTCAGTTTGAACACGCTGCCCTGATGGTCGTGGCGGTGCTGGCGCAGGCCGCCGCCGAGCGGCAGCATATGGTCAAAGGGCAGGCCGATATCCTGCTGCCAGAAGGCGAGCATCTCATCGAGACGGTTGGTGAACACGCCGACATCGAGGCAATCCTTGGCGAGCCAGGCGGGAGGTGATTCAGTCATTGCTGCGTCTCTCTTTGCTGAGTTTCAGAATACGCCGAGGGCGAGGCCGGCGGCGAGGGCCTGACCGAGATCGGCGCATTTTGCGAGGTCATCCGGCGCGATGGTCTTGTCGGCGAGTATGGCTTCCTGCGTTTGGGCATGGGTGCAGATGATCAGGGGCGGCTGGACGTCCTTCAACCGCCAGCCGGTGGCGATGCGGGCGGTCTGGCGGGCCGCGTTCTCGCCATCCGATCCGGCGCAGACCATCTGGGCATAGGGGCGCCCCTCGATACGGCCGAGCACGGGATAGTAGCAGCGGTCGAAGAATTCCTTCATCTCGCCGGACAGGGCAGCGAGGTTTTCCGGCGCAGCGAACAGGTAGCCGTCGGCGGCGAGCAGGTGGTCGGGCTGGGCATCCCCGGCGCGCATCAGGACCGTATCGCATTCGGCGCGGGCGGCGCTGGCGGCGGCCTCTGCCATCTGGCGGGTGCCTCCGGTGCGGGAATGATAGATGATCAGGAGCTGGGCCATGGCCGTCTTTCATAGGGTGAAATGTGCAGCGCGGCCAGCGCAAGCAGGCGCCCTAGCCGCGCAGGCACCGGCGGGCTAGGGTTGCCCGGACAGTCAAAAAAACACTTTTGGAGGATACGGTTTTGGACATGCACCTGAAGGGCAAGAATGCCATCATCCTGGGCGGCACGCGCGGCATTGGCCGGGCGATTGCGGACACGCTGGCGGGCGAGGGCGCGAATGTCGCCGTGTGCGCGCGCAAGGCGGACCAGGTGGCCGAGGCGGTCAAGGAACTGGAAGCGATGGGTGTGAAAGCCACGGGCACGGCGGTGGACATTACCGACGGCGCGGCCCTGAAAGGCTTCATTGCCGACGCGGCCAAGACGCTCGGCGGGCTGGACATCCTGATCTCCAATGCAGGCGCCATGGCGCAGGGCAATGATGAAGCCGCATGGAAGCAGAATTTCGAGCTGGATATCCTGGGCGCGGTCAACGCGTTCGAGGCGGCCCGGCCCTTGCTGGCCAAGGCGGCGGAAACCAATGGTGACGCGGCCTTCGTGATCATCTCGTCGATCTCTGCGGCGCAGTCCGACAGAGGCGAATCCTATGGCCCGATCAAGGCGGCGCTGATCCATATGGCCAAGGGGCTTGCGCGCGAATATGCCGCCGCCGGCATTCGCGTGAACACGGTGTCGCCCGGCATGGTCTATTTCGAGGGCGGCATCTGGCACACGGTGAAGACCAATATGCCGGAATTCTTCAAGCAGGCGAATGCCCGCAACCCGATGGGCCGGTGCGCCACGCCGCAGGAAATTGCCAATGCGGCCGTGTTCCTGGCGAGCCCGCTATCCTCCTACACGACCGGCGTGAACCTGGTCGTGGACGGGGCTGTCTCCAATCGCGTGAACTTCTAGGCAATCGCGCCAGCACCAGCGGCCGGCATGGCAGGGCCATCCGGTTGCAGGGAGCTGAATTCGGCATGGGCCGCCGGGCTTAGGACGTGTCCAGCCGTGCTGGCGCGATCAGGGGCGCGATGTCCGAATGAAGGGGGTGGCAAGGGGGCGCTGCGGGCAGGGCCGCCTGCGCGACATTGTCCGGCATGTCCGAGGCAAGACCGGGCGCGGCCCATGCGGGCACGGGCGGCGCGTCATAGTGATAGAGTCGCGGGTCGCGCGGACCATCGCCAACCGCATTGATGGAAAGATTGCCGAACCGGTCGACCCTGAACAGGACGTCGCGCTTCGCCGTGCGCTGCCACGCCTCCAGCCGCCAGAGCTGGAACCACAACCAGGGCCAGAACAGCGGATGCACGAAGGCATAGAGATGCGCGCGGCGTGTCAGCATGATGCCGCGATTATACGCCGGGAACGGAGGGTGTGGGACAAGTTTCTGGCGCAGGTAATGGGGACTGCAGGATGCGGGGGATGCGGTGGTGGAGAGTTGGCGGTATGGCTATGAGATAGATGCGTAGGGGCATTGGTGAGGCAGGCTACAATATTCCCTTCGAAACCGACGCTTCCAGAGCGCTCATTCTGAGCGAAGTCGAAGGACGAATGCGGCGGCGCATGCCCTCACCGCCCGCGCCCGTGCTTCGACTTCGCTCAGAATGAGCCTGTTCATGGGGCGGGCGGCTGGTAGGCCCAACCTGACCTGCGGGCGCCGGGTTATTCCGCGGCGACGAGGGTGAATTCTTCTTTCCATTTGGCCATGACGTCGCGGTTGTCATGGTCCCAGGGATGGAAGCCGGGCTTGAACCAGGAGAGCCAGACTTTCCAGCCCTTGCCAAACAGCGCGGGCTTTTTCCAAAGGAAGGCCTTGACGGCGCGCGTCGCGTCTTTCGGATCGTAGCCATCAGCAACCAGCAGTTTTGCGGCGTACTGGGTGATGTTTTCCGTGAAATGCCGGGTGATGATGAGCATGGACAGGGAGCGCCGGACATAGCGCGTGAGCGCCGGCCAGTCGCTTGTGGACTCCAGGAATACATCATAGGCGACGGCCTTGTGCTCGGTCTCTTCCATGGCGTGCCAGCGCCACAGGCGCTCGAGCGCGGGGTCGGTCTTGCTGAAGAGGGGCACCCCGTCCACATCCAGGCCGATCATCAGGTCTGCCATCATCGCGGTGAAATGCTCCAGGCAGATGGTGGCCATCAGCATACGGAAGCGGCCCCCGGATCGTCCGAGGGCGATATTCTCGTTGATGGCGGCCTCGATTTCGGCAACCGGGTATTTCGTACGGTCGATCTGATTGTTCAGCAGGTGGTGTTCGCGCGAATGGATGGCTTCCTGCGTGATGAAATCCTTTACGTCCTGCGCCAGCTTGCCGCTGACCTCGCTGCGATAGGCTTTCACGGCGTCGATGAACAGGCGCTCGCCATCCGGGAAGGTGAGCGACATGGCGTTGAACACGGCGGTTGCCACCATGTTGCCGTCGAGCCATGGGCCTGAGCCTGCCGCCATGTCGAAATGGAGATCGCGGGGCAGAATTGTTACATCGTCGGGTGTGCGCTTGGTCGTCATCGTGTTTAATGCCTTTTAAGGGTGACCTGCTAGCTAGACTGCACAACCAGATAGGTCTTACTGACAAAAATGTCAATAACCAGAACCAACACGCCCCGCATTCGCCGTTCGCCGGAAGAGTCGCGTGGCAACATCCTGGCGGCGGCGGAATCCCTGCTGGTGGAGCAGGGGCCGCAATCGCTGCGGCTGGCGGATGTGGCGAAGGCGGCGGGTGTGGCAAACGCCACGGTGCTGCACCATTTCGGCTCGATCGATGCGGTGCAGAAGGCGCTGATGGAGCGCATGATCGGCGACCTGGTTGAGAGCATCATGGCCATTGAAGTGCCGGCGGATGCCCCGGCGGCCGCGCGGGCGGCAGGGCTGAAAACACTGTTCGACGCGTTCGAGACGCCGGGCGCGGCCCGGCTGGCGGCATGGCTGGAGCTGACCGATGAGACCAGCCGCCTGACACTGGTGCGCGAGGCCGTGCAGGAAGTGGCGCAGAAGAAGATTTCCAATACCGGCGTACCGGTAGAGCTGGCCGAAGACCTGATCCTGCTCAGCGTGACGCTGGCCGTCGGCGTCGGCTTGTTCGGCCCATCGCTCAGTGCACTGATCGGAAAACCACCGGAGCGGGCACGCGAGCTGACGCTGCAGATGCTGCTGTCCTATTTGCAGAACCTATCGACCTAGGCTGCGAGGGCGGCCTCCTATTGCAGGGGTAGGTCCATGGCATATTCGAACATGGACGTACCCACTTCACTGAAGCCGACGCCGCAATTGCCCGACGCGCTGAGGGCGGGACTGTCGCTGTACCTCAGCCGCCGATGGCGAGGACGGCATAGACGGTCGCTGCGGCGGTGGCAGCGGCGAAGAGGATGCGCGGCAAGGGGGCGCTGCGGGCAGGGCCGCCTCTGCGACATTGTCCGGCATGTCCGACGCAAGACCGGGCGCGCCCCATGCGGGCACGGGCGGCGCGTCAGCATGATGCGCCGATTATACGCCGGGAACGGAGGGTGTGGAAAAGTCTACGGCGATTGCCGCAGCCACTGCAGGACGGCCCTCAAAAAATGACGGACAGGCGCGGTTACCGCGCGAAGGCCTGGACCCTGCCGGACAGGACGACTGTTTGCTGCGTCATGATGTCTTCGAGCTGGACTCCGTCGAACTCGACCCAGCCCGTCTTGTCATCGAACCGGAGTGCATTGGCGCGGATGAGGGCGCCGTTGTCATCGGCTTGGGTGCCGCCAAAATAGGCCATGTTCA
>NZ_JBBKXE010000215.1:0-12804 GCF_037969335.1 Hyphomonas sp. | reverse complement strand
GGTGCGGTCAAGAGGACTCGAACCTCCACGGGTTGCCCCACAGCGACCTCAACGCTGCGCGTCTACCAATTCCGCCATGACCGCACACTGGTCTGTAACAGGCAGACGGGCCGTATAAGGCGCGCGCAAACCTTTGTGAAGCCCCGATTGTCGCCTATATGCGAACGATCATGCAGAATTTCCCCGCCGTTGAATGGGCCGTGTCCGATGCCCCCGTCCCGTATGAGGACGCCGTGGCCCTCATGGAGGCCCGCGCCCGTGCGATTCGCGAGGGTGATGCGTCCGAACTGGTCTGGTTCCTGGAGCACCCGCCGCTCTATACATCCGGCACGTCCGCCAAGCCGGAAGACCTCAAGGATGCCTCCCGTTTTCCCGTGTTCGACGCCGGGCGCGGGGGCCAGTACACCTATCATGGCCCCGGCCAGCGGGTGGCCTATGTGATGCTGGATGTGGCCACGCGCGGGCGGGACGTGCGGGCCTTCGTGCAGAATCTCGAGGCCTGGATCATTGCCGCCCTCGCCGCCTTCAATGTCGACGCCGGCCCGCGCGATGGCCGTGTTGGCGTCTGGGTCGACCGGACACAGGCGGGCAGCGCATTGCGCGAGGACAAGATCGCCGCCATCGGCGTGCGCCTGAAGCGCTGGGTGAGCTTCCACGGCATATCCCTGAACGTCGAGCCGGACCTGGAGCATTTCTCGGGAATCACGCCGTGCGGCATCGCAGACCCGCGCTATGGCGTGACGAGCCTTGTCGATCTCGGTATCCCGGCCAGCATGGGCGATGTCGACATCGCCCTGCGCGATGCGTTCGAGACCGTGTTTGGCAGCCGGCTCGTGGCCGTGCCGAGCCCGCTTCAGACGGTCTCGTAGGGCCTGCGCAGGGCTTCATTCTCCGGAATGTGGCTGCCAGTGCTGAACTCTCCGACACCGCCATTGGGAATCCGCGCCACGAAGAGCAGCGTCCACAGCATCGCCCCGAACGAGGCGAGCAGCCAGATCGGGACGGCCATGCCCATCCCCGTGCTGATCGCCGTTTCCCTGGCGGTTTTGGGCGCTTGTGGCGGTCCGCTCCGTTGCTGCGGCTTCTGCGCCTTTGGATTCTCTTTCGCCTTGGCTTCGGCTTCCGCTTTTGCAGCCGCCGCCCTCACCGGGTCTGCCGCAATTTCCTTTTCGAGCGCGACCCTGGCAACCTCGGCTTCATACTGCGCATTGCCCATCGCGGCGCCGCCCGCAAAGGCGAGCATGCCAAGGATGAGTGGCAGCAGGACAATGCCGGCCAGCATGGTCGAGCGCCCGGCTTCGGCCAGGCGGCGCACATGCGCCACGAAGGATGTGTACTCGGTCATCAGGGCGAACAGCACGAAAGGCACCAGCATGGCCGGCACAGGAACGGGGCCGAAATTGACCGGATTGTTGAACCTTGCTGTCTCCAATCCGGCAATGCCGAGAATGGCCACCACGAAAGTCGGCACGAGATAGAGCAGGACACGGCCCATGAACATGAAGGTCCAGGCCCGGCTAAAATGCAGCTTGCTGGACTGGCCCATCGGATTGAACAGGGTCTGGATCCAGTTCATCGTCGACGGGTCGTCGCGGCGGTCGAGAATCCATGGACGGTGCGGATCAATCAGGGTGGGAGAATCTGGCATCGGGAATGTCCTCAGCGGGAATCAGGAAAACGTATCGGTCTGGCCGGAGCCATCGGTGGGTGGGCCGTACTGGTTGGTCGACGGGTCAGATCGCAGGCGGTAGCCGATCAGGCCAAGCGCGCCGCTGGTCAGCAGGAAGGCAGTGATCGTGGTCAGCACGGACTTGCGAGCGAGTTCCTGAGCAATCTTTGCCACTTCCTCCATCGCCGCGCTGAACTGGCCTTCCATGGCGAGTTTCTGGAAATCCGCCTGCATCGAGAGCGCGTCCGGTGACAGGAAAGGCATCAGGATCGCCGTGGCCGTGGTCGTCAGAACGAAATATCCCGCCAGGAAGAGAAGATAGAACCAGGCGCTGTGGCCGCCATCGTGCAGCCGCTTCCCGAACACGCAGACATAGGAATAGACCAGCGGGTATTGCAGCATGCCAAACGCGGGCGACACCAGTACCACAGCAATCTGGACAATCATCATCGCGCCGGTCAGCAGGATCAGCCCGCGACCGAAGTCGCGCGGGCCAATGCGGCCGTTCGGGCGGAACAGGACATATTGGATGTCCATGGGGGGCGGTCTCCTTGGGTTGGCGCCGGTTGCTCGCGTCTTAGCGCCTTTGCGGCCTCTTATCAATAAACGATAAATTCATGCAACAAAAAAGAGCCGGAGGCGCGCCCCGGCTCTTCAGGATGATTGATTTGTGCAAACGCGCTCAGACGAACGTGTCGGCGGCTGCCTCGCCCGAAGGCGGCCCGAACTTGTTCGTTCCGGGGGTCGACTTGAACAGGCTCATGACAAAGCCAATCACGCCGGTGACAATGGCGGTCGACACGATGTTCGGCAGGAGCTGGGCCCGCGTCATGTCCTTCGTGGCGTCCATCGTGGCAGTCAGAACCGCGCTGGGATCATTGCTGGATGCCAGGTCTTCCATGTCGCGCGCCAACTGTTCCGACATTGCCGCTGTATCCACACCGAAAAGACCCGGCAGGATGAAGCCGAGCACCATGGACAGGATGATCGCCAGAACCACCATGCCGATTGTGATCCAGCCAGTCTGGTCAGCGTCATGGAAGCGTTTCACGTGCAATACGATCCATGGCCAGATGACGATCAGGCCAAGAACGCCGAGAAAGGGCGATACGTAAGCCGAAATCACCGACAAAATGGTACTGACGACGAACAGTGTGATCACTCCACGCCAATATGTGGGCTGATCAATCCGTCCATTCGGGCTGAGATAAAGGTTCATGCTGTCCTCCCTGCAAAACCGGTTGCCACGGTAACGGAATTTTCGTGGCCTATCCAGTGACAAGCCAAAGGCAGGCCAATCCGCCTCCGACGTCAGGCTCAGAAGCGCATGTGTTCGGTTATCAGGCGGTTAAACCAGACTAGGCGAACTCGACCATGATTTCGTCGGCCGCCACGCTGGCGCCCGCCTCGACATTGATCGCCTTCACGGTGCCCGTGGCTTCGGCGCGAATGATGTTCTGCATCTTCATCGCCTCGACCACGCAGACCGCTTCGCCGGCCTGGACTTCCTGGCCGACAGCCACGTCCATCGACACGACAAGGCCCGGCATCGGCGAGATGACGAGTTTCGACGTGTCCGGCTTTTCCTTTTCGGGAAGGCGTGCATGCAGGTCTGCAACCGTCGGTGTGCAGACAAGCGCGCGGAGTGCCACGCCGCGATGGCGGAAGAGATAGCCTTCGGTCCGGTCGGCAAACTTCACCGCGAATGGCGAGCCGTCGAGCACGCCTTCGACAAGGTGCTGGCCGGGATTCCAGTTGGTCAACAGGGAATGCGGCTTGTCGCCATTGATCGTGATCTGCGCGTCGCCATCCTCACCCAGCTCGAGATGAACCGGATAATGCTTGTCGCCAAGAATGACGATCCAGTCCTTGCGGGCTTCAGGCACGGGCGACATGCGGCCGGTGACGTGCTGGGCCCGGCGCGAATAGAAGCCATGGACATAGGCCGCTGCCGAAATCAGCTGGGTTTCCTGCAACTTGGTGGGCTCGGTGCCGTGGAACCCGTCTGGGAACTGGTCCTTGATATAGGCCGTGGTGATATCGCCGGAACGGAATCGCTTTTCGTCCATCACTGCGGCGATGAACGGGATATTGTCCTGGATACCTTCAATGTGGAACCGGTCGAGCGCCTCGGCCTGGGTGTCCAGCGCCGTGTCGCGGTCCTTGCCCCAGGTGACCAGCTTGGCGATCATCGGGTCGTAGAACATCGAGATTTCGTCGCCTTCGCGTACGCCCGAATCCATGCGGACCGTACCCCTGCCGAGCTTGCCTTCGACCGGGGGATGGAAGCGCTTGAGGCGACCGATGGATGGCAGGAAGTTCCGGTACGGATCTTCTGCATAGACACGGGTCTCGACGGCCCAACCGTTGATTTTCAGGTCAGACTGCTTGAACTTCATCGTCTCGCCATAGGCGGACAGCAGCATCTGCTCGACGAGGTCGATGCCGGTAATCATTTCCGTGACGGGGTGCTCCACCTGCAGGCGGGTGTTCATTTCAAGGAAGTAGAAGCCCTTGTCCTTGCCGGAGACGACAAATTCCACCGTGCCGGCGCTGTCATAGTTGACGGCCTTGGTTAGCGCGACGGCCTGTTCGCCCATCTTCTTGCGGGTTTCCGGGTCGAGCAGCGGCGATGGCGCTTCCTCGATGACTTTCTGGTTGCGGCGCTGGATCGAGCATTCGCGCTCGAACAGGTAGACGCAGTTGCCATGCTTGTCGCCGAGCACCTGGATTTCGATGTGGCGCGGGTCGAGAATGAATTTCTCGATGAAAATGCGATCATCCCCGAAGGAAGATTGCGCTTCTGCCTTCACGGCCGGGAAGCCTTCTTCGACTTCCTTGTCATTGGCCGCCACGCGGATGCCCTTGCCGCCGCCGCCTGCAGACGCCTTGATCATGACCGGATAACCGATCTCGCGGGAAATCTTCACCGCTTCCTTGGTGTCCTTGATCAGGTCCATATGGCCGGGAACGGTCGACACACCGGCTTCGGCTGCCAGCTTTTTGGAGCTGATCTTGTCGCCCATGGCCTCGATCGCGAAAGCGTTCGGCCCGATCCAGCCGATTCCTTCTTTTTCGAGGCGCTTGGCGAAGGCCGGGTTCTCGGACAGGAAGCCGAAACCGGGATGGATGGCTTCGGCTCCGGTCTTCTTCACCGCATCGATGATCTTGTCGGCCACGAGATAGGATTCGGACGCAGGCGAACCGCCAATGTGCACGGCTTCATCGGCCATTTCCACGGCCATGGAGCCCGCATCGGCGTCAGAATAGACAACGACTGTCTTCACACCGAGTCGGCGGCACGTCTTGATGACGCGAACGGCGATTTCGCCCCGGTTGGCAATCAAAATTTTCTTGAACATCTCACCCCTGGCCTGCTTGGCATTTCAAATCTGCCTCGCAGTTAAGCCGCAGGCCTCAACTTGTCTACACTCCCGGAGCGTCAAGACCGCTTGCCAGCCAACACGCCGCATGTTAATGAACGCTCACAACTGATAGTGAGCACTCACATGCAAATCATTCGACTCGATCTGAATTCATTGACCGAAAACGGGCAGATTTCACCGGAAGAAGCGGTCCGCCTGAAAGCATTTGCCTTGCCGGACCAGAAACGCGGCCTGCTCATCAACCTGCTGCTGATCTTTGGGGCTTTGTCTGTCGCCGCCGGCACCATCGCCCTGGTGCCCGATGCGGCCACCGGCCTGGTCCTCGCACTTGTGGCGCTGGGCGGGGCCGAAGCGCTCCGCCGCATCGATGTCGATGCCTCCCTGAAAGTACTCGGCGCAGGCCTGGCCCTGATGGGCGCTGTCGGCCTCGCCGGCTGGATTGGCTGGGAATTCAGGGACGCCGAAGCCTCGCTCTATCCGACGCTGGCAATTGCCGCAGTGCTCGCTGCGGCGGCCGTCTGGTTCAGGTCGCCTTTCCTGGCTGGGCCAGCCGTGCTCGCCCTTGGCGCGACGCTCGGGTCCGGCACCGGCTACTGGCATGCAAGCTATGGCATCTTCGTCGAAGAGCCGACCCTGACCATCCTCTTGTTCAGTGTCGTTGCAGCAGGCCTGTTCGCCCTGCGCGGCCGGATCGCCAGCGCCTATGAAAGCGTTACGACGATTGCCGCCCGCACGGCGTTCTTCATGATCAACTTCGCGTTCTGGATCGGCTCGCTATGGGGCGACCGGATCGGCGAGCACTGGCTGGCGCCATCTGCCTGGAGCGAGCGCAGCGAATGGCGCGAGGCCGCCATGGAGATTCCCGACATCGTGTTCACGCTCGGCTGGGCCGGGTTCTTGATCGCCATGATCGTCCAGGCGCGTCGCGGCGGCCTCGTCTCCGTCACGTCAATCGTGTTCCTCGCGATCCACTTCTACACGCAGTATTTCGAATTGCTCGGCGCCAATGCAACCAGCCTCGTGATCGGCGGTATTGTCCTGGTGGGACTCGCAGTCGCCGGGGCGCGGTTTTTCCGGGCTGATCCGGTCTAGTCGTCCAGCCGCTCGATATTGGCTTCAAATGCTCGCACACGGGCCGTCACGGCCACAAGGAACGCGGTCGACCAGCCGATCAGCAGGAAGCCATTGGCCCCCTCGGCTGCCCCCAGCATGCGCCAGTCATCGTGTGGCAGCACATCGCCGAAGCCCACCGTGGTAAAGGCCGATGTCGAGAAATACAGCGCCGGCTCGATGCCGTCGAACTGTCCCAGCGCCAGGTAGGCAAAGGCATAGGCCCATATCTCGATCGAGTGCAGGGCGAACAGGCTGACCGCCACGAACAGGATCGACACACCCTGTCCGAACACGCTCTTGAGGTTGACCGGATGCACGCCGCGCTTTCGCAGGAACGCCGACAGGCCAACCAGTCCCACAAGATGGATTGTCAATGTCAGCGCGACCATCAAGCCGGCGACGATCAGGTTCAGCAAAAGCATGCCATGACCGTTAGACGATCAACGCGCGACTGCAAGGCCTTGCGTGAAACCGGGTGCCTCGAGTTTCAGGAAATCGATCAGCGCCCGCTCGGCGAGACTGACAGACTTGTCCAGGTCCAGACGCTTGAGGAACCAGGAGGTTTCGTCGTCCGTGCCGATATTCGCTTCGCGCTGGGCTGCCTCCCGGGCGACCCGGCGCGCAGCATCCGCCTTGTCGTCGTCCTGGCTGATCGGATGGAACCAGCCGTCGTCTGAAACACCCGTCCGCGCATGCTCCAGGAAGGTACCCGGCTCGGGCCGCATGTCGCCCACCCAATGATCGCGCGACAGCAGAGACTGTTCACTGAACGGTTCGGGATGAGCCCGGGCCATCAGGTGATTGGAAATCGCACGGGCAAACAGGTCGTTCCAGGACGGATCGTTCGCGGAAAAGGCAATCGCGTCATTCGTGCGCACCAGCAATTCGGCTTCCGGTCCGGAAATCCAGGACTGGCTCTCGCCAGCCAGCACGATCAGGGCACGGCGCACCCGTTCGACATCTTCGGCTGTCGCCTTGCCGACATGGATGATGCGGGCGCAGGCCATTTGCAATGCGAAATAGCCGAGCCGTTCCGGCACGCCTTCGGCATAGCGAATGATCTGCAGCAGGAGATCCACTTCCGACGCAATCGGGCCGGTCGTGTCGCGCTTGATGTTCTCGATCAGCCAGTCTGTCTCGTCCTCGGCCACCCAGTTTTTGGGATCGCTGTGCACGAGCACGAAATCCTTCATCGCCGCGATGAACAGACGGTCCCAGGCCGGATCGGTCCCCGCGGTCGTGAAATTCACGCGAAACAGGGCGTCGGCATCTGTCAGGGACAGGACACCGTGACGATACAGATCGGTTGCCACGCGGTGTGCGTCACTTTCTGACAGCTTCACCACGCCCGATATCTGCGCAAGGAGTCCCTCGAACCCCTGATCCATTCCGCTGCCCTCCAAGCACCCCAACCTGCATAAGACACAACAGTTTCCGCTTGGTTGATTTATTCGGTTTGAAATCATCGGCTCCGGCGTATTGACTTTACGCTGCGTCAGGCTTCTTCAGGTGCCCAACAAGAAACCAATCCAGAGGGTGGACCTGACATGGCAGAACTTCGCGATCTTTCCGGACGTACCGCATTGGTAACCGGGTCTGCGACCGGGCTGGGCCGCTCCATTGCCCTGAAGCTCGCCGAGCGGGGCGCAGAGGTCATCATCAATTGCAGCCGCTCGGTCGCCGATGCCGAAGCGACCGTTGCCGATTGCCAGGCGCTGGGCGCCCAGGCACGGCTCGTCCAGGCCGATGTCGCAACAGAAGAGGGCTGCCAGACCCTGGCCAAGGCCGCAAGCGCCAGCGGGCGCCTCGACATTCTCGTCAACAATGCCGGCATTACCCGCCACGCGCGCGACCATTCCGACCTCAACGCGCTCAGCAAGGACGACTTTCTCGATACCTATGCCGTCAACGTCGTCGGGCCGTTCCTGATGGTGCAGGCCTGCCGCGACCTGCTGATGGCCAGCCACGCACAGACCGGCCGCGCCGCCGCCGTGCTCAACGTGTCCTCCATCGCGGGTGTCACCGGCATCGGCTCGTCAGTTGCCTATGCCGCCACCAAGGGCGCGCTCAACACGATGACCCTGTCGCTCGCCCGCGCACTGGCCCCGGCGATTCGCGTCAATGCCGTTTGCCCCGGCTTCATCGGCACACGCTGGTTCAAGGACACGATGGACGAGGAGCAGTACAAGCGGATGGAAGCCGGCGTCGCCGCATCCGTGCCGCTGAACGTCGCCAGCGGCCCTGACGATGTTGCAGATACAGCCCTTTTCTTCCTGTCAGACGCCTCCCGGCACGTGACCGGGGAAACGCTGCTCGTCGATGCCGGGATGCACCTCGGATACGCGCCGCTCGTGGCCCGGTAACAAATCACCGGACGCACAAAGCGCAGGCATTGCCAACGTTCGCGTGCCCAAAAATGCGGCGATCCCCGTGCAGGCAAACCCCACCTGAGTTTTTGGTTCGAAACGGCCGGACTCCCGGGCAATCCTCGGTTTTGCGCTCCAAGCCGGAGTTGTTCTAAGCACGGGGAACTACACAATGAAAATCAAGGTATCACGAGCGGGGGTTGCTCTTGTTGCTCTGCTGGCCACGGCCGGTACGGCTGTCGCTGAAGGCGAATGGTCAGGCAATGTCGCCGTCACGTCCGACTATGTCTGGCGCGGCGTTTCGCAATCCAACGAAGATCCGGCCATCTCGGGTGGCTTCGACTATTCCAATGGCATCTTCTATGCGGGCACGTGGGCATCCAATGTCGACTTCGGCGACGCATCTGACACCAACCTGGAAGCCGACTTCTACGGCGGCGTCGCCAGCGAATTCGCCAACGGCGTCACCTGGGATCTCGGCGTCATCTATTACGCCTATCCGGATGCCGATGACGAAGACCTCGACTTTGTCGAACTGCAGGCAGCCCTCGGCTACGAATTCGAAGGCGGCGTGGGCGTCGGCGGCGCGGTCTTCTGGGATCCCGACAATGAAAGCGTCTATATCCAGGGCACCGCAGGCTACAGCTTCACCGAAGCCTTCGCGGCTGACGTGAGCGTCGGCAATTACAGCTTCGACGGCGGCGGCGACTACACCAACTGGTCCATCGGCGGCACCTATGCCCTGCCGATCGGCATCGATGTCGACCTGCGTTATTGGGGCACGGATGTCGATAATGTCGACATTGCCGACGAGCGCGTCGTGCTGACGCTCTCGAAAAGCCTCTAGGCAAAAAACCACCTCCCATACTGGGCGTGGACTTGATTGCCCTCCCCCACGCGCAGCAAGGTGAAGGCCGCCAGTCCGAAAAGGATTTGGCGGCCTTTGTAATTTCGCCGCAATCACCCTAGATTTAAACGATACGCACAACACAGCCCCCAGGAGACTCAGACCACGCATGGCCGCAGAACTGACTCCCGTCGAAGCCCTGATTCCCGCAATCACACTTCTCGGCTTCGGCGCATCAGCTGCGCTTGCGTCCAAGGCCATGCGGCTCAGCCCGATTGTAGGCTACCTCATCGTCGGAATCCTGATCGGCCCGAGCGCCCTCGGCCTGATCGAGATCAGCAGCGCCACCCACCTGCTGGCCGAACTCGGCGTTGTGTTCCTCCTGTTCGACATCGGTATGCACGTCTCCCTGCGCGAGTTGAACGAGAGCCGCACCGACCTGCTGCGCCTCGCCCCAACGCATCTCTTCCTGACCGGCCTTGTCAGCGCGGGCGCCCTCGCCATGATCGGCGTCGACTGGCCCATTGCGATTGCCATCGGCCTCAGTCTCGGCCTGTCATCGACCGCCGTGGTTGCCCGTATCCTCACCGAGCGGGAGCAGAATTCCTGCCCGATCGGCCGGGCCACAACACATGTCCTGATCTTCCAGGACATTGTCGCCATCTTCCTGATGATCTTTGCCAGTTCCCTCGGCGAGTCCGAGGTCGGCGCGCAGGGGCTTGCCGGCCTCGTCTCCGATTTCATGCTGGAGGGCGCGGGCGTCCCGCTCTATGCCGCGCTCGGCCTGTCGGTCGTGCAGACGTTCATCGCCTTTGGCGCCGCGCTCCTGGCCGGCAAATACCTGATCAATCCCGTCTTCCGCACGCTTGCCGCCACGCGCAATGCCGAGGCGTTCACCGCCTTCACCCTGCTGCTGGTCCTGGCCGCCGCCTGCGCCACCGCTGTCATCGGCCTGTCGCTGACACTGGGCGCCTTCCTCGCCGGCCTCGCCGTGTCGGGCACGCCCTTCCGCCATCAGGTCCAGACCGAGATGGGCCCGTTCAGGGGCCTGCTCCTGTCCTTCTTCTTCATCAGCGTCGGTCTCGGTATCGACATTTCCGCCCTGCTCTCCCACCTGCCCTTCGTCCTGCTGGGCGCAGCCTCCATCCTGGTCGTGAAGACCGGCCTCGGCTATTTCGCCGCGCGCCTCAACAAGTGGAGCAGACCGGGCGCGACGCAGATGTCATTCCTGCTGGCGCAAGGCTCTGAATTCACCCTGGTCATCCTGTCGCTTGGCGCCATCACGGCCGGCATCTCGATAGACCTGATGAGCAGTATCGTGGCCGCCGTCGCCCTCTCGCTCGCGCTTGCGCCCAGCTGGGCCGGTCTCGGCGTGCGCCTGTCGCGCCATCTCGCCGAGCGCAGCAAGACCGAAGCCGAATTCACCAGCACGACATCCAATGTCAGCGACCGCCCGGTCATCGTCATCGGCATGTCGTCAGCCGGTCGCCTCGCCATCGATGCCCTTGTCGATCATGACATTCCCTATATCGCCACCGAGGCGGACCCCGACCGCTTCCTGTCCGCCGTGGCTGACGGCTATCACGTGTCATTCGGGGATGCGTCGAACATGAAGCTCGTCGAGGCCGTCGGCGGCAGCAATGCCCGCGCCGTCGTGCTCGGCTTCTCGCGCTACGAAATCTCCCGCGAAGTGACCCCGACAATCACCCGCCGCTTTCCCGACCTGGTCCGCTTCGTGGCCGTCGACAGCCGTCTCGACCTCGAACGCTATCTCGATCTCGGCGTCCGCGCGCACTTTGCCGCCGGCCAGCCCAAGGGCATCGAAATGGTCGCCGATATCCTGCTCACCCTCGGCATACCCGAACCGGAGGTCCGCGAATGGATGGAGGAAGAGGCCGAGCGCTTCAGCATCGGTGATGCCAGCGACCATGATGACGACGACGACGATCCCGACCTGATCGAAGTCGCTGCCTGACCGGGGCTGGAATTCCACTCCCGGCAGGTTTATAGGCAAGGCCTGCCTCAGGGAGAGCGAACATGCGCATAGGCGTTCCAACCGAAATCAAGAAACAGGAATCCCGTGTCGGACTGACACCGGAAAGCGTCGGCGAACTCACCCGCGCAGGCCATGACGTCAACGTCCAGTCCGGTGCCGGGCTCGGATCGGGCTTCCCGGACGACGCGTACACGGCAGTCGGTGCGAAAATCCTGCCCGATGCCGACGCAGTGTTCTCATCGAGCGAACTGATCGTGAAAGTGAAGGAGCCGCAGCCGGAAGAGACGGCCCGCCTCACCCCCGCCCACACACTCTTCACCTACCTCCACCTTGCGCCGGACCCCGTACAGGCCGCCGGCCTGATGAAGTCGGGCTGCCTCGCCATCGCCTACGAGACTGTCACGGACGATGATGGCGGCCTGCCGCTGCTCCGCCCGATGAGCCAGGTGGCCGGTCGCATGTCGATGCAGGTTGCGGCCTGGGCCCTGATGCGCAGGACACGGGGCCGCGGCATCCTGCTCGGCGGTGTTCCGGGCGTTGCCCCTTCGAAAGTCGTCATCATCGGCGGCGGCGTCTCCGGCACCCACGCAGCTGAAATCGCTGTCGGCATGCGCGCCGACGTCACGATTTTCGATCGCAACAATAACCGCCTCGCCGAACTGGACGAACAGTTCCGCGGCTCGGTGAAAACGATGTATTCCACCGCCCACAGCCTCGCTGAAGCGGTCAAGGATGCAGACCTCGTGATCGGCGCCGTGCTGATCCCCGGCGCTTCCGCCCCCAAGCTCATCTCGCGCGCCCAGCTCTCGACGATGAAACCGGGCGCCGTGCTCGTCGACATCGCCATCGACCAGGGCGGCTGTTTCGAAACCAGCCATGCCACTACGCACGAAGATCCGATCTATGATGTCGACGGCATCTTGCACTATTGCGTCGCCAACATGCCGGGCGCCGTGCCGCGCACCTCCACCTACGCGCTGACCATTGCGACCCTGCCCTTCGTGATGCAGATTGCGAACCTGGGCGGACGCGCCGCCATCAACGCCAACCCTCACCTCGCCCACGGCCTCACCGTCGACGCTGGCAAGATCGCCCACGAAGCCGTCGCCCGCGACCTCGGCGAACCCTATGTGAGGTCCGACTGGCTGACAGTGTAGTCGCCCTGCGCAGCTCTTGAGCGGCATCAGAAGAATCTGAAACGACAAAAAAAGCCCGCTCCGAAAGGGGCGGGCTTTTCCTTGTGCAAGACGGGAGCGTTCCGCCTCCGCCCCAGTTCAAGGCAGTGCGATCCCCGCCGCCTCGAACAGCGCGGCCCTTCGGCTCAGGCTATCCGGTGACCAGGTTGCCTCATACTCATAATAAATGTCGACGACGCGGGAACCTTCGGGAAGGCGCAACCAAGGCTGTTTGGTAGTGGTAAAAATGTG
>NZ_JBBKXE010000214.1:0-3576 GCF_037969335.1 Hyphomonas sp. | reverse complement strand
CCTTCAGCCCATGCGGGCTGAACCCCACTTCCCCCACTCGTGGGGGAAGATGAATGATCCAGCAAATACAGCGTTTTCCACGGGTTTAACCTCTCCAGCCTTGACCCGGACGCCAGCGCGCCTCACCTATGGTGCCGTATTCAGAATCCCTTGTCCGGAGATGACATGTCACCTTATTCCCGCCTCGACGACGAAGAAGCCGAAAGCCCGCCAATGGGCGAGCCGAATGCGTTCCTTGAAGAAGCCCTCTTCAAGGCCCGCACCATCCTGCTGACCGGCGGGATCGACTTCAAACAGGCCAAGCGCGTCTGCGAACGCCTGCTGGCTTTGTCGTCGGCGAACAGCAAGGAGCCGATCCTGCTGGTGATTTCCTCGCCCGGCGGCCACGTCGAAAGCGGCGACATGATCCACGACATGATCAAGTTTGTCACCGCACCGGTCAAAGTGCTCGGCACGGGCTGGGTCGCCTCGGCTGGCGCCCTGATCTATTCGGCCGCGAAGAAGGAAAACCGCTTCGCCCTGAAGAATACCCGCTTCCTGCTGCATGAACCGCGCGGCGGCGTTGGCGGCCAGGCTACGGACGTCGAGATCCAGGCCCGCGAAATCCTCAAGATGCGCGAACGCCTGAACCAGATCTTCGCCGATGCCACCGGCAAGTCACTCGAGCAGATCAAGAAGGACACCGACCGTGACTTCTGGATGAGCGCCGAGGAAGCCGTGAAATACGGCCTGGTCAGCAAGATCGTCACCCATCAGGGCGAAATCAAATAAGGCGACACGCTGGCGGAGGGGGGCCGCATGCGCATTCTGAGATGGTTTCCGCTGGCGATCCTGATCGCCTTGCTGGCATTGCAGGTGTCGCTTCAATGGCTGGACCCGGCAACGCGGGTGGTCCTCTGGCACGTGTCGCAGCTCTACATGCCGCTGGCAGGCCTGCTTTGCCTGATCGGCGCGTTGATCTATCTCGCGGTCCGCAAACGCTGGGCGAGCCGCCTCGGCTGGATCACCCTGGCACTCTCCTGCCTCACCCTTGCCGCCCCCTTCCTGCCCATGCTGCTTGGACAGGCCTACCCCGCGCGGCTCGCGTCCACCCAGCCTGTATTGGCCATTCGCGTACCGCTCGACGGCCCCGTCCGCGTCGCCTGGGGCGGCGACACCGTGGTCACCAATTACCACGCCGCCTATCCCGACCAGCGCTGGGCCTATGACCTGATCATCGAACCCGGCTTCACCGGCAGTGACGTGCTCGAAGACTATGGCTGCTACGGCAAGCCCGTTCTCGCCCCCGTCAGCGGCACCGTGGCCGTCGCCCATGACGGCGAACCGGAACAGGTTCCCGGCAAGCTGCCGCTGCCGCCAAAGCAGATCATGGGCAACCATGTCATGATCCAGACCGAGCCCGGCCGGAACTATCTGGTGATTGCCCACCTCAAGCCGGGCAGCGTGGCCGTGTCAGCCGGCGACACGGTTCAGGAAGGCGACCTCATCGGCGCCTGTGGAAACAGCGGCAACACGTCCGAACCGCATGTGCACGTCCACTATGCCCACTACCTCACTGCGGTGACCCAGCAGCCCCTTCTCGGCTATGGCCTGCCGCTCTATTTCCGTGACAATGAGGGGCCTGATATGCCGAAAGGCGGGTTCGAAACGCAGGGCGGCAAGGCCGTGCCCAAGGGTGACATCATAACCCATACCGGGCCCGCAACCCTCCCCTGACCACACCCTTGCCCCGCCCGCATGGTTTACAATCCGTTAGGGAAACGTTTGCGGCGCGTAAACGAATTTCACGGAGAATGCGCGCTTAACGGGTGAGGGGCGCATTCTCAAAAAATGCCGGTACGTGTAGAGGATATTGCGATCAGCGTTGCGCCGATCGGTGCAGACATGTCGGCCTCGGCCGCGCTCGGCCTGTTCCTGTCCGACCCATCCCTGTTCGCCTTGCCTGTCATCATCAACAGTGCGGTCCTTGGCCAGGTCACGCGCGCGCGCCTTACCGAAGTGCTCGCCAGCCCGAGCGGGCGCGACGTCGCTGCCGACCGCGCGGTCAGCCATTTCATGACGCCGAAACCGGTCATGGCCGAAACCGGCACGGCGGTCGCGCTCATCGCCAAACTGGCCGCCGACGGCAATACGTCGGCCCTCACTGACGGCGTGATCGTCCTGCATGACGGACGCTACAAAGGCCTGGTCAGTCCGGGTGCCATTCTTGCTGCGGTGGCGCAGGAGAACGCGCTCAGGGCCCGCGCCATGCAGGCCGCCGGCAAACGCCTCCAGCAGGCCACGGCCCGGGCGATTGACGTCGCCCGTGACAAGTCCAGTTTCCTCGCCTTTCTCAGTCACGAAATCCGCACGCCGCTGACCGGTATTCTCGGTGTCGCCGACCTCCTGCAGGATACGGTCTCCGGCGCCGAGCCGCGCCGTCTCGCCCGCACGATCAGCGAAAGCGGCAACCATCTCGACCGTCTTCTGGGCGACCTCCTGGACCTGTCGCGCCTGGAGGCCGGCAAGCTGCCTGTCAGTCCGGGCCCGTTCGACCTGCATGAATTCGCCGCCGAAGCGCGCGACCTCTGGCAGTCGCGTATTGCCGGCAAGCGGCTCGACCTGCGCATCCATGTCGAGTCCGACAGCATGATGCGCATCGAATCCGACGCCATGCGCGTCCGCCAGATCCTGTTCAACCTGATGAGCAATGCGCTGAAATTCACGGAGCACGGCTATGTCAGCGTGACACTCGCGACACTTGAGGCGGCTGGCCACCTCAAGCTGCGTATGACTGTGTCCGACACCGGTTGTGGCATTTCGGACGCGGACAAGGCCCGCCTGTTCAAGGCCTTTGAACAAGCCCGCGCGTCCACCGCCCAGACGCACGGAGGATCGGGTCTCGGCCTGTCCATCGCCAAGGGACTGACCGCCCTGCTCGGCGGAGAGATCAAGTTGGCAGACAATGCCGGCGGCGGGTCGGTGTTCACGGTCACGCTTCCGGTGCTGCGCGCCGGGCCGCGCCTGGCCGTCGATGCGCCTCACAGGCCGCGCATGCGTAGCCTGACGCTGGGCAAAATCCTGATCGCCGAAGACCACGCCATCAGCGCGCTCGTCATGTCCCAGGCGTTGAAAGCAGCCGGCTGGCAGGTCGAGACTGTCCAGAATGCCGCCGATGCCATCGCACGCGCCGGCCAAGTGCCTTATCAGGCCATCCTTGCCGATATCCACATGCCGGGCGGCAGTGGCGAGACGGTCGTGCGCACCTTGCGCAGCACGACTGGTCCTAACCAGCTCGCCCCCATCCTCGCCGTCACCGCTGATATCAGCGCCGAGCGCAAGGCCGCCTGCGAACGGGCGGGCTTTACCGCCATGATCGAAAAGCCGATCCGCCCGCGGGCGCTGGTGGCGACACTGGCGGACGTGCTGATGGCAGATGAGGACACAGGCTGGGAACTCGGCGCCAAACGCGCCTGAATGGTGGTTCGGGGGAGACTTGAACTCCCGACCTCGCGATTATGAGTCGCGCGCTCTAACCAGCTGAGCTACCGAACCGTTTCGCTGATGCGAGGGCGCCTCTTACACGGGAGCGGGCCG
>NZ_JBBKXE010000213.1:0-8002 GCF_037969335.1 Hyphomonas sp. | reverse complement strand
GCCCGGCGTGTAACTGAAACAGCGGCGTCCTGCAAGAGGGCGCTTGCATTGAATTGATGCGTGCGCGCAGAAAGAACTCCCATGGCCGATACAGAAACCAGCCTCGTCGAGGATCGCCGCACCACGCTTCCCGAGGGCGGGGAAGGGATGGCGCGGCCGAAGGGCCGCAGCCTGAAGCCCCTGACGCTGCTCTTGCCGTATTTCAAGAAACATTGGGTGACGGTCGGCGTTGCGCTGGTTTTCCTCATCCTGGCGGCTGCCGCCAGCCTGTTCATTCCGATCCTGCTGGGGCAGGCGGCAGATGCCGGCCGGTCTGCCGATGGCAATGTCCAGACCCTGCTGAACCTGATCAATGAGGCCTTTTTCTGGGTGTTTCTTGCGGCAATCGCCTCGGGCCTGCTGGGCGCGGTGCGCTTCTATTTCGTGTCGCGCTTCGGCGAGCGGGTGGCGGCTGACCTGCGCCGTGACCTCTATGCCCATCTCCTGAAGCTCTCGCCTGCCTATCACTCGAAGATGCGCTCTGGCGAAGCCGTGTCGCGCCTGACGGCGGACATAACCCTGATCGAGACATTCCTTGGCACGTCTGCCTCGCTGGCCACCCGTACGCTGCTGACGACGACCGGCGCGCTGGTCATGATGATGGTGGTGAACTGGAAGCTGGGCCTGACGCTGCTGGCCATGCTGCCGATCGCGGTGCTGCCGGTGATGGGGATTGGCCGTATCATCAGGAAAATGTCGAACCGGGCGCAATCACGCCTGTCGGATGCCGGAGCGGAGGCCGCCGAAGCGCTGGACGCAATCGAACTGGTGCAGGCCTATGGCCGCGAAGGGGGGCGGCTGGCTTCGTTCACGACCGCCATCGAGGCGACATTCGATGCCGCGATGAAACGGATCGGCGCCCGCGCGATCATGATCGTGATGGTGTCAGTGTTGCTGTTTGGCGGTTTTGTGGGGGTGCTGTGGCTCGGCGCGCGCAGTGTGGCGACGGGCGAGATGACATTCGGCAACCTCGCCTCCATGGTCATGTACGCGCTGTATGCGGGGTCTGGCATCGGCATGCTGGCGGAAGTTTATGGCGAAGTGATGCGGGCAGCGGGCGCCGCTGACCGTGCCGCTGAAGTGCTGAACACCGCGATCGAGATCGAAGCGCCGGAACACCCGGTGGCGCTGCCCGCAAAGGTCACCGGCGCGCTGGCATTCGATCATGTGACGTTCCGCTATGGCCATGAGACGCTCTCGGCGCTGGAGGATTTTTCGCTGTCGGTGAAACCGGGCGAGTTTGTTGCGCTGGTCGGCCCGAGCGGGGCCGGCAAGACGACCGTGTTCCGGCTGGCATTGCGCCTGTTCGATCCGCAGAAAGGTGACGTGACGCTCGATGGCGTGCCGTCGGTCGCGGCAGACCCGGCTGACTGGCGCCGGCAGTTTGCCTATGCGCCGCAGGAATCGGCGCTGTTCACAGGGACGGCGGCGGAGAATATTGCCTTCGGCACCGACAATCCGGACGAAAAGCTGCTGGAACATGCTGCGCGGATGGCGGAGGCGATGGACTTCCTGTCAGACAAGGAGGGCCTTGCGACAGATCTTGGCCAGAAGGGACGCAGCCTGTCGGGCGGCCAGCGCCAGCGCGTGGCACTGGCCAGGGCGCTGGTCCGGGACGCGCCGGTCCTGTTGCTGGATGAGGCAACCTCAGCGCTCGATTCCGAGAGCGAAGCGGCCGTGCGCCGCGCGATTGCGAATGCTGCCGAGGGCCGCACGACGCTGGTCATCGCACACCGCCTGTCGACGGTGCGGCGGGCCGACCGGATCGTGGTCATGGAGCAGGGGCGGATCGTCGAGGAAGGCACGCACGACCAATTGGTCGCGCAGGGCGGCCTCTATGCGCGGCTTGCCGAACTGCAGTTTGCCAGCGAGACAGCCTAGGGCTTGCGCAGCTTCTTGACCTTGCCGTCGATGGTGAAGGCGAAGGCAAGCGACAGGATGAGCGGCACCCAGATTGGGAGTTCGCCAAGCCCGGGCGCGCCGACTGCCGCTGCGAGGTGATCGTCAACGCACCACCATAAAAGCAATAACCACATGATATTTCTCCGCTAACTCAAACACCTCACAGGGTTGAGATAGCGAAGGATGGCATGGATTGACAGGGGCAGGGCCCTATTCGGCGGCCTGAAGGATGACGGCGGGCTCGCGTTCGCCCGAGAAGGTCAGCACGCCATCTTCGATCGGCGCCTTGCGAAGGTTCTTCATATCCTCGCGATAGTTCATGTTGAGCTTCCAGGGCTTTTCCTTGTGCTGGCGGGGAAGCGTATCAATTGCGCGCGCGAAATAGCCAGATGAGAAGCCGACCACGAAGGGGTCTGTTTCGGCCGGGAAGTGGTCGAGATAGGGCATGACGCTGGTCGTGCCGGTTTCCT
Source organism: Hyphomonas sp. (assembly GCF_037969335.1). Taxonomy (GTDB): domain Bacteria; phylum Pseudomonadota; class Alphaproteobacteria; order Caulobacterales; family Hyphomonadaceae; genus Hyphomonas. The sequence continues at coordinate 5,591 of NZ_JBBKXE010000213.1, read as the reverse complement.
TCATATGGTTCAGCACGCGGCAGACATATTCCGACGTGAGATCGGCCTTCAGGGTCCACGACGCGTTCGTGTAGCCGAAGGTGAGCGCCATGTTCGGGACGTTGGACAGCATCACACCCTTGTAGTTCAGGAGCTCTCCGGCATGGATCGGCTGGCCGTCGATGCTGGCCTCGATGCCGTTCATGTATTGAAGGTTCAGGCCGGTGGCCGAGATAATGATATCGGCTTCTAGCGTCTCGCCGGATTTCAGGCGGATGCCGTCAGTGGTGAATGACTCGATATGGTCAGTGACGACGTCGGCCTTGCCGGATTTGAGGGCTTCGAACAGGTCGGAATCCGGAACGAGGCACAGGCGCTGTTCCCACGGCTTGTAGGTGGGGGTGAAGTGCTTCTCGACGTCATAGTCGGGGCCAAGTTCCTTGCGGACCATGCCGAGCAATTGCTCGCGAACCTTTTCGGGCTTCGTCTGGGTCTGGTTGTAGAAGAACTGACCCATCGTGACATTGCGCCAGCGAATGACGTTGTAGGCCCAGCTCTCGGGCAGAATCTTGCGCAGGAAGGTTGCGAACTTATCGACCGCCGGACGCGACACGACATAGGATGGCGAGCGCTGCAGCATGGTGACATGCGCGGCCTTGTCGGTCATCGCCGGGACCAGCGTGACGGCTGTTGCGCCTGAGCCGATGATGACGACTTTCTTGCCGGAATAGTCGAGATCTTTTGGCCAGAGTTGGGGGTGGATGATCTGGCCCTTGAAGTCTGCTTCGTTCGGGAAGTCAGGCCGGAACGGCTTGTCGTAGCTGTAATAGCCGCCGCACAGGAACAGGAAGCGGCACGTCGTGAGTTCGGTCGTGCCGCCATGATCCAGCGTGACGTTCCAGAGATGGTCGGCGCTGGACCAGTCTGCGGCGACGACCCTGGTATTGAACTGGATCTTGTCGGTAATGCCGTTCTCGTCGGCGGTTTCCCGGACATATTTGCGAATGTTGGGACCATCAGCGATGGCCTTCGCGTCGGTCCACGGTTTGAAATTGTAGCCCAGCGTATACATGTCGCTGTCCGAGCGGATGCCGGGATAGCGGAACAGGTCCCATGTGCCACCGATCGCATCACGCGCTTCGATGATCCGGAAGGTCCGGTCAGGGCATTCCCGGGTGAGGTGAACCGCTGCGCCAATGCCTGAAAGGCCGGCGCCGATGATGAGTACGTCTGTGTCTGTCTGGGTCATGCCTGGACGTTACAATGGCAATACGAATGCCACAATACTTGACGCAGGTGTCACTTATCCAATTTTGCCGGGTCTATTCGATCGCTGCGGCCTTGCCGAACGCGGCTGCGTGGCGGATCTGCTTCTGGACGAGCGGGAGGATGTCCTCGTTGCCGGCGACGATAGAACCTGTTTTCAGGATATCACCGCCGTCGATCTCTTCGACCATGCCGCCTGCTTCGCGGACGAGGACAACGCCTGCTGCGACGTCCCATGACTTGAGGTCACGTTCCCAGAAACCGTCGAAACGGCCGGCGGCGACCCAGGCGAGGTCGAGCGCGGCTGAACCATAGCGGCGGATGCCGGCGCAGACAGGCGTCATTGCGGCGATCTCGCGGGCAAAGCCGATGTGCCAGGCTTCCGCCTTGCCGACCCATGGCGTGCCGGTGGCGATGACGGAATCAGCCAGCTTGCGGCGGGTCGCAACGCGCAGCTTGCGCTGTTCGAGCCAGGCGCCGCGACCGGTTTCGGCCCAGAAGATTTCATTCTTGGCGACATCGAAGACGACGCCGGCGAACAGCTTCCCTTCGCGCTCAAGCGCGATGGAGACGCAATAGTGCGGCTGGCCGTGCAGGAAGTTGAGCGTACCGTCGAGCGGGTCGACGATGAAGCGGTTGGACTTGTCGGTGCCCTCGATGATGCCGCGCTCTTCCATGACGAAGCCATAGCCCGGGCGGGCCTTGGAGAGCTGGGAATAGATGATTTCCTCGGCGCGGTGATCGGCGTTCGAAACGAAATCGCCCGGGCCCTTCTTGGAGACCTGGAGGTTTTCGACTTCGCCGAAATCACGCGCCAGCGCCCGGCCTGCGGCACGGGCGGCGGTGATCATTACGGAACCGACGGGGGAGGGCTTAGACATGTTTGGTCCTGACTAGTCTGCGCGGCGCAGATAGGTGCTGTCGGCGGTCTGGACGACGATGCGCTCGCCGACGCCAACGAAGGGCGGGACGAGGACGCGGATATCGCCGGTGCACATGGCCGGCTTGAAGCTGTTGGCGGCTGTCTGGCCTTTGACGACCGGTTCGGTATCGAGGATTTCGAGTGTGACCTGGTCGGGCAGGGCGACGCCGATCGGGCGTTCGCCATAGAATTCGATCTGGACCATCATGGAGTCCTGAAGGAAAGCGCCCTGGTCACCGATGAAATCACGCTCGATCATGATCTGCTCGTAGGTCTCGGTGTCCATGAAGGTGAACGCGTTCTCGTCGGCAAAGAGGAACTGGAACTCTTTCTGCTCAAGACGCACGCGCTCGACCGACTCGTTGGCACGGAAGCGGGTGTTGGACTTCGATCCGTTGAACAGGTTGCGAAGCTCGACCTGGTTGAAAGCGCCACCCTTGCCGGGTTTGACGGCCATGGTCTTGATCGCGCGCCAGACGGTGCCTTCGTGCTCGATGACATTGCCGGGTTTGATTTCATTACCATTGATCTTGGGCATTGAAGTCGTCCTTGTTGGGGTTTGGCGCGGGTTAAGCCTTTGCCGCGCAAGGGTCAAGCGGCGGGGTGTTAACGCGGTTGCAGCTGATCCAGAAGGGCATTGAAGGCCATTACGGCTGCGGCGGCGCCCTCTGGATGGTTCCAGACACCGGAAGAGACGGCGAGGAAGTCGGCGCCAGCGGTGACCAGCGGCGCAGCGTTTTCGACCGTGATGCCGCCAATCGCGACACAGGGGAGTTCCATCGTCTCCTGCCAGAATTCGAGGAGCTCGAGCTCGGCGGGGACAGTGCCGGCCTTGGTGGTCGTCGGGTAGAAGGCGCCAAAGGCAACATAGTCGGCGCCCTGTTCGCCGGCAGCCATGGCGGCGTGGCGGCTGTTCTTCGCGGTGGCGCCGAGAATGATGTCGGTGCCGACGATCTCGCGGGCCTGTTTGATGGTCATGTCCTCGGGGCCGATATGGACGCCATCAGCGCCCAGCTCGACGGCGAGTTCGGGACTGTCATTGATGATGATGGCGGCGCCATAGGCCTGGGCCATGGCGGTAACGGCTTCGGCGACGGCCCGCGTTGCGGCGACATCGATCTTGCCGTCATCGCCCTTCAGGCGGATCTGCAGGCAGGCGACGTCCCCGGCCTCGAGCGCACCTTCGAGCACGGCGGCGAATTCGGGCACATCATCAACGCGCGGCGGGGTGATGAGATAGAGGCGGGTGCGTTCGCGCAGGGGGATTTTGTCAGCCATGGGCGGGCTCTCTAGCCGAAGCGGGCCGGGGAAGGAAGCAGGCGGTGGCGGTTACTTGAGGCCGACGCGCTTTGTGCTGGCGGGATTGCCGGCGAGCGCCTTGCCCTTGCGCATCGGGCGGGGCTCGAGATCACCGCCGCAATTCGGGCAGACGCCGTCCAGCGGACCATCGGCGCAATCGGCGCAGAAGGTGCACTCGAACGAGCAGATGAAGGCGCCGACTTCGTCAGGCGCGACATCGGCATCGCAGCGTTCACAATTGGGGCGCATCTCGAGCATGGGCGGTCTCCGGTTAAGTGAGCGCTGGGACTCACTTTGACTGACCTATTTGAATTCAGAAGCGGGTCCGCAGGCTTCCAACTCAAACCTCTCGCTCTTTGACGCGAGAAACACGTACAGAAGTACAAAGATGATTCCCAGTCCGACGAATGGCAATTCATTTCCATCATTGAGCCGAATTAGACCTAGAAGTAGCAGCAATATCAGAAAAAAGCCCGCGCGCATCCAGCGGCTCGTCGCGCGGAAGATAAGTTTTGTATCGCATGTTGGGCAAAGGATCGTGGTGCCGTTAGCTGGTCGCTTGGCGAGGGGAGGCAACTTCCAATCGCAATTTGGACATTTGGCAGGCATGCTCTCTTCCTTCACCAGTCACGATTCATGTTTACTTTTTCATCGGTTTGCCGGACTTGGCCGCGTCGATCAGCTTCTGTTCGTAGGCTTCCGGCGTCCAGTCGCGACCGAGGAAGTCATGAACGAGCTGTGCGGCCGGTTTTGATGAGCCGGGCGCGAGCACGCTATCGCGATACCGCGCGGCTGTGGCCGTGTCGCGCAGGCCATTCTTCTCGAATTCCGTGAACAGGTCGGTCGAGATCGCGAGCGACCATTGATACGTGTAGTAGATCGCCGAATAGCCATCGAGATGACCGAAGCTGACATAGCGATGGACATCCGGCAGCGCCTCGAACGGGCTGAGGGCCGATTGGCGCTCATTCCAGATTTCGTCGAAGTCCACTTCATCTGGTGGGCGGTTGTAATAATTGAGCGAAACGCCAGCATAGACCAGCTGGCGAAGCGTGGTGAGGCCTTTGCCGAAGTCGCGCGCGGCATTCATTTTTTCGACAAGCTCACGCGGGATGGTTTCTCCGTCTGCATTCACGGCGAACTTGGCGAGCGTATCATAGTCCCAAACCCAGTTTTGCAGCATCTGCGACGGGGCTTCGATGAAGTCCCATTCGAGATTGCCCATGCTGAGGCTGGCAAAGTCTGGCTGCCCGGAGAACATGGCATGAATGAGGTGGCCGAACTCGTGGAGGAAGGTCTCGACCTGGCGGTGTTCCATCAGGCCGGTCGTGTGATCGCCTGCCGGAAAGTTGCACATCAGCGCCCCGACCGGCACACCGTCGGATGTCGGGCCGAGGCGGATCGGGAAAGCGGCGGCGTGCTTGAACTTGCCGTCACGGGGATGCATGTCGAGGAAGAAGCGACCGATCAGTTCGCCATTCCGGTACATCTCGTGTGCGGTGACACTTTCGTCCCAGACAGGGGCATCGGCCCAGTCGCGGATTTCGACGCCGAACAGGTCCTGCACCAGCGCGAAGATCCCACTGCGGACATTGTCATAGGCGAAATACTGGCGGACTTCCTGGCTGTTGAGCGCATAGTCCGATTGCCGTATCTGCTCTGCGAGGTAGCTGCTGCTCCATTCCGGCACGCTGTCGGCGTCGGGCTGCGTTTCGACGAGCTTGGCGAGAAGGCGCTGGTATTCAATGCCGGCTGCATCCGTTGCAGCGGTCTCGACGCGTGACAGGAAAGCTTCGGCGACTTCCGGCGAGCCGGTCATCTTGTCTTCGGTGACATAGGCGGCCCAGTTCGGATAGCCGAGCAGGGTGGCCAGCTCGTAGCGCTTTTCCAGAAGCCTGCGCAGCGGCTCGATATTCTCCGGGTAGGCCCGGTCGCTGTCGACCTTGCGGAGTTCCTTGCGCAGCGCTTCGTTCGGCGAATAGCTGTAGATGGGCCCGGTATCGGGATAGTCGGTCGTGATCGTGATCTGACCGTTTTCGTCGGGCTGGTGCGCGTCGATATAGTCCTGAGGCATGCCCATCAGTGCATCGACGGATTCCAGCACGACCTTGCCCTGGATTTCGCG
>NZ_JBBKXE010000212.1:0-22747 GCF_037969335.1 Hyphomonas sp. | reverse complement strand
CGTGTGCCTCGTAGCGAGGCTGGAAACCTTGTTGCATTTTCGTTCGAAGCGACAGGCTGATCGTCTTGGCGGCCCGAGGAACGACTGGCGAATTGTCAGGCGGACACTAATCGGTCTTGCTTTGGAAGCGCAACTCATTCCCTGTGAGCAAAATCAACGTGAAATATCTGTTCGTTCCCGCGACGAGCGCTGTGAAGCATGCGATGAACGAAAGCGCGGTCCGGAGAGGTGGAGGGTCGTATCGAAGCCGGCAATACGCTGAAAACCAGAGAGAAAACTGGTGCCGCGAGGGAGAATTGAACTCCCGACCTCGTCATTACCAATGACGCGCTCTACCACTGAGCTACCGCGGCGTTGCCGTTTGCAAGTCGCGGCTTTAGCTTATGCCTTCCAAGATGAAAAGACCGTTTAACCGCGAAAAGCTGCAGGATATGTCCCACACGCCGAAAGACCCCGAAAAAGTTGCCCGCCGCGCCGAAGCGTTACGGGCGAACCTGAAGCGCCGCAAGGTCGCCAGTCGCAAGCCGAAAGACGACAGCCCGCCCGCTCCGGAAGGCAAGCCGGATTGACCCGGCCGGACCTGACCTCCCAGGCGTTCAAGCGATCCCCTCACGCGGCGCTGGCGCAACTGGTCGAGGCGGGTCCGTTCTGCGAAATGAAACTGCCGCTGTTCGGTCCGATGCTGGCCACGACCCGCCATGCCGCCAGCCAGGCGCTGTTGAAGGATACCGGGCATTTCGCCGTGGATGCCCGCAATGCAGGCCACAAATCCGCGTTCGGCATGCCCTTCCTGCCCAAGGTCTTTCGCACGCTGGCGAACAATGTCCTCTCGCTCGACGACCCGGACCACAAAAGGCTGAGGCGTCTGGCAGACGGGCCGTTCCGCCGCACCAGTATCGACGCGATGCGGCCACTGATCCGGCAGCAGGTTGACCGACTGCTCGACGATTATGTCGCCAGCGGCAATCCGGACCTCGTCGCGGGCTTCTGCCGCAAGCTGCCGCTTCAGGTCATCTACACGGTGCTCGGGATGAGCGAGGCGACGCAGGCCCGGTTTGACGCCACCATGGGGGCGTTGAGCGCGGGCGAATCGCCGCTCGCACTGGTGCGCGCGGTTTTCGCGCTGAGCCCGATGCTCAAGACCCTGCGCGCCGAACTCGACGATTTGCGCCGCAATCCGCGTCCGGGCCTGATGAGCGAGCTGGTGCATGCCAAACAGGAAGGCGACCAGCTCAGCGAGGATGAACTGGTCACGATGGTGTTCATCCTGTTCGTCGCCGGGCACGAAACCACGACACACCTGCTCTCGACCAGCGTCTTCACGCTGCTCACCGAGCCGGATGCGCTGGACACGTTCAGCCGCCTGGAGGGCGACGCCCTGTCTGTGGCGGTCGATGAATTGATGCGATTTACCGGACCGGTGCAGATGACCAAGCCGCGCTTCGTGCGCGAAGACATGGTGTTCGAAGGCCGGGCACTGAAGAAGGGCGACAAGGTCATGGCCCTGCTCGCGGCGGGCAATCTCGACCCGGCCGTATTCGACGCCCCGCTGAGGCTCGATCTGGCCCGCCAACCGAACCGGCATCTGGGTTGGGGGAATGGGCCGCATATCTGCCTTGGCCTGCACCTGGCCAAGGCGGAGGCGGAAATCGCCTTGTCCGAACTCGTCAGGCGCGCTCCGCGCATGGCCCTGATGACCGAACCGGACCAGCTGAAATGGATCAAACGGTCCGGATTGCGCGGGCTGCAGGCGCTGCCGATCACCCTGTCCTGACGCTGCGAGACCCCATCCTGCCTGCTTTTGCGCCACAAGGTTCCACATTCCCGCCTTTCCCGCGCCGTGAACCGCTCTATAAGTGCGCGCCATGGATAGATTGAACATCATTGGCGGCGCCCAGTTGAATGGCCGCATTCGCGTTTCCGGTGCCAAGAACTCGGCCCTGAAGCTCATGGTCGCGTGCCTGCTTACCGACGAGCCGATCACGCTCACCAACATGCCGAGCCTGGCTGACACGCGTTTCCTCGCGCAGCTGCTCGAAACACTGGGGGTCGAAGTCTACTGGCCGAAGGGCGAGTCGACCTGCCGCCTCAACGCGGCCGAGCTGAAAAGCACGATCGCGCCCTATGAACAGGTGCGGAAGATGCGCGCCAGTTTCAACGTGCTGGGCCCGCTGATTGCCCGCTCGGGCCACGCGACGGTTTCGCTGCCCGGCGGCTGCGCCATCGGTGCCCGCCCAGTCGACCTTCATCTTCAAGCCCTTGAGGCGATGGGCGCCGACCTCAAGGTCGAGAGCGGCTACGTGAAGGCGGCCGCGATCCAGGGCCTCAAGGGCGCGCATATCGTGTTTGCCATGCCCAGCGTCGGCGCCACCGAACATGCCATGCTGACGGCGACCCTGGCCAAGGGCGAGACCATTCTCGAAAACGCCGCGCGCGAGCCCGAGATCGAAGACCTCGCCGATTGCCTCAACAGCATGGGCGCGAAAGTGACCGGCGCCGGTACGTCGACGATCCGCATCACCGGCGTCGAGAAACTGCACGGCACCACGCACGCTGTCATGCCTGACCGGATCGAAGCCGGCACCTATGCCATGGCGGCAGCCGCTGCGGGCGGCGATGTCACGCTGGACGGCGCGCCGGTCGAGGCCCTCGGCGCGATGATCGCCAAGCTGCGCGAAGCCGGCGTCACGGTCGATGCCGACGAGGCCGCGTCCACGCTTCGCATTCGCCGCAATGGCACGCGCCTCAAGGCCGTCAGCGTCTCCACCCAGCCGCACCCGGGATTCCCGACAGACCTTCAGGCCCAGTTCATGGCCCTGATGAGCCTGGCCGATGGCACCAGCATCATTCGCGAGACGATTTTCGAGAACCGTTTCATGCACGCGCCGGAATTGTCGCGCCTTGGCGCCGACATAAATGTCCGGGGGCAGGAGGCCGTGGTCAAAGGCGTGCCGCAGCTGACTGGCGCGCCCGTGATGGCAACAGACTTGCGTGCGTCGGTCTCACTTGTCATTGCAGGGCTTGCCGCACAGGGTGAGACTGTGGTGAACCGTATCTACCATCTGGATCGCGGGTTTGAGCGGTTGGAAGCGAAACTGAATGCCTGCGGCGCCAATATCCAGCGTCTGTCGGGCGAGGACGAATAAGGGGCCCCAATGTCCGAACCACACGCGCTGCGTCTTCTGGCCGAAACGGCCGAGGATCTTCAAGTCATTGCAGCGGCGGTCCAGGACTCGGTCGTCAAGGCCGGCAGCCTGAAATACGAGGCGCGCAAGAACCGCTTTTCGCTGGAACTGAACCGGTTCCGCTGGGAAGCAGGCCAGCCGCGCGCCAAGGAAGGCGTTCGCGTGCGGTCGCTGCTCGCCTTTGATGGCGTGCTGGGCGCGAAAACCCGCGCGGTCACCAAGACCGATCCGGAACTGATCCTCTCCCTGCTTGATGTCACCTTCACGCCAGCTGACGAGCCGCCCGGTGGCACCGTGACGCTCCTGTTTGCAGGCGACGGGGAAATCACGCTGGATGTCGAAGTGCTCGACGCGACCCTGCTCGACAGCGACTATGTCTGGCCGACCCGCAACCTGCCGAGCCACGAGCGAAGGCGGCGGTAACGTGTTGCGCAAGTTCAATTCCGAAGCGTCGTCGTTCAAAGGCGAATTTGCCGCCTTCCTCGCCGAGGATCGCGGGACAGGGCATGATGTCGCCGGCGTCGTGCGCAAGATACTGGAAGATGTCGAAACCCATGGCGGCCAGGCCGTGGCCGATTACACCGCCAAGTATGATGAATTGCAGCTCGACCCAACCACGCTGGAATCCGACAATGTGAACCTGCATGCGCTCGCCGCAGACTGCCCCGCAGACCTGCGCGAGGCGATCGATTTCGCCCACGACCGTATCGCGGCCTATCACACCGCGCAGCGCCCGGCAGACCATGCCTTCACCGATAGTGCAGGCGTCGAGCTCGGCTGGCGCTGGACTGCGCTGGAAAGCGTTGGCGTCTATGTGCCGGGCGGGCGCGCGAGCTATCCCTCATCCGTGCTGATGAACACGGTTCCCGCCAAGATCGCCGGCGTGGAGCGCATCGTCATGGTCGCTCCGGCACCGGGCGGCGAACTCGCCCCGGCCGTTGCCTATGCCGCGCTCAAGGCCGGCGTGGATGAATACTACCCGATCGGCGGCGCGCAGGCTGTCGGCGCGCTGGCCTTCGGCGCCGGACGCCTGAAGCCGGTCGACAAGATTGTCGGCCCTGGCAACGCCTTCGTGGCCGAAGCCAAGCGTCAGGTCTTTGGCCGTGTCGGCATCGACACGATTGCCGGACCGTCGGAAATCCTAATCATCGCTGACCACACTGCCAACCCGGACTGGGTGGCTGCCGACCTGCTGTCCCAGGCCGAGCATGACCCGTCCAGCCAGTCGATCCTGATCACTGTGGATCAGGCTGTGGGCAAAGCTGTGGAAATCTCTGTGGAAAACCAGTTGAAGGAATTGGCGACGGGCGAACGCGCCCGCGTGTCCTGGGAACGCCACGGGGCCATCATTACCGTCCCCGATCTTGAAACCGCCGCAGCCATTGCCAACCGGATCGCACCGGAACACCTCGAACTCGCCATTGCCGATCCAGACGCCCTGCTGCCGCTGATCCGACATGCAGGCGCGGTCTTCCTGGGGCACCTGACGCCGGAGGCGCTTGGCGACTATGTCACCGGATCGAACCATGTGCTGCCGACCAGCCGTGCGGCACGTTTCGGCTCGGGCCTTGGCCTCTATGATTTCCTCAAACGGATGAGCGTCCAGCGCGTCAGCGCCCAAGGCTTTGCTGCGCTGGCCCCGGCAGCGATGCGGCTGGCTGAAGCCGAAGGCCTGCCAGCGCATGCGCGGTCAATCTCCATCCGCACGAACCGGAGTGGGGGCGATGGGTGACAACCGCCTGATATCCGTCAGCATTGACGACGAGACCCTCGGCGCGTCGGGCCCGGATGCCGAGCATGAGCGCCGCGTCGCCATCTTCGACCTGATCGAGGAAAACAGCTTCGCCCTGATCGACCATGATCGCGGTCCCTATGCGCTCAGCCTTTCGCAGGTCGAGCGCAAGCTGGTATTCGCCGTTCGCGACGAGGCCGGCGAGGACGTCCACACATTCATCATGTCGATGGGCCCGTTCCGCGGTGTGATCCGCGACTATTTCATGATCTGCGACAGCTATTACGACGCCATTCGCAACCAGACGCCGCACCAGATCGAGGCGATCGACATGGCCCGGCGTGGCATCCACAATGAGGGCTCCGAACTCCTGGCTGAGCGGCTGGAAGGCAAGGTCAATGTCGACTTCCACACGGCCCGCCGCCTGTTCACCCTGATCTGCGCGCTACATGCGGGCCAGACGCGCTAGGCTGGCGTCCAGCCGGCGCTGCCAGTCGCCGCTCAGCGACCGAACATCGCCTTCGCTTTTTCGATGTCATAGGCCTGTTCTGTCAGGTGTTCCGGATCCCATTCGCTGCGATGGATCTCGAAGAAATTTCCGCCATAGACATGGATCGCGCCGGTCAGTTTCTGGATCGGGTTGGTCACCGAGTGAATCACGTCCTTGCCCAGTGGCGTGACATCGCCTGTCGACAGGGCTTTTGCGCCTGCGGCCTCGATACGGCCCTCCGGGTCGTCCTTCACCCGGCGCCAGAAGATATTGTCTTCCCGGCCCCCATAGACGCCGATCACCGCCCACATTTCGTGATTGTGCGGCATCAGCGTCATGCCGGGCTTCCAGATCACATTCACGATCGTGAGGTCGTCGGCGACATGGAGCGGGACAATTCCTCCTGCCGTCGGCTCGCCAACGGCGGCCAGCACGTCCGCCGGATCGCTGAACGCACGCGCCACGATGTCCTGCACGGTCTTGTGGGTCGGGTCTGCGGCCACCGCTGCACGGCAATCTTCGACGAAGCGATCAAGATCAAGCATGGTATCCTCCCGGGCTTCCAGCCATAAGGCAGCGGTGACCGATCGCCAAGCGCGAGCCCCTCTGACCTTCCACGCTTGCCGGAATCTGTGCAAAGGGCTATGGCGCGCCCTACATATGTTTCGGCGGCGCAACGGACCGCTCTGAATTTGGAGACTTCATGTCGAAAGAAGAACTGATTGAATTTGAAGGCACGGTCGTCGAACTGCTGCCGAACGCGACGTTCCGCGTCAAACTCGAGAACGAGCACGAAATCATCGCCCACACGGCTGGCAAGATGCGCAAGAACCGTATCCGCGTGCTGACCGGCGACAAGGTCATGGTTGAAATGACCCCCTACGACCTGACCAAGGGTCGCATCACCTACCGCTTCAAGTAAGACGCATGGCGAGCTTCGGACACGCGCCGCTCATCCTTGCGAGCGCCAGTCCGCGCCGGCGGGACCTGCTTGCCCAGATCGGCATCGTCCCGGCCCGCATCGCCCCCACCGACATTGACGAAACGCGCCGCAAGGACGAGTCCCCGCGTGTGCTGGCCGAACGCCTCGCCCGCGAGAAGGCGGCGGCGTGCGATGCCGACGGCTTTGTACTGGCCGCCGACACAGTCGTTGCGCTCGGCACCCGGAATCTGGAAAAGGCCGAAGACGCCGCTGAAGCCGAAGCCTTCCTGCGCCTGCTGTCAGGCCGCTCGCACCAGTGCATTACCGGCATTGCCGTGAAAGCGCCCGATGGCCGCCTGCAGTCGCGCACGGTCCTTGCCCGGGTCCGGATGAAACGCCTCACCGATCAGGAGATCGACGCCTATGTCGCCAGTGGCGAATGGCAGGGCAAGGCAGGCGGCTATGGCATCCAGGGCATGGCCGGCGCCTTCATCACCCACATCAATGGCAGCTACACGACCATTGTCGGCCTACCGCTCTATGAGACCAAATCCCTGCTCGAAGGCATGGGTTGGCGGGCAGGCCAGAGTAGCTCATCCTGAGCGAAGTCGAAGGACGGGTTACGTGAACAGCGGAATGCGGCCGCGCTCATCCTTCGACTTCGCTCAGGATGGACGCTCTGAGGAAGGACAGTCATGAAACCATTGGTGTTGATTTTAAATTCGGTCCTACTTGTTCTGGCAACAATTGGTGCTCTGTTGGAATTAGCGTTGTTGCCATTGGCAGTGAGAACCGGTCAGTCCGACAAGTACTTGCCGACGATCGTCCTCGCCGTTTTGATGATGCTCAACGCCATTGTGTGTGCGCGAAACAGCCGAGCCGTCAGAAAGAATGTGCCGTTCGGCAAAACCCTGATTGCGGGCAATTTATTGTGCGTGGCCACAATGGCGCTGATCGCCGGCGAAGAATGGGCGAGCGATTCGATTGATCGAGAGGCGTTCTTTTTTGTCTTCGGAATGATCTCGATGAATGTTGCGATCACACTGGCATTTGCATTGAAACGGAAAAAGGTGGGCTAGCGACGCCGCTCACGTTTTCGCCTTTGGGTGTTCGATTTATCGGCGGATGATCTGCGACCCCCGCGGGCGCAGTTCATCCGCCGAAGGATTTTCTCATATTGATGCCCGTCGCGCGATAGCCCGCCGCCAGGTACAGGCGCTGCGCCTTTTCATTGTTTGCGGCCACGCGCAACCTGGCTTCGCGATGACCGGTCCTGGCGAACATGTCCTCCAGGGCGACCAAGGCGGATTTGGCATACCCTTTCCCCCTGTGGCCGGGCAGAACGTAAAACTCGCTGATGAAAACAGTCTTGCCGGCCGCTTCGGGTTTGCACCAAAGATACCCGACAGGCGCGTCGGTTTCATCGCCGTCTCTCACCATGCAAAGCAGGACCTGACCCGGCGTATCAACGCCCAAAGGCAAGTCGGCTTTCACTTCGCGTTCCGCGCGCGCGCGGGCAGCGCCAATGTCCTCATCATAATTGGCAGAAATCTCTTCCGCGTAATCAGGGATGAAGTAGGCGATGAAATCGGCATATTCGCCAATTTTCATGTCGCGGAGATGTATCATGTGATCCTATGTCCCTGAACGCGCCACCCATGACGATGGGTTTGGACTGTCGGCCAGTCTAGGCCAAGCGAAAGCAGGCACAAGGCATGGGCAAGTCGACAAGAGCCTGGCTGCGATGTCGCGTCAGGCTCAGCTCAGGGAACGGATTTACATGACGAAAACCACCATCATCACCGGCGGCACCAAAGGCATTGGGCTGGCGATTGCCACGCGTCTCGCCGCAAAGGATACCCATCTTATTCTCGGTTATTTGAGCGATGAGCGCGCCGCAGCAGACGCAAAAGAAAGCCTCGAACAGCTCGGTGCGAAGGTCACCACGGTTCGCAGCGATCTCGGTGAGCCGGGCGGCGTTGACCGGCTGGTTCAGAGTGTCAGTGATGATGGCCCGGTTCACATCGTCCACAATGCGGCAATGATTTATGCCACCAACCTGTTGTCCGCCGACATGACGACCCTGTCCAAGGCGCTCGACGTCAACGGCATGTCCTTGCTGCGCCTCGTCCGGGCCGCGATGCCCGTGCTCAAATCCGGCAGCTCGATCGTGTTTGTCACCAGCGCCGGCGCCAAGGTGGCGAGGCCCGGCTATGCCGCGCTGGGTGTTGGCAAAACCCTCGCCGAGGGTTTGATCCGCTACCTGGTGCTGGAACTGGCACCGCTTGGCATTACGATCAATTCCGTGGCGCCCGGCATCGTTGCGACAAGTTCAGTGGCAACCATGGTCGGCGGCGAAGAGGCGGCCAGCAAAGTCCTTGCGAGTGCCGCCCGCATGACCCCGCAGGGCCGGATTGCGCAAGACGATGACTTTACCGGCGTTGTCGAATTCCTGCTCAGCCCCGCCGCGAAATTTGTTCAGGGCCAGACCATCCACGCCAATGGTGGCGTCTTCGTGCCCTAGGCCCGCTCCATCGCGGCGACGGCCATCAGGCTGAGCATCACCACGGCGCCGATGCCGAGCCATAGCGGATTGGCGCTGGCCAGTGCGCTGACATCTTCCTGCGCCTGAAGGATCGATGTTGTCAGTGACGAATCCAGCCCCACGGAATCGGCCAGCAGTTTCGGCAATTGCGATGCCGCCAGAAGCGCGCCGCCCAGGCCTGTCACGGCCAGCAGCAGTTTGCGCATGCGGGCCTGTGCCCGGATACGGCCCATCACCTGGTCCACGAACGGCTTGGCCTCTTGTTCGCGGTCTTCAGCGGTGAACAGGGCCGTCAGGTCGGCATAAGTGTCTTCGTCTCGCATGGTCTCTACTCCATCACGCCACTTGGTCGGCGGCAAGGTGTTTGCGAAGGGCGGCCACGCCGCGCGTCACATGTGATTTTATCGTGCCAAGCGGCCATCCGGTCGCTTCGGCAGCTTCCCTGTGGCTCAGGCTGGCGGCGACACACAGGGTGACGCAGATGCGCTGGGCTTCGGGCAGTCTGGCGAGGGCGCGCGACAGGTCCATCTTGTCGCCTGTGTCGGCCATTGTCCGGTCGAAAGGAATGATCTCCGCGGTCTCGTCAAATTCGATTTCCGGTCTCTGGCGTCGCCGCACCTGCAGGAATTCCCGGTAGCAGATCGTGCAGATCCACGCGGCGAACGTGCCTCCGGCATAGGTGCCGATTTTTTGCCACGCCGTCAGGAAGGTCGCCTGCGCAATGTCGTCTGCATCGCCGGACGAGGCGGTAAGGCGCCGGGACATGCCTCTCACCCTGGCCTGGTGACGCCGCACAAGTTCGGCGAACGCGCTGTCGTTGCCACGTGCGGCATCGGCTGCCAGGTCGGGGTCGGTGAGCATGTCGGTGCCTCCCGCAGCGACGATCCAGAGATCAGGCCGATTTGCGGCCATGACCGAATGCCCAGAGGCCAAGATACGCCAGTCCGAGGAAAACCGGAAACGAGGCCACGCCCAGCATGGGCATGATCGCTTCACCTTCTTCGTGACCGATCATCATGCCGAGGACGGCAAAGGCCGCGCCGAACGCGATGAACAGGACACCGCGGCGCAGGTCCGCGCGGATCGGGTCGACCAGCAACGACATTTTCTCGATCAGTTCCGGCGAGATGGTCTGGCCGCTATCGATGGCGTGGCGCACGGTTTCATGGGCCGTCAGGCGTTTGCGATAGTTGAAATAGCTGACCAGCCAGATGCACACCGGCACGACAGAGAACAGGACGATTGGGACAAGAATGTCTTCCATTGGATAGTCTTTCTCACAGTTTCACCGGATCCTTTTGCCCGGCTTCATGTGGGAGATGCCGCGAGCGGCCCATTTGGATGCAGCTATCATCAAAAAAACTTGCTGCCGCCTCGGCTTGCAGGCGACGGGGCACACCTGTAATCGCGAAGGCAGCATGGTCAAACTCACGCCCAAAGCCAAACGACGCCCGCATGTGGCGGCCGATCTCGCCACGCCGTCCGGTCGCAAACGGGCGCGGCGCGAGCTTGTCTGGGGCGACCACGGCTTCCTGCGGGCCCGTTTCAGCAACCTGCACGAGATCGCGCCCGGCATGTGGCGCGCCAACCAGCCGTCGCCGCGCCAGGTGCTTGCACATGCGAAAGACCGTGGCATTCGCACCATCATCAACCTGCGCGGCGCCAGCACCAAGGGCTATTACCTGCTGGAAAAGGAGGCCTGCGAGGCCGCCGGTATTGAACTGGTCGATTTCCAGGTCTTTTCCCGCGACACGCCCACAAAGGAAGCCATCTTCGGCGCCCGCGACCTGTTTGAGCGGATCGAATATCCGGCCCTGATGCACTGCAAGTCGGGCGCAGACCGGGCAGGTATCATGGCTGTCCTGTACAAATTGCTGCACGAAAAGGTGCCGTTTGAAGAGGCGCGCGAGCAGCTGTCATTCAAATACCTGCATATCAAGCATGGCAAGACCGGCATGCTGGACTGGTTTTTCGACACGTATGCGCGGTTCAATGAGGGCAGGGCGCCGGGCGATTGGAAGCCCTTCCTCGACTGGGTCGCGGAAGACTATGACCGGCTCGCCGTGAAAGCGGATTTCCTCGAATCCTTCGGCACGAAAGTGCAGGTCGACAAGATTATCGGGCGGGAATAGCCGCTTCCCCTGACGAAAGATTCATGATTGGCTACGCGACGAATATGATTACGGAGCCGCCAGAATGCGCCACCTTGCCCTCTCCCTCGCGGCCCTCACGCTACTCGCGTCCTGCAGCGGCAACAGTGATAACAAGGCCATCGTAACAGCTTGCACGACGGGCGGCGAAAACGCCCAGACATGTGCCTGCATCGCCGACGCCATGGAGGCAAAGCTCGATCCGGACCTGTTCAAGCGCACCGCCCAGTCGATCGGGCGCGAAAAGCGCGATGTCGAAACCTTCGTCACCTCGCTGAGCAATGAGGAACAGCTCCAGTTTGCCAGCGTCGTGAATGATATGTTCACCTGCAAACTGGCGCCACCCGAGGCGTAAACTGCCTGCGGGGCCTGATGCAATTCGGCACCGTTCCGGCCCGGAAGTTCGTTTCATACGTGTAATCGCGTGACGGCACGCGCTAATCTGCCTAAATTCGGCACCGCAACAGGAAGGGGACACCCATGAAGTTCTTAATCATCAACAGTTTCCGCATCATGGTCTACGTGGCCTATATCGCGATCATCGTCGGCGGCATTGCGCTCGGCCTCTACAACAAGGGCGAATTCAGCAATGAAATGCTGGGCCTGACAGGCGGACTGGCACAGGTTGCAGACTTTGCGATCTTCACGGCCGGAGGCTGGATCGCCGCCAGCCTTGTCTGCGGCCTGATTGTCACGCTCATGGACATCCGCGACGACATCAACGACCGCCTGCCGGACGCACGCCGCGACGACTGAACGGTCCTTGAATTGGGGAAATTATTCAATGCCGCCGGAGTTTTCTGGCGGCATTTTTTCTGGAAGGAATGAAACATGCCACCCTTGGAAGCCGCCGCCATCTATGTCGGCATCAACATGTTATTGCTGATCTACCTGTCTTCGCGCGTCGTGTTCATGCGCCGTTCGGCGCAGGTCTCGGTCGGGCATGGCGGGAATATCGAACTTGAGCTGAGAACGCGCACGCATGGCAATGCGAGTGAATACATCCCGGCCATGCTGGTCGGCCTCGTGACAGCCGCCTTCATGGGCATCCCGGCGCTCTGGATTCACATTCTCGGCGGCGCCTTCACGGCGGGCCGTATCCTTCATGCCGTCGGCCTGTCGGGGACAATCTTCCAGCTCCGCGTGACCGGCATGCTGCTTACCTGGATCGCCATGATCCTGATCGCGGTCATGCTGATTTATCACGGGCTTGCCTGATTTGACCGGTTGCACCGCCCGGCGGGGCGGTCCATCTAGCCAGTATGGCTGAATTCAAGACCCCGCCGGCTGACTTGCTCGCCGGCCTCATCGACCAGTGCCTGAAAGCAGGCGCCGACGCAGCAGATGCCCGTATCGGCGCAGCCGAGGGCGTCAGCGTCTCCGTCCGCGACGGCAAGATGGAAAGCATCGAGCGCGAGGAGAGCACAAGCGTCGCCCTTCGCGCCTTCTTCGGTAAGCGCCAGGCGCACGTTTCCGGCTCCGATCTCTCCACCGAAGGGCTCCACGCCCTTGCCACCCGCTGCGCCGCGATGGCTCGCGCCGTGCCGGAAGACAAGTATTGCGGCCTGCCGGACGCCAGCGACCTCGCCACCGGCGCGCTCGACATGGACCTGACAGGCGAACCCGAAATTTCCGCCGAGACGCTCGAAAGCGAATCCCTCGCCGCCGAAGCTGCTGCTTTGGCTGTGAAGGGCATCAAGACGGTCGCCGGTTGCGGCGCCTCCTGGAACCGTTCCTCGCGTTGGGTCGCAGCCTCCAACGGCTTCGCCGCCTACAAGACCGGCACCAGCACCAGTCTCGGCCTTGCGTCGGTCGCCGAAAAAGACGGCGCCATGGAGCGCGACTATGAAAGCTGGTCCGTGCGCCATACGGCTGACCGCCCCAGCGCCGAAGCCATCGGGCGCACCGCAGGCGAACGCACCATTGCCCGCCTCGGCGCCCGCAAGCTCGAAACACAAAAAGCCGCTGTCCTGTATGACCGGCGCGTCTCCAGCGGCCTGATCGGCGCGCTGATGAGCGCGATTTCCGGCCCGTCCATCGCCCGCGGCGTCAGCTTCCTGAAAGATCGCATGGATACGCAGGTCTTTGCCAAGGGCGTCAACGTCATCGACGATCCGTTCCGGCCCTTGGGCATGGGCTCGCGCAGCCATGATGGCGAGGGCCTGCCCGTGAAAGAGACCCACCTGATTGAGGATGGCCGCCTCACCGAATGGCTGCTCAACGGCCCGTCGGCCCGCCAGCTCGGTCTCAAGCCCAATGGCTTCTCCGCGCTTGGCTTCGGCGACCCGCCGGGCGTCACGACCTCGAACCTGTATCTTCAGGCTGGCGAGAAGACGCCTGCTGAACTGATGGCCCAGGCCGGCAAGGGCCTGCTCGTCACCGACATGTTCGGCCCATCGATCAATCCGAACACCGGCGACTATTCCGTCGGCGTCGCGGGCTTCTGGTTCGAGAATGGCGAGATTGCCTATCCGGTGTCCGAAGTGACCATCGCGGGCGACCTGCCGGCCATCTTTGCGCGCCTGATTCCGGCGTCCGATCTTGAATTCCGTGGCACCCGCGACGCGCCCAGCATCCTCGTCGAGGACATGAGTCTTGCCGGCAGCTGAACGTACGCTTGTTGAAGACCTTGTGACACTGCGCAGCCTCGCCATTGAGGCGGGCCAGCTGGCACTGTCCTATACGCTGGAAGGCCAGTCGGCGCGCGCCTGGGAGAAGACCGGCGGCAGCCCCGTCACCGAAGCCGACATGGCCGTCAACCAGCTCTGCGACCTGCGCCTTTCGGCCTCCCGGCCGGAATATGGCTGGCTGTCGGAAGAAACGCTCGACGATCCCTCCGCCCGCCAGAAAGACCGTTGCTGGGTCGTCGACCCGATCGACGGCACCCGCGCCTATATGCGCGGCGACCCGAACTGGTGTGTCGGCCTCGCCATCGTCGAGGAAGGCCGGGCCGTTGCCGGGGTGCTCTATGCGCCCGCGCTCGGCCAGCTCTACGAAGCCCGCATCGGCGCCGGCGCCTACCTGAACGGCGAGATCATACGCGTCTCCGAATGTCAGAGCGAAACAGGCTGCCGCCTGATCGCCGCCGAGGAAATGCTCAACCACAAGGGCTGGCCAGAGCCGTGGCCCGCCGTCACCGTACCGCGCCCCAAACCCAATTCCACGCTTCTGCGCATGGCCTTCGTGGCCTCCGGCGCCTGGGACGCCACGCTGGTCCTTAGCCACAAGTCCGACTGGGATCTCGCCGCAGGGGCCATTCTGGTCAGCGAAGCGGGTGGCATCGCGACAACCCACAAGGGCGAGACGCTGCAGTTCAACCGGGCCATTCCGGCCCAACGCAGCATCATCGCGTCTGGCAAACGGCTGCATCCTCTGTTAGTGCGCCGGTCAGGATTTGTGGATATACCCGACCCACAGGAAAAAGCGGTCCAGGCCGCACCCATTGTCAAAACGGAGCCAGTCAAAATGGGCGAAGCGCCTCAAGCCGGAAAACAGCTTCTCCACATCGTCTTCGGCGGTGAGTTGAAGGACGTGAACGAAGTCCAGTTCGAAGACCTCTCCAAAATGGACTTCATCGGCGCCTTCGGCTCCTACAAGGAAGCCTATGACGCCTGGAAGGCCGCGGCACACAGCACGGTCGACAACGCCGAAATGCGGTATTTCATCCTCCACGCCCACCGGCTGCTCGACCCGGAGACGGGGGAACACCATCACATCTGATCCGGCCAAACCGGTGCGCCGCTCTGGTGCCCTGACGCGTCTCGGACGGGAGCGCTTTGCCGCGCACTGGCGCTGGTTCGCGGCCGGAACGCTGTGCGCCGCGCTGACCTCGGTCGCAGCCGCGTCCTATGGCTACCTCCTGAAACTCGTCGTCGAGGGCCTCGAAGCCCTGACCGGACCCGAGCGGGTCGAGGTCCCGACCAGCCTCTGGTGGCTGATCGCCATTATCGGCCTCGCCGCCATTGTCCGCTCGCTGGCCCTGTACGGCATGACGATCTTCAACAATACCGGCGTCCAGCGCGCCATTGTCGATATCCAGGCCGACCAGTTCGGCGCGCTTACCGATGGCGACTTTGCCCGCATCGCCGCCGAGGCGTCTGGCGGCTTCGTTTCGCGCTTCATCAATGACGTGAATGCCCTGCGTGACGCCGGCCTGCGCATCGCCAACAATCTCACCAAGGGCGTGCTCACCGTCATCGGCGTCTTCATCACCATGCTCGTCATGGACTGGAAGCTGACCCTCGTCCTCCTCGTCATCTATCCCATCGCCTTTGCCCCGGTCCTTGCCCTTGGCAACCGGGTCCGCAAACGCTCGCGCCAGTCGCAACAGCAGATCGGGCAGGTGACCTCACTGCTCGGCGAGGCCTTCCAGTCGGCCCGGGTGGTCAAGGCCTACGGCCTCGAGGACTACCAGAAGGCCCGCGCCGGGCGCGGCTTCGCCGAGCGCTCGCGCCTGTTCCTGAAAGTGCTCACCGACCGCGCCGCCGTCGATCCCATCCTCGAAATCACCGGCGGCCTCGCCCTGGTCGGCATTCTCGCGCTCACCGCTTGGCGTATCGCGCAGGGTGACACATCACTCGGCAATTTTGTCGGCATTGTTGGCGCCATCGCCGTCGCCGCGCCGGAACTGCGCGCGCTCGGCACGCTGAACTCGGTGGCGCAGGAAGGCGGCGCCGCCGCAGACCGCGTGTTCGAGATCACCGATGCAGCGCCCGAAATCGCCGACGCGCCCGGCGCGCAGCCCATCGCCTGGGTCAGCGGCACCGTCGCCTTCGATAATGTCAGCTTTGCCTATCCGGACGGCACCGAGGCGCTCAAAGGCCTCTCCTTCACGGCCAATCCCGGTGAGACGGTCGCCCTTGTCGGTCCGTCCGGCGCGGGCAAGTCCACCGTCTTCAACCTGCTTCTGCGCCTCTACGATCCGACCGGCGGCATCGTCTCCGTCGACGGCACGAATGTCCGCGATGTCAGCGGCGCCAGCCTGCGCGCCCATATGGGCCTTGTGGCGCAGGATGCCGCCCTGTTCGACGACACGATCCGCGCCAATATCGCGCTCGGCCGCCTCGGTGCCAGCGATGCCGAAATCGAAGCTGCCGCCCACGCGGCCAATGCACACGAGTTCATCCGTGCACTGCCGGGCGGCTATGACGCCCCCGCCGGTGAAATGGGCCGCAACCTCTCCGGCGGCCAGCGCCAGCGCGTCGCGCTTGCCCGCGCCATCCTGCGCGCCGCGCCGATCCTGCTGCTCGACGAGGCGACCTCCGCCCTTGACGCCGAGAGCGAGGCCAAAGTGCAGGACGCCCTTGCGAAATTCTCCACCGGCCGCACAACGCTGATCATCGCGCACCGCCTCTCCACCGTCCGCGCGGCTGACCGTATCATCGTGATGGAAGATGGCCGCGCCGTCGAAGACGGCACCCACGCCGACCTGATGGACAAGAACGGCGCCTATCGTCGCCTCGTCGACCTCCAGCTCAGCTAAACCCTGGAAGGCTCATCCTGAGCTGGGCCTTCTCAATCCCCGGTAAAGTCCGGCTTGCGCCCTTTCAGGAAGGCGCTGACGCCCTCCTTGAAATCATCCGACTGCTGCAACAGGGCAAATGCCTCAAGGTCGCGGTGACCTGTCGCCCGGGCCAGCGCCATGGCCGCGACATTCACGTCCTGCTTCACGCTCTTCAGCGCCGTCGGGGGCAGGGCAGCGGCCGCTTCGGCAATCTCGCGGGCCTTGGCCAGCGCCGAGCCTGCCGGCACGACATGGTCGCACAGGCCCCAGGCCAGCGCCGTCGTCGCGTCGACCTTTTCGCACAGCGCTGCGATACGCTTCGTCCGCGCCGGGCCGACCAGCGCGACGAAGCGCGGGATAGAGCCCCAGCTCATGTTCATGCCGCGCTCGACTTCCGGCACATAGAAGGTCGAATTGTCCGCCGCCACGCGCAGGTCGCACGCCGTCGCCAGCGCTGTGCCGCCGCCGACGCACCAGCCCTCGACAGCGCAGATGGTCAGCGCATCGACATCCTCCCACGCCTGGCACATGCGTGGCCCCCGGCGCAGTTGCACCCGCCGCTGGCTCAGTGGCAACTGGGCGGCCGTATTGCCTTCCGGGTCCTTCAGGTCAGCGCCCATGCAGAACTGGTCGTCGCGGCCTGTCAGGATGACGACGGAAATATCCAGGCAGTCATGGAAGCCCTGCGCCGTCTCGGTCAGTTCGCGCATCAGTTTCTGGCTCAGCGCATTCGACCGGCTGCCCGTATCGAAGCGCACGGTCGCAATCCGGCCTTCGCGCGTCACGCTGACAAGGTCGCTCATTCAGGCGTCGCCCGCCGGGCGTTCCTGCGGCAGTTGCGTCGTGGCATGCTGGAGGAACTTGGCCAGCTTCTCGGCGCTCTCGGCGCCCTGCACGGCCACCGCGCGATTGGCGATATAGGTCGGCACGCCGCTGACGCCCATCTGGCGGAAGGCATCGGCCTCCTCGCGCACGGCCTGCACGTCGGCATCGCTCTTCAGCAGGTCGGCCACGATCGCCGCGTCGAGTTCAATCTCCCGCGCCACATCGACCAGTACATCATGGTCGCTGATATCGCGCCCGTCCTCGAAGAAGGCCTTGAACAGGGCTTCCTTGGCCTCGGCGCCCTTGTCCTGGCCCTGTGCCCAGCGGACCAGGCGGTGCGCGTCGAAACTGTTGGGCCGGCGTGTGATCTTGTCGAACCGATAGGGGATGCCCTCGGCCTCGCCATAATCGACCAGCGCCTGGCGCATCGTGCCGGAGCGTTCGCGGCTCTCGTCCGATCCGCCGAACTTCTCTTTCATGTATGCCTTATAGTCGACGCCCGCCGCCGGGATCGTCGGGTCCAGCTCGAACGGCCGGAACACGAGTTGAACATCAACCTCGGGGGCCAGCTTGCGCGCCGCCTCGATCCTGCGAAGTCCCAGCCAGCACCACGGGCAAACCAGGTCCGATACCATTTCTACAACAACTGTCATGGCCCCAGCCTATTCGCCACTTATCGCGCACGCAACCGGCACAACAAGATGTGATGGACACGCAGGCTGTCCGACTTGACAGCGAGCAACAATACAACTAACTGTACAATAAATTGTATAAAAGGGTGCCGGGGCAATGAGCGACGACAATTTCATCGATACACACGGGCTGGGGTCCGCCTTCATCGCCTACCAGCTTGAGCGGCTGGCAGAACTGATCGTCGCCCAGGGGAATGACATGCTGGACGCGGCCGGGATCACATTCCCGTCGCGCGCTGTCTCGACGGTTCTCTTCATCGGCGAGCACCAGCCGACCTCGACCGCCGATATCGCCCGGGCGCTTGGCCAGCCGCATCAGGTTGCCACTCAGCGCGTGGACCTCTTGGTCCGGCTTGGCATCGTGGAGCGCATCGACGATCCCGATGACGGACGCCGCAAGCTGCTCCGCCTGACCCGTCAGGGCGTCGCTCAATTCGGGGTCCTGACGGCGCGGCTCGCGAAAGCCGGCCAGGCTTTTGAAGCCCTCTTCGATGAAATCGGCTGCAATCTCTCCGCCGTCACCCAGCGCGCAGCAGACTCCCTTCTCGACGCGCCCCTTCTCTCTCGCATGAAAGACGACTGACATGACCCGACTCACAAATATCATTCTGTCGACAATGCTGCTGGCCAGCCTCTCGGCCTGCGAAACGCGCGAGGCGGCCATCGCCGCGCCGCCCTCTGCCGTGTTCGCGCAAGCGTGGAACGCTGGCATTGATCCGGATGAGCCTGCGTTCCATGTGCAGGAGATCGATGCGAACACGTTCGTCCTGCGCCAGTCGCTGCGGACCAGTTTCGAGGCGCCATTCCTCTATCTCCTCCTCGGAGAGGACAAGGCGCTCCTGATCGACACAGGCGCTGAAGGCGCTGACCCTCGCGCCGAAGTGGACAATTTGCTCGCGGCCAGCGGGCATGCCGGACTGCCGCTCGTGGTCATGCATACGCATGGTCACGGCGATCATGTCGGCGGCGATGCCAGCTTTGCCGACCGGCCCGATACAATCATCGTCGGGCACACGGCTGAGGACGTCGCTGGCTTCGTCGGTATCGATCAGTGGCCGGAAGATAGTGGCGCGCTGGACCTTGGCGGACGCAAAGTGGACGTGCTGCCGACCCCGGGGCATCATGCCTCGCACGTCATGGTCTATGATCCGGTCACGCGCATCCTGTTTTCGGGGGATGCCATCTATCCGGGGCGGCTCTATTTCGTGTGCGACAAGGCCGGTGAATATGCGGCCTCGCTCGATCGTGTTGCTGATTTTGCGCAGACCCATCAGATCGATTGGCTGCTGGGCGGGCACGTGGAGATGAAGGCAGCGGCGGGCCACTCATTTGGCCAGGATGGCAAGGCGCGCCGCGGCGAACACCTTCTGGAACTGCCGGGAAGTGCCCTGGGCGATGTGACGGCCGCCTTCGCCGGGATCGGTGACTATCCACGCGTCACCCCTTTTCCTGAATTCATGCTGTTGCCGCACCCGGCCGATCCGGCGGGCATGTCCCCGCCCGACTGGTGCAAGCCTGCCTGATATGAGACGGGTGCCAATCGGCTCCTGTGCCGGCTCAGTCCTGGGCGAATGTCAGGCTCAGCGAAAAGCCGTCGTCGGTGGCGGTACGTGTGACTTCCGAGCCGAGCTGTGAGGCGGCCGCATCGACCAGCCGGTGCCCGAGCCCCTCGGCGGCGCTCGATGGGCGGGTGGCCGAATTCGTGCCTGCGCCATTGTCTCTACAGGTCAGGGTCACGTGCCCATCCGCCCCGTTCAGCAGGCTTAGCGAAATGGTACCCGCGCGATTGTTGGCAAAGCCGTGCTTGAGCGAGTTGGCGACAAATTCGCTGACAATGATGCCGATGGCCGAGGCATAGGTCGACCCGACGCTGATCGGGTCGATCTCGGCCTCGATCACAATATTTCCTGGCGCCGAATCCTGCAGCAGCGCGATCACGCGCGGAATGAACCGGTCCAGTGGCACGGTCTCGATTTCTGCGGCCTGGTGCAGTTCCTGATGAAGCAGGGAAATGGCGTCGACCCGCCGGGATACCGCGTCGAAAGCGTCCCGGTTTTCCTCGCCCGCGCGCGACTGGTAGAGCCGCACCAGCGAGCTGACCGATTGCAGCGAATTCTTCACGCGGTGATCCATTTCGCCCAACAGCACCTGCTGGTCGCGCAGCGCCAGGCGCAGGTCCAGTTCACGCATCACCTGCTTGGCCAACGTGCGCAGGGACTTCTTCTGGAATTCATTGAGCGCATAGGGCTGGTCGTGCAGCACGCACAGCGTGCCGATCGGAAACCCGTCGCGGGATTTCAGCAGCGCACCGGCATAGAAACGCAGGCCCGGCTCATCGCGGCAGAGTGGGTTGTCCTGTGTGCGCGTGTCGGCCTGTGTGTCGGGAATCTCGACGAAATCGTTCTCGAGTATGACGTGCGAACAGATCGAGGTCTCGAGCGGCGTTTCGCGCACGCCCAGCCCAGTTTCCGCCTTGAACCACTGGCGGTCAGCATCGATCAGGTTGATGACCGAAATCTTCGCGCCGCACAGTTCGGCGGCCAGCTCGACGATATCGTCGAAATCGGCCTCTCGCTCGGTGTCCAGTATGTCATATCGGTACAGGGCGGCCAGGCGCTCAGCCTGGTGGGGGTGCTTGGCTGCGAGCATCGTCCATCTTCCCTGGTATTCATGCCACTGCACTGAGTTGAGCATGAAAACGCTATTTTTCTAGAATAGTGAACAAATCCCGTCAACTCTGCTTGCAGCAAACGCGCGGCGCCGATGCGCCGTGGGCACCGCAACCTGCGCGGCGACAGGCGCGCGAAGCGCATCGCGCGTCCAGCCTACTTCTTCCGTCCGCCCAGCACAGCGACCAGTTCCTCCACCTTTTCCCGCCGCGCATCGAGATCGTCACCTTCCAGCGCATGCTCGACGCAGGTCGCGATATGGTCATCGAGAATCAGTCCCTCGAGTCCGGTCAGCGCCGCCTTGATGGCCTGCACCTGCCGCACGATGTCGACGCAATAGCGGTCCTCGCCCACCATCTTCGCGACGCCCCGCACCTGTCCCTCGATCCGGGCCAGGCGTTTGGTGGCATTGTCTCGTGTGTCGGGTGTCATGGCTCAAGTTTCCTCACAGTTTCACACGGCGCAGGCGCAGCGCATTGCCGATCACCGACACCGATGACAGGCTCATTGCGGCAGCGGCAATCATCGGGCTCAGCAACAGGCCGAACACGGGGTAGAGCACGCCTGCCGCCAGCGGCACGCCCAGCGTGTTGTAGATGAAGGCGAAGAAAAGGTTCTGCCTTATATTGCGCATCGTGGCGCGGCTCAGCGCGGTCGCCCGGGCAATGCCCAGCATGTCGCCTTTCACCAGCGTCACACCGGCGCTTTGCATGGCCACGTCCGTGCCCGTGCCCATCGCGATCCCGACATCGGCCTGCGCCAGCGCCGGGGCGTCATTGATGCCGTCCCCCGCCATCGCCACCACCGCGCCGCCCGCCTGCAGCTCGCGCACGATCCGGTTCTTGTCCTCCGGCGAGACATCGGCGTGCACGTCGTCAATGCCCACCTGCCGGGCCACGGCCCGCGCCGTCGCCTCGCTGTCGCCAGTCAGCATCACCACTTTCAGGCCCTGTGCGTGCAGGCGCGCAATCGCTTCTTTCGTGGTGGCCTTGATCGGGTCGGCGACGCCGATCAGGCCCGCCGCCTTGCCATTGACCGCCACGAACATCACGGTCTGGCCGTCTTCCCTGTAGGACTGGGCGGCCTCGCCCCGTGCGTCATCGAACCCGCCGATCCGGCGCATCATCTTCGCATTGCCGATGGCAACCGACTTGCCATCCACCGTACCCTGAGCACCTTCGCCCGTAACGGACTCGAAGTCTTGGGCCACGCTCGTCTTGATGCCGCGCGCTTCCGCGCCGCGCACGATGGCAGCCGCCAGCGGGTGCTCGCTCGCCGCTTCGACGGCCGCGACAAGTGTCAGCAGTCCGGTTTCGTCCCAGCCCTCGGCGGGCTCCAGGGTCACCAGTTTCGGCTTGCCTTCGGTCAGCGTTCCGGTCTTGTCGACCACGACAGTGTCCACTTTCTCCAGCGTCTCCAGCGCTTCGGCATTGCGGATCAGGATGCCGTTCTGCGCGCCCTTTCCGGTGCCCACCATGATCGACATCGGTGTCGCGAGGCCAAGCGCACAGGGGCAGGCAATGATCAGCACGGCCACGGCATTGACCAGCGCAAAGGCCAGCGCCGGGTCCGGCCCGAACAGGGCCCACACGATGAAGGTCAATACGGCTGACGCTACGACCGCCGGTACGAACCAGGCCGCGACAATATCGGCCAGCCGCTGGATGGGCGCCCGCGAGCGCTGCGCCTCGGCCACCATGCGCACGATCTGCGCCAGTACCGTATCGTCGCCCACGCGCGTCGCGGTTATCACCAGGCTGCCGGTCGTGTTCACCGTGCCGCCGGTGACGGCATCGCCTGCCGCTTTTGCCACCGGCACGGGTTCGCCCGTCACCATGGATTCGTCGATGGAGGAATGTCCCTCGGCCACCTCGCCGTCCACCGGCACTTTCTCGCCGGGGCGGATGGCAGCGAAGAAGATGTCGATCTCGACACGGTCAAATCCGGCGACCGGCTGCGCATCCGCCCCGGCGAGAAAGTGCCGGTGGACGGCGAGGTGGCCGAGGGACATTCCTCCATCGACGAATCCATGGT
>NZ_JBBKXE010000211.1:0-2635 GCF_037969335.1 Hyphomonas sp. | reverse complement strand
ACGTCAATCGTCACCGAGACCAGTTCCACCGTGTCCGGGGCGCAACGCGTTTCGGCATCGGCGCGAATGGCCGCCATCAGGTCCAGTGCCAGTGCTTCATCGGCGCGTAGTCCGGTGTCGGTTCGCATCTCGTATCCTCGTTCAATTCAGCTGGCACCGCTGTAACCACACGCGCCGACAAAGAAAAGAGCCCCGGCCCGGCAAGCGGGCTTGGCCCCGAGCGGCCGGAATCAAAAAAGCCGCCCGGTCAGGCGGCTTTGTTTGGTCGGTACGAAACTGATGGGCCGATCAGGCTGCTTTGGCCGCGCTGATTTCCGCGTCCAGGTCATGGCCGATCAGGTCGCCCAGATGCCCGAAGCCGACCATGTCGTATTTCTCTTCCATGAAGGTCGAGATCGATGGCAGCAGGTGGCCGATCGCCTTGTGGTCCAGGCCGATCGTGTGAAGTGAGCCGATCATCGTCTGTGCGACGACGCGTTTGCCGCCGGGGGTCTGTTCGATAAGACGGGCAATGATTCCGGTGGCGGCACCGAACTCCGAGCCCGTGCGGGCAGCGAGTGCCCGAGCGCCGGGAATGGCCTTGAACATTGCCGGTGCGAAGGATGAAGCCTGTCGCTCAGCTGAATTCAACACAATCCCCAGCGCCGTCTTGGCAGTAGGTTCCGAGAGTCCATTGATTTTAGCGATGTGCGCAATGAGAACATTCAGCATTAGCGTGGCACTCCTAGGATTAATGGCTCCGGAACCCCCATTAACCTCCCACATGCTTTCCGATTCGTTACCGCACGCCATCGCAAGCAGCCAGATTTGCGATTTAACGTTAAGCGCTGTTAGGTCGGGGTAAACAGCAGCGTGGTTTGTGTTTACGCACTGTCCACAGATCGAAATCAGACTGAACAAAAACAAGGTACTTCCAATGATCAGGATCGGAATCCTCGGCGCGGCAAAAATTGCACCGCCTGCGCTCATCAACCCGGCCCGGCTGCGCGATGATTGCGAGATCGTTGCCGTCGCCGCGCGCGACAGTGCGCGCGCCCGCGCCTACGCGACCGAAAACACAATTCCGGATATTGCCGATTCCTACGAAGCGCTGATCGCGCGTGATGACATTGACCTCATCTATAATGCGCTGCCGCCGCACCGTCACGCCGACCTCACCATCGCCGCGCTCGAAGCCGGCAAGGCCGTGCTCTGCGAAAAACCGTTCGCCATGAATGCGATCGAAGCAGCCCGCATGACCGATGCCGCACAGCGCACGGGGCGAGTCCTCATCGAAGCCTTCCATTATCGCTTCCACCCGGCCTTCCAGCGCGTCTTCGATATCGCACGCAGCGGACGGCTCGGCACGATCCGCCGCGTCGATGCCGCCTTCGATGTGACGATCCCCTACAGGCCGGGCGAATTGCGCCACACGCTGGAGGTTGGCGGCGGCGCGCTGATGGATCTCGGCTGCTATCCCGTCCACTGGGTGCGCACGCTGGTCGGGACCGAGCCTGAGATCGTCTCCGCCACCGCGCATTGCGACCGCCCCGGCGTCGATACAAGCATGGCCGCAGAGCTATCCTTTCCGGGCGGCGAAACCGGATCGATCCACACGACAATGGCACCGGACACAAAGTTCGATGCGTGGATAAGGGTCGAGGGCTCTCTCGGTCAGCTCGAGATCAAGAACCCGATCCACCCTCATCGCGGCCACATGATCACCACCACGATTGACGGCGACAACCGCACCCTTACCGCCCCCGGCCAAACCACGTACGACCACCAGCTCGCCCACGTACTGGACGTGCTGGCGGGACGCACGCATGCGCTGACGGGCGGCCGGGATGCTGTCGGAAACATGGCTGCAATCGACGCGATCTATCGCGCCGCCGGCCTGTTGCCTCGCGGGCTCTGATCAGGCGGCGCTCGCCTGCGCCATGCTGATCCAGCCTTCGACTTCCACTTCTTCAAACTCCGCATCTTCCCACAGGACCCGGTCGCCCTGCGGCGTCGTCAGGAAGTCCATGGCAGACAGGAAAACATCCCGGGCGGAGGACGCGGCAAGGTCAGCAGCGGTTCGTATTCCGGCGCCCACCAAGATTTGCGTATCATGCACACGCAGGCCCGGCACATCCATCATCAGGCGCGACTGGTCCTGCCAGTCCGTCAGCGCCTCGGCATCAATGTGGCGGACGTTCAGCAGGTGCACGGTCTCTTCAATGTCGCAGTCCAGCAGGTCGCCGACATTCATGATCCCGGCTTTTCCAAGACGTCGCGCCGTCTTGCGACCGACGGAGGGCGCATCGACGACCGGTGATTCCCGCGTCAGGGCGCCGTGACCGCCAATCGACTCGACGGGCGCCAGTTCAGGCTCGGCCTCCGCGACGGGCGCCGCTTCCGGCTTGGGCGCTTCCTTGACCGGCGCGGGCTTTGGTTCGGATTTCACAGCGGCTTTGACTTCGGGCACAAGCGCCGGCTTCGGCTTTGCGACCGGCTTCGGATCCTGCTCTTTGCTCTTGATCACCGGCGCGTCTTCCACAGGTTTCACCCGCGCGCTGCCAAGCGGCGCAAGCTCCTGCGCGTCGAGCTGCTTCAGCGGCACACGCAGCACCTGTTTCGCATGCAGCTTGCGGATCGCCTTATCGTCGTCGGG
>NZ_JBBKXE010000210.1:0-17982 GCF_037969335.1 Hyphomonas sp. | reverse complement strand
GATCGCGCCTGATTGGCTCGCGCTTCATTCCAGTTGCCTAGTTGGATACCGATGAAGACACCAAAAACCACGATGACGAAATCAAGCGCCACTGCGAACCAGTTCTGGTCTTTCACATGCTTGGTGAGACGCCGCAGGATCATGGTGCTGTCTCCTCCGGCTCGTCTGCAGGCACGCCGAGCGCTTCGAGATTGCTTCGGAGCGCCTCAGCGACAAAAGAGCCGAACATCCAATGATAATAGGCCCTGTCCTCCCAGACATAGAATCCATCAAGGAAAGCTTCATCCTTGCAGGCCACGTCCAGTGGCACGATGAGCTCCTTTTTCCGAACCATCTCCGGACTGGAATTCGCGCCCCCCCGTATGGCATCGAGAACCTGTTCCGGCCCTTCAAAAGAGAGCGGGCCAGGCTGCACGATGTGGGAAAAATCCTTCGCCAACCCTTCGGTGCGATCACCCATACGCTTTGAATTTTCGTGCAAGGTATTGAGCCTGGTCGACAGCGCCATGAGCCGCTTGCGCATGTCGGGGGTCTGGTAAGGCAGGAAATTGTCATTGTTGATCAGCTGGTCCAACGCCTTTGTATCGAGATTGTAACCGCTCAACACACCCAGTGGCGCGAAGGCAGCCTCGATATGCGACTTCGCGTCCGCATCGG
The DNA here is from genome assembly GCF_037969335.1 of Hyphomonas sp. Classification (GTDB taxonomy): domain Bacteria; phylum Pseudomonadota; class Alphaproteobacteria; order Caulobacterales; family Hyphomonadaceae; genus Hyphomonas. Next base: position 17,325 of record NZ_JBBKXE010000210.1, on the reverse strand, counting down.
TGCGACAGGCCCGCAAATCCTCGATCGCTTGCTGCACAACCGGCAGCCGCGCGCTGATCGTCGCGCGCTCATCCTCAATAACGGAGAGATTGGTCTGGATTTCGACGATCGCCCGGGCGAAGGATTCATCGAACAGCCGCCGCTCCTGGCTGGACTGGTTCCAATTGCCGATCTGCACGCCGATGAACACACCGATCACCACGATCAGGAAATCGAGCGCAACGGCGAACCAGTTCTGATCTTTCACATGTTGTGTCATTCGCCGCAGCAGCATGCGTCTGTCCCCCGACATCCAATCCCATAGGGTTAGCAGCGCAGGGACAATTTACAATTGCGAAAGGGTCCCAAGTTCGTTTTGACGCGGACTGGATGTAAACCAGTCATTCGCAACCGAAGTAGCGACCGGCAACTAAGGGCCAAGAACGCCCGGTCGAGAAACCTGGGCCATCCGGCTGGAACTCGCCAGAACTCGACACTGGTGCTCAGAAACCGGGCGACTGCTTTAGGACTCAGCGACGACATTCGATTTGCCGAGAACCAAGTATTGGATGGTATCAGAACGTGCTAGCTTGGCAAAGAAAAGCCCAAAGCTGTTGGAGCGCACAAGATGAAGAAGGATGAACTTTCGATCGTTGAAGAACCGCGGCAATTGAATCGAAGTGGCAGCCTGTGCCCAGCGGTGAAGGCAGCGGATATGATCGGCGATAAATGGACGCTCCTCATCATGCGTGAACTGTTAATGGGCGCAACCCGTTACCATGAATTCCAGAGGGCGATGCCGCGCATATCTCCAACCATCTTGAGCAAGCGGCTCAAACAGATGGGACAGGACGGCCTGCTCATCAAGAAGAGTGTCGTTGGTGAAAAAGCCACCGAGTACCGTTTGACACGGTGTGGTCGAGAGTTGGCCCCGCTCGTCAACTATATGTCGAAATGGGGCTTGAGATGGGCGCGTCGGCGTATGAAAGACGAAGACCTCGATGTCGGGACATTTATGTGGGATTTTCACCGGACATTGAACACAGACGAACTTCCCGATGGAGAGACTGTCTTCTCAGTTACACTCTCGGAATTGCACACGAACAGTAAATGGTGGCTGGTTGCCCGAGGAGCGACGGTTGACCTCTGTCTTGATGACCCCGGTAAGGAAGTTGATCTTTATATAACGGGGACGCTGCCGGCGCTTGCCCAGGTCTGGATGGGAGACACCGATATTTCTGAGGCGAGCAAGGCTGAGGACATCATCTTGATCGGAGCGGCACCTCTCATGCGAACTGCTTCGCTATGGTTCCCGAAGTCGCGGTATGCGGATGTTCGACCCAAGCGGTTTGTTGGAGATGGGGATCAATAGGTTGAACCAGACTTCACGGTTTTACTATGTATTGCGTAGTGGTTTGCTATCGATATTGGAGTATTGCGTGGCCATGGAATACGAGATGGTCTCCTTGTCGCCGGCTACCCCGGCGTTGGATCAAAGGGAGAAAATAGAATGCCACTCGTAACCATTGATGTAATCAAGGATGTGTTCACTGCAGTACAGAAGAAAGAGATCATCACCAAGGTGACAGATGCGATGGTCGCGATTGAAGGTGAGGCACTTCGCGGCGTCACATGGGTTCGGATCGTAGAACTTGAGCAAGGTGACTGGGCAATTGGCGGACAATTCCTGACGGCGAGTGCCGTGCACGCGATGGCAAATGAAACCGTCGGGTGATCAGTCCAGACTGATCTAACAGGGTGCCGCTGAAATTGGAGCGGCATCCTTCAATACCCTGTCATTCTCAGTCTAGTCATAGCGACTGCTTCAACCGATTGAAGTCATTGAATGCCCTAATGACCAACAGCAGCTAAGGGCCAATAGAGGTCGTTTTATCTCCAATTCCTAATGACCGCTTTTGCGCCCACTCCTGACGTCCGGTCAGCCCCCCAATACTAAGATTCACCCCCGAAATAATCCATCGCTACCCGGACCAGTCTGCCGGGCGCTTGCCGAGGAAGGCGGCGATGGCTTCCTTGTAGTCGGGCTGTTTGACCATGGCGCTCATCAGGGCATTGGCGTCGCGGACCGAGGCGCCGACATCGCGATGGAAGTCGAGATAGGTCTGGCGTTTGGTCTGCCGCAGCGCTTCGGGGGAGACCCGTGCGATCAGGTCCAGCGCATAAGCCCGCGTCTCGGCGATCAGCTGGTCCGGCGCGACGAGGCGGTGGACGAGGCCGATGGCATGGGCCTCGTCGGTCAGGAACTTGCGGCTGGACAGGAGCAGTTCCATGGCGCGTGCGCCGCCGATCAGGCGCGGCAGCAGCCATGACAGGCCGTATTCGGCCGGCAGGTTGAGGGGACCGTGCGCGGTGGTAAGCTTGGCGCCCGGCACCGCGAAACGGATATCGGCATAGCAGGCGAGCACGAGGCCTACGCCCGCCGCCGCACCGTTGATCGCGGCGATGACCGGCTTGGACAGGGCAAAATGATAGGCGAAGTCTTCGGCAAAGGGCGCGAAGGATGTGTCGCCCGGCGTGACGAGGTCTGCCGGCGTACCGGCGTCATAGGCGCCTGATTTGGAATGGCCATCGAGGGCTTGCGAGTCGCCGCCGACACAGAAACGCTCGCCGCTACCGGTGACGAGGACCAGGCTGACGGACGGGTCGGCGTCTGCCTCGCCCAGCAGGTAGCGGTATTCGGCATGCATGCGGCCGGTCCACGCATTGCTCCGGTGGGGGCGGTTCAGCGTGATCGTCGCGATCCGGTCTTCCACATCGTACGCTGTTGCCTTGAACTCCATGGCCCGCTCCTTTTCCGCCGCATGCCGCGCCCCGCAACTATTGGCGGCCTGGTTGCAGAAGTCCAACGCCGCCGGGAATTGCCCCTGCGTCAGGGCCCCGGCCGGTGGATTGCCCCGCTCCGGAAAAGCCCGCATGGTGAGGCCAGCGAAACTGAAAAAATGCAGGATGGACACCCATGACGGACCTCAACAGCGAACTGTTCGAACTCAGCATGTCGGAAAAGGCCAAGCCACTGCTTGAGCGCGTGGTCAAGCACCTGGAAGAGAATGTCGCCCCATGGCGCGACGAGTTCGAGGCGCTGAACGAGGAGAAGGAAGACCGCTGGACGTGGCACCCGCGCCAGCTGGAACTGATGGAAGCGGCCAAGACCAAGGCCAAGGAAGCCGGCCTGTGGAACTTCTTCCTGCCGGATGCCGACACCGGCGAGGGGCTGAGCAATCTCGATTATGCCTATATCGCCGCCGAGCTGGGCAAGCATCCTTACGGCTCCGAGACGATGAACTGCAACGCGCCCGACACGGGCAATATGGAAGTGCTGGAACGGGTCGGCACGCCGGCGCAGAAGGAGCAGTGGCTGAAGCCGCTGCTGGCCGGCGAGATCCGCTCGGCCTATGCCATGACAGAGCCGGGCGTCGCCTCGTCAGATGCCAAGAATATCAGCACGACGGCCGTGCTCGATGGCGACGAATGGGTGATCAATGGCGAGAAATTCTACATTTCCGGCGCCGGCAACCCGCGCTGCAAGATCATGATCGTGATGGTAAAAACCAGCCCGGACGCTCCGGCCAGCAAGCAGCAGTCGCAAATCCTGGTGCCGATGGACACGCCGGGCGTGAAGATACTCGGCGCCATGGAAGTGATGGGCGAGGACCATGCCCCCATCGGGCACATGCACCTGAAGTTTACCGATGTGCGCGTGCCGAAGGACAATATCCTCCTGGGTGAGGGCCGCGGATTTGAAATCTCGCAGGTCCGCCTCGGCCCTGGCCGCATCCACCACTGCATGCGCTCCATCGGCAAGGCCGAACTGGCGCTGGACATGATGGTCCAGCGCGCCGGGACGCGCACCGCGTTCGGCCAGAAGATCGCCAAGCTCGGCAAGAACCTGGAAGTCATCTCGCGCGCGCGGATCGAGATCAATGCGATGCGGCTGGCCGTGCTGCAGGCCGCCAAGGCGATGGACGTCCTCGGCAACAAGGAAGCGCGGATCTATGTCAGCGCGGTAAAAGCGATGGTGCCGGAAAAGGTCTGCCTGATCATCGACCAGGCTATGCAGATGCACGGCGCGGCGGGCATGTCACAATGGTTCCCGCTGGCCCGCATGTATGCCGACATGCGCCACCTGCGCTATGCCGATGGCCCGGACGAAGTGCACCACATGGTTGTCGGCCGCGCCGAAGTGCAGAAGCACGGCCTCTGGTAGGCTCGCCCGCTAGCTGGGCCGGGCGCGCTGCGCCGGGATGACGGCGACGGTGAAACGGCACAGGCAGACGAGGCGGTCGGATTCGTCCGTGATGCGGATGGTCCAGACCTGCGTCGTGCGGCCCAACGCTTCGGCCTTGGCCGTGGCATAGACAAAGCCGTCTTTCACGGGCCGGACATGGTTGGCATTGATCTCGAGGCCGACGCCGACGCTCTCATTTGAATCGAGCGCGAGATTGGCGGCAATCGAGCCAACCGTTTCGGCCAGCGCGACCGAGGCCCCGCCATGCAGGCGCCCGTGCGGCTGCAGCGTGCGGTGATCGACCGGCATGCGCGCCGTCAGCGTATCCTCGCCGATGCTGACCAGCGTGATGCCGAGACCGCCGCCCATCGTGCCCTGCTGGGCGGCGGTGATTTGGTCGAGGTCGATATTGGTTTGCCGCCAGATGGACATGCGTGAGCCTTTCAGATTGTTTCGGGAGGAATGGGACTGCGCGGTGCCCTAAAGCCCGCCGAGCCAGTCGAGCAGCAGGGCGTTGACCTGATCGGGGCGTTCCTGCTGGGTCCAGTGGCCGCAGCCTTCGAGCAGGGTCGCGCCGCGCAGGTCGCCGAGGCTTTCCTTCATCGCAGCCAGCATGTCGCCGGGCGACATCTTCAGGACGAGGTCCCGCGTGCCACCGATATAGAGCGAGGGCTGGGCGATGGTCATCGGGGCGGCATGGCCGGTAAGGAAGGCGTGGTCGCGGTGCCAGTTGCGGTAACGGTTGAGCGGCCCGCGAAAGCCGGACTGGCGGAACTGGGCGTCGTAATAGGCGACATCCTCAGCCGACAGCCATGGCAGGGGCATGGGCGGTTCCGGCAGGCGGTGGAGCAGCGTGTCGCCATGCTTCTTGTCGGTCGGCCATGTGCCGTCCGGCGCATCGCCTGAGATCGCATAGTAGAACTTGCGGATCGTCTCGGCCGGATCGCTTTCCAGCTCCGCCTCGGGTGGGCCTTCGTCCTGGAAATAAACCTGGTAGAAGAACAGGCCACGATCGGTGAAGAAGGCGCGCACCGCGTCGATGAACACGATCTCGTTTGGCGGAATGTACGGCACGGACAGGCCGGCCACCGCGCGGAACGTGTCCGCGTGGAGCCGGGCCGTGTTCCAGGCAATCGGCGAGCCCCAGTCATGCCCGATCACGACGGCCTTCTCGCCCGGTGACAGGGCATGGGCCAGACCGGCAATATCGCCGGTCAGGCTTTCCATGTCATAGCCCTCGACGGCGTGAGGCCGGTCAGACCCGCCATAACCGCGCACGTCGGGCGCCGCGACGCGGTAGCCTGCTTCCGACAGCGCCTTGATCTGGTGACGCCAGGAATACCAGCTCTCCGGAAATCCATGCACGAGAATGACCAGCGGGCCGTCGCCCGCTGTCGCCACGCGCAACCGGATGCCGTTCGTCTCGACGCGCTGCAAGTCCGGCGTCATGTGAGGCTAGTCCTTGCCGCCGATCCAGGTGAATTCCGGATCGTCCCACCACGGGAAGAAGTTCGGCATGCCGTCAGACACTTTCACAGGATAGACCGGCTGGCGCTTCTCGAGGAAGCTCATCACGCCTTCCTTGGCGTCCGGCGTCTTGCCGCGCGAATAGATGGCGGCGGAATCGACGATGTGCGCTTCCATCGGGTGGCTGGCACCCAGCATGCGCCACATCATCTGGCGCGTCTGCGTGGTGGAGACGGCGGCCGTATTATCGGCAATCTCGCGGGCCATGGCCTTGGCCACGTCGAGCAGTTCGGCCTGCGGGTGCACGGAAAGCACGAGGCCGCCATCGAGGGCTTCCTGCGCCGGGAAGACGCGGCCCGAATAGCACCAGGCCAGCGCCTGCTGGATGCCGACCAGGCGCGGCAGGAACCAGCTGGAGGCGGCTTCCGGGTTGATGCCCCGGCGGTTGAACACGAAACCGAAGCGCGCGTTGTCTGACGCGATGCGGATATCCATGGGCAGCTGCATGGTCACGCCGATACCGACGGCGGCACCATTGATGGCACCGATCACGGGCTTGAGGCTGTCGAAGATGCGCAGGGTGACGCGGCCACCGCCATCGCGCTGGATGTCGACATCGGCGGCGCGGCCTTCCTCGCCGGTGGCTGCGCGCGCGTCATAGTCGAAAGTCTTGGCGCCTTCAGACAGGTCTGCCCCGGCGCAGAAGGCCCGGTCGCCCGCGCCTGTGACGATCACGGCGCGAACGCTGTCATCGGCATCGGTGATGTCGAACGCCTCGATCAGTTCGTACATCATCTTGCCGGTGAAGGCGTTCATCTTTTCGGGGCGGTTGAGCGTCAGGATGGCCACGCCGTCCTCGATATCCAGGATAATCTGCTCGAACTTTTTCGGCTGCGCCATCATGTATCTCCCTTGGGGCAATTGTTGGGGCCACACTGCCTGCCCGGCCGCAGAGGTCAAGCGCGCCGCAGGGGAAACCAGCCTCCGGCTTGACCACCCGGCGATTTCGCCCTGATAGTCGCGCCAAATCCCACCTGAACAAGGCTGTCCACATGCAAATTTCCCGTCTCGCCCTCGCCGGTGCTGCCATGCTGGCAGCGGGCGCAGCCGCCCATGCCGCCCCGGTCTATGTGAAGGCCGGCAGCCTGATTGATCCGGGCAAGGGAACTGTCACGAAAGACGCCGCCCTTGTCGTGGACGGGGGCAAGATCATCGCCGCAGGCACCCAGCGCGCCACGAAAATACCAAAGGGCGCGACCGTGATCGACCTTGGCACCGAGACGGTGATGCCGGGCTTCATCGACATGCACACCCACCTCACCGGAGACGCGGATACCGGCGCCTATGAATCGCTCGGCCTGTCGGATGAGCGCAGCGCCATTACCGGCGTCAAGAATGCGCGCCTGACCCTGCTAGCTGGCTTCACCACGGTGCGCGATGTCGGGGCCGGGAGCTATAGCGACGTCGCCCTGCGCGACGCGATCAATGAAGGCGACGTGCCAGGCCCGCGCATGTATGTCTCCGGCCCGCCCGTCGGTATCACTGGCGGGCACTGTTCCGACATCAACCTCCTGCCGCCCGAATACCACCTCAAGGGCGAAGGCGTCGCCAATGGCCCGTGGGAAATGCGCGCCAAGGTGCGCGAGAACATCAAATATGGTGTCGACCTGATCAAGACCTGCTCGACCGGCGGTGTCTTCTCCAAGGGCACCAGCCTCGGCGCGGCGCAGGGCACGCTTGAGGAACTGACCGCGATTGTCGAAGAAGCCCATGCGCGCGGCCTCAAGGTTGCCAGCCATGCCCATGGTACGGTCGGCATCCGAAACGCCCTGCTCGCCGGTGTCGACACGATCGAGCATGCCAGCATCCTCGACGATGAAACGATTGCACTCGCCAAGGAGAAGGGCGCCTATCTCTCCATGGACATCTACAATACCGAATACACGCTGGCCGAAGGCGAGAAGAACGGCGTACTGCCAGAATCCATCGAGAAAGAGAAGTCGATCTCGAAAATCCAGCGCGCCAGCTTTACCGCCGCCAACAAAGCCGGCGCGAAAATGGTCTTCGGGTCCGATTCCGGGGTCTATCCGCACGGGGACAATCCGAAACAGTTCTCGCGCATGGTCCAGTTCGGCATGACGCCGATGCAGGCGATCACGGCGGCCACGGCGACCGCTGCCGAAGCGCTGGGCAAGCCCGGCTTGCTCGGCTGCCTTAATGTGGGATGCGCAGCAGACATGGTCGCGGTCAGAGGTGATCCGCTCAAGGACATTTCCATTCTTGAACAGGCCAACTTCATCATGAAGGATGGCCATGTCTACAAGCAAGACGGCATCGAGGCCGTGGGCATTCGCTGATGCCGCCCGAATGGCTGTCAAAGATCGACCCGACGACGCTTGCCGCGCCGCTGTTCATCCTGTCAGTCATCTGGGAATGGTGGGCGGTCAAGACAGGCCGCGCCAAGGGCCGCTATGAGACAAAAGACGCGCTTTCCTCCCTGGCGATGGGTACCGGCAGTGTCGTCGTCAACACGCTGACCGGCTTTGCCACGCTCTGGATGATGATGCTCCTATGGCCCTACCGGCTGGCGACGATTCCGTTCGCCTGGTGGAGCGTGCTGGTCGCCTTCGTGCTGTATGACTTCACCTATTACTGGAAGCACCGTTTCGCCCACCGCGTCCGCTGGTTCTGGATGGAGCACGTCACCCATCATTCCAGCACGCACTACAATCTCACCACGGCCCTGCGCCAGCCCTGGTTCGGGCCGTTCACCGGCCTGATCCTGGTCGGCACGCCAATGGTGTTCATCGGCTTCCATCCCTATGTCATCTTCTTCGTCGGTGGCCTGAACCTGATCTATCAGTACTGGATCCATACCGAAGCGATCGACAGGATGCCGCGCTGGTTCGAGGCGGTCTTCAACACACCGTCCCACCACCGCGTCCACCACGCCACCAACCCTCGCTATCTCGACTCCAATTATGCGGGCGTGTTCATCATCTGGGACAGGATGTTCGGCAGTTTCGTGCCCGAACTCACCGAGGAAAAGCCGGCCTATGGCATCGTCAAGCCAATCGGCAGCTACAATCCGTTCGTCATCGCCTTTCATGAACTGGGCGGCCTGCTGCGCGATTGCGCACGCGACGGCCTGCGTCCCGACCGCTGGATCCGCCGCGCGATCAACGCGCCGGGCTGGAGCCCGGACGGCGCGCACAACCGCTCCGTCGAGCTCAAGGCGGCCTATGTCACGGCGCATCCGGAACATGCCGGAACGCCCGGCCTGCCCAGGGCCTGACTTTCCCCTGCGTCGCCAGTGGACGCGGGCAGCAGGTCGGATAAGTTCGGCAAAACAATCCGGCAGGCCCCGCAAGAGGCGCCGCCACCCCAATGGAGCGACACGACAATGCACCCCTTTCATCATGCCAAGTCCCGGCCTGATCACCCTGCTTATACAATGGCCGGCAGCGGCGAGGTCGTCACCTTCCGCCAGCTCGACGAGCGGTCCAACCAGATCGCGCACGCCCTGCGCGAGGCCGGCTGCCAGCCCGGCGACACGATTGCCCTCTTCGCCGAAAACTCGCCCCGCTATTTTGAAGTCTGCTGGGCCGCCCAGCGCTCCGGCCTCTATTTCGTGTGCATCTCGTCCCGCCTGACGACGCCTGAAGTCCAGTACATCATCGAGGATTCCGGCTCGAAGCTGCTGATCGCCGACGCTCACAAGTCGGCTGTCGCGCAGGACGTGAAGTCGGTGACCAAGCTGGACCATTACTGGTCGATTGATGGCGACATTCCCGGCTTTACCGCACTGGAGACGCTGCAGAGCAAATTCCCTGTCACCCCGATTCCGGACGAGATGGCTGGCACGGACATGCTTTATTCGTCGGGCACGACAGGCCGCCCCAAGGGCATTCGCCCGCCGCTCGAGCGGGGCCTGCCGATCGACGCCGACAATGTGCTTGTCCAGATCTGCCGCGGGCTCGCCGGCGTGACCGAGGACTCGATCTACCTGTCACCCGCCCCGCTCTATCATGCCGCGCCCCTGCGCTGGAGCATGACGATGACCAAGCTTGGCGCGTCGCTGGTCATCATGGAAAAATTCGATCCGGAAAACTATCTCCGCCTCGTCGAGACATATCGTGCCACGCATTCACAGCTCGTGCCGACCATGTTCGTGAAGATGCTGAAACTGCCGCCCGAAGTGCGCGAAAAATACGATGTCTCCAGCCTGCAGTTTGCGATCCACGCCGCCGCGCCCTGCCCGATCCCGATCAAGCAGCAGATGATCGAATGGTGGGGGCCCATCATCGATGAATATTATGCCGGCTCTGAAGGCAATGGCATGACCTGGGTGCGCAGTCCCGACTGGATGACCCACAAGGGCACGGTCGGCAAGCCTGTCCACGGCGTCGTCCATATCTGTGACGAGGAAGGCAATGAAGTGCCCGTTGGCGAAGAAGGCCAGGTCTATTTCAGCGGCACGGTCGCGCCGACCTACCATAACGACCCGGAGAAGACCAAAGGCGCCCTTCATGCCACCCGGCCTAACCTGTCATCCCTCGGCGATGTCGGCAAGCTGGACGAGGACGGCTTCCTCTACCTGACAGACCGCAAGGCCTTCATGATCATTTCCGGCGGTGTGAACATCTATCCGCAGGAATGCGAGAACATCCTGATCACCCATCCCAAGGTCGCCGACTGCGCCGTGATCGGCGTGCCGGACGAGGAATTCGGCGAAGCCGTGAAAGCCGTTGTCCAGCCCGCTGCGGGCGTCGCCCCGTCAGATGAACTCGCCGCCGAGCTGATGGCGTTCTGCCAGGCCAACCTGTCAAAGATCAAATGCCCTAAATCGGTCGACTTCGATCCGGAGCTGCCCCGCCACCCGACCGGCAAGCTCTACAAGCGCCTTGTCCGCGACCGCTACTGGGGCAAGACCGGCAGCCGGATCGTCTGAAGCAGGCCCAAAACGAAAACAGCCGCTCCTTCCGGGGCGGCTGTTTTACATTCGGGAACCGTTTCGCGGCCTAGAACAGCCAGCTGCCGGGATTTTCGACCGGCTGGCCAGCCGACAGCGCCTGCATGCCCTTCACACAGCGCACGATATACCAGACCAGCGCGGCCAGTCCCGTGAGGATGCCAAGCCCGAGGATCGGGATGAGGATCACGCTGACGACAGAGTAGAGCAGGCCCTTCCAGAAAATGTTGATCTGGTTGTTGTAATGGTTCTCGAGCAGCGCATCACCCTGGCCCTTGGCAAGATATGCCATGACAAGGCCGACAATCGACGTGATGCCGACGACGATGGCGACAAGGTAGAGGATATAGATCAGGTTCGCGTTACCCCTGGTATTCGGATCAACGGAAATCTGGTTTGAATCTGTCATTGAATGTCTCCCGGTTCAGCCCGTTGGCGCACTATTCGTCAGAATCACCGGTGCGTCCAGACAATTGACGCTCGGGAAACCTTGCCGGAACGCCGTCGCCGCGCCAGAACTAGGTCCAGCAGAAACCCTGGAGGAACTCCCTTATGGCCAACCCGAAAAAAGTCGCTTTCACTGACCTCGAATCCCTTGCCGGCACCGAAGTCGGCGTGTCCGACTGGCATCACATCGATCAGGACCGCGTCAACAAGTTCGCCGACGCGACCGGCGATCATCAGTGGATCCACGTCGATGTCGAGCGCGCCACCAAGGCCATGGGCGGCCCCATCGCGCACGGCTTCCTCACGCTCTCGCTCCTGCCGATGCTCGGCTCGGAAGTGCTGAACGTGTCCGGCGTCACGCGCGGCATCAATTACGGCTCCGACAAGGTGCGCTTCACCAACATGGTGCCCGTCGGCTCCAAGGTCCGCCTGCGCCAGAACTGCAAGTCCGTCACCGAGAAGTCCGGCGGCAAGCAGATGATCGTTGAAAACACCGTCGAAATCGAAGGCCAGGAACGCCCGGCCCTCGTCGCTGAATCGATCACCGTGCTTTACGGCTGATAAGTGCCTATATTGGGAGGGAACCAGGATATGGAGCCCTCCCGATGACCAAGACCAAGATCGACCGCTCAGACCGCGAATGGCGTGAACTGCTCACCCCGGAAGAATTTCGCGTTGGCGTGAAAGAAGGCACCGAGCGCGCCTTCACACCCGGCAATTACGAAAGCGAGAAGCGTCCCGGCCTCTACCATTGCAAGGGCTGCGGCACCGCGCTCTGGTCATCCGAGCACAAGTTCGAGAGCGGCACCGGCTGGCCAAGCTACTGGCAGCCTGCCTCCGAAGGCGTCGTCGCCACCAAGACCGATTTCAAGATGATCATCCCGCGCACCGAGTGTCATTGCGCCACTTGCGGCCTGCATCAGGGCCACGTCTTCAAGGACGGCCCGCCGCCTACGGGCGAGCGCTGGTGCATCAATGGAATCGTGCTCGAATTTCGCCCCACGGAATGAGACTGGACAGGCCGGGCCCGGCCTGATTCATTCCCGGCATACTCACCCCCTGAAGCCAACAGGAGCCGGCCCCATGCGCCTTTCATTTCTCCTCGCCAGCGCAGCAACGGCTGCCCTTCTGACCGGATGCACCATGACTGACCAGACACTCACCGAAGCGGCTGCGACCACGCCCGCAGCCACCACCTCGCCCCAGCCACCGGTTGCCCCCCGCATCGACCATGAAACCATCCAGGTCAGTCGCACCCGCAACGACCCCTACCATTGGCTAAAGGATGACAACTGGCAGGACGTGATGCGCGACCCGGCCGTGCTGCGCGCCGACATCCGCGCCTATCTCGAAGCCGAGAACGCCTACACCAAGGCCGTGCTGGAAGAACCGACAACCGAGCTGCGCGACGAACTGTTCAAGGAAATGCGCGGACGCATCAAGGAAGATGACAGCACCGTTCCCGAGATTGACGGGCCGTACGCCTATTACACGCGCTACCGTCAGGGCGGCGAATACCCGATCATCGCCCGCCGCGCCGCGGCCGATGCCTTCAATCCCGACGCCCCCGAGACGATCCTGCTCGACGGCGACGCGATGGGCAAAGGCAAGGACTATTTCTCCTTCGGCGGCATCGACACCAGCCCCGACCACAAGCTGGTGGCCTATTCCACCGATACGCAAGGCAGTGAATTCTACCAGATCCACATTCAGGACATCGAGACCGGCGCGGAAACCGCCGCCGTGATCGACAATGCCTATGGCAGCTTTGAATGGTCGGCCAATGGCCAGGCCATTGTCTGGGTCCACCGCGACGAGAATGCGCGCCCCGACGCCGTCTACCAGCGCAACCTGGCGACGGGCGAAGACACGCTCCTCTATGAAGAGAAGGATCCCGGCTTCTTCGTCGGCGTCGACAAGAGCCCCAGCGAAGAGGTCATCTTCATCAGCGCGTCCGGTCACACGACATCGGAAGTCCACTGGTTCAAGGCTGATGAGCTGGACCCGGCGCTGCGCACCGTTGCCCCGCGCCAGACCGACAATGAATATTCCGTGGTCCACTGGGACGGACAGTTCTACATCTCGACCAATCTGGACGGCGCTGTCGACTTCAAGGTGATGAAAGCTCCGATGGAGGCGACCTCCCGCGACCAGTGGGAAGAAGTCATCCCGCACCGCCCCGGCACGCTCCTGCTCGGCTTGCAGCCGCAGAAGGACTATCTCGTCCGCATGGAGCGCGAGAACGGCCTGCCGCGCATCGTCGTGCGCGCCCGCGCCGATGGCGCCGAACACGCGATCAGCTTCGACGAGGCCGCCTATGATCTCGGTCTCGACAGCGGCTATGATTTCAACACGCCGATCCTGCGCTTCGACTACGCCTCCCCGACCACGCCGGACCAGGTCATCGACTATGACCTGGCCACGCATGAACGCACCCTGCGCAAGACGCGTGAAGTTCCCTCCGGCCACAATCCGGACGACTATGTGTCCGAACGCGTCATGGCCCCGTCATGGGATGGCGAACTGGTGCCCGTCACGCTGCTGCGCCGCAAGGACACGCCGGTCGACGGCACAGCGCCGCTGCTGCTCTATGGCTACGGGTCCGACGGTATCACCATCCCGGCAGACTTCCGGACCGGCCGCCTCAGCCTTGTCGATCGCGGATTCGTCTATGCCATCGTCCACCCGCGCGGCTCCATGGCCAAGGGCTATCAATGGTATCTCGACGGCAAGCTCGAGAAGAAAACCAATACGTTCAAGGACTATATCGCGGCTGGCCATTACCTGGTCGAACAGGGCTATACGTCCAGGGGCAAGCTCGTCGGCCATGGCGGCTCGGCAGGCGGCCTGCTGATGGGCGCTGCAGCGAACATGGACCCGGAACTCTTCGCCGGCATCATCGCCGCCGTGCCCTTTGTCGACGTCCTCACCACGATGTCGGACGCCACATTGCCGCTGACGCCGCCGGAATGGCCGGAATGGGGCAACCCGCTGACCAGCGAAACCGACTACGACACGATTGCCGCCTACAGCCCGTATGACAACGTGACCAACCAGAACTACCCGGCCATGCTGATCACCGGCGGCCTGTCGGACCCGCGCGTGACCTATTGGGAACCGAGCAAATGGGCAGCGCGTCTGCGCCACGACGCCCCCGACGGCGGCCCCTACTTCCTGCGCATCAATATGGAAGCTGGCCATGGCGGCGCATCGGGCCGCTTCGAGGGCCTGAAGGAAACCGCCGTGGAATACGCCTTCGCGCTGGCCGCTGTCGGCAAGACGGACGAACTGGACCTGGAGAAGAAATAGGCATCTATGCGCGGCCTGCCTCAGAAAGTGTGCTGGGGCAGGCTGTCGCCTTCCCCTACCTTTGTGACTTTGTGTCAACTGAAAGCTTGAACACATCCGGGCGGCTGTAATGTCCGCTGACATCCAGATCGAATTTGGCCCGCTTGATATCGTCCAGATCGATTTCGGCTGACAGGATCACCTCTGAATCAAATATCGGCGCAACAAGCACCTCTCCCATCGGAGAAACGATGCAACTGCCGCCTCGTATCAATACCGTTTCGGGATCCGCACCCTGAATGGGGTCGAACCAGTCGGCGCGGACATCGCCAACTGTCATGTACTGGCAGGCGCTAACGACAAAGCACCGCCCCTCCAGGGCAATCATCTGCATCGTGGGAAGCCACACATCCCGGTCGTCCACTGTGGGCACGCAATGCACCTGGGTTCCCTGATCGTAGAGATGCGACCGGAATAGCGGCATGTAGTTTTCCCAACAGATGGCCATGGACAGCACGCCAATGTCGGACTTCGCGACCGCCATCGTTGAACCGTCGCCCTGCCCCCAGATCACCTTTTCCATTGCAGTCGGCATCAGTTTTCGATGCCATGCCAGAATGTCTCCGTCCCGTCCGATCGTCGCGCTGGAACAATAGAGCGTCCCGCCCTCTTTTTCGATGATGCCAAGCACCACGTTTACCTGCGCTTCTTTGACGAGTGACTGGATCTCAGCCATCTCCGGCGAATGACGCCCTATTGCCCCGTCAAAATACTGGCGGAATTGCTCGCGTCCGTCAGGCAGGCGCATGCCGACCCGGACACCAAAATCAATGCCTTTCGGATAGCCACCGATGAACGCCTCCGGAAAAACGGCCAGATCGGCGCCTATCTTCCCGACCTCCTTCAACTTCGCCGCAAGAAGAGAAATGGTGGCCTTCGTGTCGAAGAGTTTTGAACCGACCTGCACAGTGGCAACAATGAACTTTGACACGCTGGATTTCCTCTTCCCAATTTGCTCGCGGCACATGATCACGGTGGATCACTTGAAGCGACAGGTCAGTCTGGCGGGATATCGTCAAGGTACGCGCCGAGCCCTGATCCAGGCCGGACAGTGTGACCTGACCAAAAGCAGAAGTAAGCCAGACGTTCGCGGTGGCTACATCAAGGGGCAGAAAAGGGCCAATAACGCCCCTTCGAGAAGACCTGGCGATCTGGTTGGGAATCGCCAGAAGCGGTCATCACTATATTTTCTATGAGCGACCGTTTTGAGGCGAGTTTAGGACGCTCAATTTTAACGATCAACGGCACATACCTTGGTCTTTATGCAAACTTTTCTCAAATCTCCCACCGATTGCCATGTTTGCAGCTTTATCAATATTTTTTAGATCAAAGGTTACAGCATTGGTTACGTTTGCGCCGGCTGGATCTGAGGACATAAGGAGTGTGCCAATTGTTCCAGAGGCCATCTTAAATAGGGTTTTGGTATCTAACTCCGCATCCAAAACACCAGATGACCAAGAATTTGTCCCTTTTGAAAACTGTCCTCTATAGATTGGAATTTCATCGACGAAGAGAATAACATACTCGTCCTTGTGGTTCCGTAGCGGCTTAGGGGAAAACTTAAGCGCAACTTGTCCATTTTTTCCAATCGAAAATCTTCCTCGAAACGTTCCCTCAGTTCGGGATGTTGATTTTAGTACTGGCCATAAAGTTGCATCGTTGTGTGACCACCTCACTTGCCATCCCGGAACGCCGTTAGTCGAGTTGCAATTCTCCGTATCAAAATCCCCTTCCTGAATAGGTTTTATAGTTTTCTCGAAAAGAGATCGGTCAAAAACAGTTATCTGAAGATTACCGAAATCTGAAATTTGAAATATGAGATCATTTGTAATGAAGTTGTTTTTGCCCCTCAAGTAATCGGCATAGTTATCTTTTGTGCTTAGAGTTTTGGCCGCGTCTTCACTTATGAAGGCGGCCAAGCCTTTCAATCCTCTAAAAGACGTCTCTCTTATCATGTCTGCATTTTTGACTTCGAAAATATAAGTTAAAGCGCCGTATATCGGGGCGGCGCTCTCATAAAATAAGCCAATTTTTAAGTCGGCTTGGCCCTCATTGTTTCCAAGATTTATCTTTGTATTACAAACCCAAAGTTTCCCAGCCTCTTCAAGGCCAGTGTCAAGGCATTTAAAATCTTTGATCACTGCGGCTTTGGTGTTTTCAAATCGTTCTGCAGGGCTCTCTCGTGCAGAAGCATGCCCAAAGCATAGGAAGGTCAGGACGATAAAGCCAAAACCAATAAGTTTCATAAGCACCCCGCAATCTATCTAATTTTGTAACAGATGTTGCAGGTACGATAGTCCCCCCTCAATGCTCATACAAACTGTCAGCGAAGAAAATTTATTTCCTGGCCTTACAAATTGGTGAGTGGAAATTATTCTCTAAGGCCCGCTTCTGGGATTTAGCGGTATTCGCGAGCGTCTTTCTTAGGGCGACTTAAGACACTCAGCTTTATTGCCGTGACCGGCAATTAAGGGCCACCAGCGGCCACGAGTGAACCCCGTTCGCAATGTCCGCTTCTGACCAACAGGCAAATATTGGGAAGCCCTGAGCCCGGCTCATGTGAGACCCGAATGGCTGATACGAAAACGGCCAAGGAAGCCCTCGCCGCTGTCGGCAAGACGGACGAGCTGGCTCTTTCCGGGGACGACTGAACATTTTCCGGCGGCCCGGAGCGCAGAAGCTGCCGGGTCGCCGACTTTCGGCCAACGCCAGAATGCAGGGTGGGATGGTCTCATATAGTCGAAAGTTGAGCTGGTCCCAGAAAACTGAACAGTGAGCTAAGGTATATCCCGACCGACGAAGGGATACCCAGCATGGGACGAAAGAGACGCAAGTTCACCGACAATTTCAAGGCGCAGGTGGCGCT
>NZ_JBBKXE010000209.1:0-3094 GCF_037969335.1 Hyphomonas sp. | reverse complement strand
ATCAGTCGCCGCGATGGCGGGAATGGCCTCGGCCGCGATCATTCCGGGCTTTCTGGTAGCCGCGGCGGCCTGCGGCGGGGATGCCTTCGATATTGACCACGTGGCCGCGCCGGATGGTGCAGGTTACGTCGCTTTCCCGCTCACGGCGGCGGCCTTCGAATTCGACATCGTCGAGGCGCACACGGAAGCCATGGGGGCCGATCTGGCGGACCCGGCGGTCATCGTCGAAATCCACGTCGCGATAGCCGATGCGGTAGGCCTGTTTCGCCACCGCCTGGCGGCAGGCCTGGAGCGCATCCAGGCGCAGGCCGCTGACCACGCGCCGGGACTGGCCCCATTGGTTGAGCTGGTAGCCTCGGCTGGCTCGCTGGCCATGGCTGTTCTGGCCAACCTGGAGGATCAGTGACGTGTTGGTGCCGTGCTTCTGCTCAAGTTGCATGATCGCCCCGCGAACCGGGTCTGCGGCAGCAGGGGCAGCGAAGAGTGCCGGTACAGCAAACGCTGCAGCAGCCACTCGGTAGGTCATGATGCGCTTTATCATGCATGCAGGAAAACATGGGGCACGGGAACCGGGGCTGAAGCGCTTGTTCATCCTGCGTTCGGCAGAGAGGACGCGCGGAACGGGCCGGATCAGGCGAGCGCGCGGAACCAGACGCCGAGGGCCTTGGCTTCGAGCCGCTTGGCTTCGGTGGCCGCCTTGGCTTCGGCGTCTTCGCCCCAATGCTCGGCCTGCCAGGCTTCGTCGATGCGGGAGACTTCATAGGCGTCTTCGGCGCTCATCGCCTCCTGCTCCACGGCCAGCGCGAGCAGGGCCGAACCATACAGGCCGGCGCCATAGACGAGGCCGGTGAGGCGGAAGGCGTCGAGGCCTAGCGCGTGGTCGCGGGCGGCATTCAGCGAGGCGTCAGGCTGAGGCGAGGCGACGATGCCGATGACGGGCACGAGGTTGACGCCGAGATTGTCGCCGGCCCAGTCGCGCACCGGCGCCCAGTGGGATTCCTCGCTCTCGGCGAGTTCGTCTGGCGTTTCGGCGATATGACAGATCAGGTCGGTCTCGCAATAGCGGGCGAGTTCGTCGGCCATGTCGTCGCGCGTCTCTTCGGTGCGGTCGATGGCGACATTGGCGAGGCGGGTGAGGTGCATGGCCAGGAGATCGATATGCTCTTCCTGGGCGTTCCACTCGGCGGCAACGGCCTTGGCGAGGCGTTCGCTGGGCAGAGTGAGCGCGGCGCGGCCCGGCGTCTTGATGGTGCGGCCATCGAGCGCCACGGTCCAGCCGCCTTCGATGGGCTCGATGGCGGCCTGCTTGTAGAAGCGTTTGGGTTGGTTGGAACTTGTCATGCCGCAGGCTTTAGGCCCGCTGGCGCCCTGTTCCAAGTGGCATTTCAGACTTTTGGCTGTGGCCGGCCATTCTGGGCAGACACAAAGTCGGGCGCGGTCAGGTCCAGCACGTCTTCGACCCGGCGCGACTCCGGTTCCAGCAGGACCAGTGTCTGGCCATAGCGCACCATGCGCAGGTGCTCATCCTTGAGGCTGGTGGCGACAATCACGCGAAATTCCGCGCCGAGCGCCGGAATATAGGCTGGCAGGATCTCGCCGCGCTGGATCTCTTTTTCCAGCGGCGACCTGCGCATGCAGATCTTGTAGGAGGCGAGCCCGACATCGCAGGTCTCGCTGCCGACCTTGAAGGCCCGGTCGAAGACGTCAAAGTCCGACTGGATAAAGTGACTGACCGGCTGGGGGCCTGGTGCGGCCTGGCGCAGCAGGACGACCGTCAGGAAGGTCGCCAGCGCGATCGCGCCAGCGGCGACGATCCCTGCTTCGAACTTCCATGACGTGTCTGAACTGTCTTTGTTGGGTTTGCGTTTTTCCATACCGGTTCAACGCGGCGGTCGGCTGTCAGTTCCCGGTATTCTGGCCGAACCGGGCCAGGCTTTCCTGCAAGGTCGCGTAGGTATGGTGAACCTCGTGGGCGCCGACCGCTTCGAGTTCGCCCGCCGTGCCGAAGCCCCAGCTGACGCCGAGAGTGCGCACACCGGCCGCGTTGCCCATATTGATGTCGTGAATGGCGTCGCCGATCATCAAGCTCTGATGCGGTTCTGCGCCCAGCGCGCCCATGGCCTGTTCGACCATGAACGGGTGAGGCTTGCCGGGGCCGTCATCGGCGCACCAGATCGTGTCGAAGAAGGGTTCCAGCGGGTGCATCTCGAAGATGGCGCGGATGCCGCGATGCGACTTGCCGGTGGCCATGGCGATCAGCCAGTTATCGTCGCGCAGCTGCTGCAGCGTTTCCATCGCGCCGTCGTAGAGCGGCTCAAGGAAGCCGGGCTCTGTCCGGCGCAGGATGAAGGCACCGCGATAGGCACCGACGAGATCGTCCAGCTTGGCATCGCTGATGTCGTCCGGCGCGAGGATGCGGCAGCCATCATGCAGGCTGAGGCCGACAATCTTGCGCGTCTCGTCATGCGCTGGCGGGGCGAGGTCGCACGTCTCGAAGGCGCGGGTCATCGCATTCAGGATGACGTCACGGCTGTCCACGATGGTGCCGTCCATGTCCCAGATCGCGAGTTTCAGCATCAGACGAAAGGCGCCAGCGGGTTCTTGCCCGCCTCCTGCTCGAGGAAGCCGAGGGTTTCGAACGTCTCTTTCATGTGCGGCGACAGCGGCGCGACGATGCTGAGCGGCTTGCCATGCTCGCGCGGGATGATCAGTGCGCGGGCGTGCAGGTGCATGCCATGGGCAAGGCCATTGGGCACTTCGCGGCGGCTCTTGTATTTGAAATCACCGAGGATCGACGTGTCCATTTCCAGCATGTGGAAGCGCAGCTGGTGCATGCGGCCTGTCAGCGGCTTGAGAGCGACCCAGGCGGCCTTCTGCCCGGCGGTCGAGATGACGGCATAATCGGTGATCGAGTGTTTGGCGCCTTCGATACCCTGGGAACTGCGGATCATCCGCTCACGGTCGGCGTCGCGGCGCTTGATGTTCGGGTTGACCGGGCGCCAGCCGCTTTCCTCGCGGTCGTCGGGCACGCCCTTGACCATCCAGCAGCGGATCTGGCCGAAAGGCGGGTTGGGCACGCCGACGGTGACGGCCC
>NZ_JBBKXE010000208.1:0-5305 GCF_037969335.1 Hyphomonas sp. | reverse complement strand
GATGGGTGTTCTGCGGGGGTGGCATGGGTCAGGTGTCGGGTAAATTGAATCCGTATTCCCGGCGAAAGCCGGGACCTCTTGCGGCACGTCCGGACAGGATGGCCTGAGGCCCCGGCATGCGCCGGGGACACGGGGTATGTGTTTCGGGTTTGAGAGCGCGTTTCAGCCGGCCCGAGACAGGTGCACGGAAAATGCCCGAAGGATGCCCGGAGAGGTCGTCCGAGAGCTGGATAATAACGACCCGTCCGTTCCACATCACACCCCAGAGCCCGATCCGCCTGCAGCACGGAACCATGCCTTCAGGCGCTGGATGCGCCAGAAGATCAGCGACCAGATGGGCAGCAGGTACCAGGGCAGACCCGGCATGGGCGTGAGGAGAGAGAAGGCTGGCATCGCGGCAGTATACGCCGGGTGCGGGAGGGGGTGGACAAGTTGGGGCGTGTGCCCCCAAACCGAATGGCTCATTTTGACCAAATTGGATGTAACGCTTTGCCAAACCGGCCGCTTTGTTCCATGTTTTCGCTAGGGGCTATTTGGGGGGACGAGATTTGCTTCTTCGGCGCATGATGACGCATATCGAAGACCAGAACTGGTTTGCCGTCTGGTTGGATCTCCTGATCGTCGTACTTGGCGTATTCCTTGGTATCCAGCTGGGCAATTGGAACGATGACAGGATCCTGAAAGCAAGCGCGATCCAGTCGCGCCAGGATCTCGTGGAAGATATTCTCCGCGACATCGCGACTTTTAGTGTAAGGCAGGAATTTTACACCGATGTCCTGGGTTCCGCGCTCAGTGTCGAAAGCAAACTGGCAACGCTCCCGGAAGACATGCCTGAAGCACAGTGGCCGTTCATCATGAATGTGCAGGAGGCCGGTTTCATGTGGCCTCTGGAGCCGTCAGGCCTTGTCTACAAGGAGCTCAAGAATGAGGGCGCTCTGGGTTTGGTCGCGGATCCCGCGCTGCAAAAGGACCTGCGCGACTATTACGAGGACGCCTCAGCCGAGCTTGGCGTGACGATCCGGTTCCAGTCCGACTTCCGCCAGAATTCAAGGCGGCTCATCGACGGGCCCATACATGTCCACATCGCTGAAAAGTGCGATGCGTTTGCGGCCGCCGAACCCAGCACGCCGCTGGCCTACACGTCCCAATTCTTCGCAGAGTGCGCCACACCGGAAGACCTTTCCAGCATTTCGAAAACCTATCAGCGCATTCTCGGTGCCCCCAAGCTGGCTGATGATCTCAGGCTGCGAATAAGCGAGATTTCCCAGACGCTGGGGTTTCTGTCGTCCCTTGAAACCCAGGCAACGGAACTGGTCGCGGAGTTGGACGCCCAATGATCCTGCGCCCTTCACCACCGCCCTGCGCAAGCAGGACTGGTTCACCGTGGTTATCGGGGGCGATGGGGGTGGATAAGTTGGGGCGTGTGCCTCTCACGCCGGACGCAGCCTGTGGGTCAGGAAGCAGAACGTTTTGCCTTGTTGGACTGCCATTCTCCATTCAGTGTGTGTCAGCATTCTGATGGGGACCAGGGGGAGCAAGGATATGCTATTAAGCCGCGTGACGAAGCATGTGAAAGACCAGAACTGGTTCGCCGTGGTGCTGGATTTTTGTATCGTGGTCGCTGGTATTCTGATCGCGTTTCAGATCAATGCCTGGGCGGACCGACAGGCTGTCCAGAAATCTACCAAGGCGTCACTCACGATGTTGCTGTCTGATCTTACGCTGGATATCGAACGGCTGGATTTAGTCACTGAGGCGCAAAGCATGCGGATTGACGCGCTCCAACGTGTCATCGAAAGGCTCAAGGATCCTAATCCCAACTACGATGAAGTCGCCGAGGATTTTAACCTCGCCATAGAAAACACCAGAACGCTTCTCGTGCGGGATACCGTCTACGACACCATGGAGAAAGAGGGACAACTGGTCGTTCTTCCCCCAGAGCTTCGGCGCAAAATCAGCATGACTTATGGATACGATTTTCCTGCCTTGGCGACAGCGGGCCTGCAGATGGATGAAAACGCGGATGAAGTCGAATCGCGGTGTGTCGATGCATATTGGGATAGGGAGCTGCGCGTGCCGATCAGCGAAACAAGCGAAGACCTGGCGCGATTGCGAAATTGCATCACGAATTTGCGGGGTTATTCAATGTGGTATTTAAGTTCAAGCGAAGGTCAGTATCGTCAGAACGCCGAGGCTTTGAAGACTGCGCTTGAAATTGAACTAGTGATGAAACGCGACCTTTAGCGGAACTCGAATAGTGCTCCCACGCTCCCTGAAAAGCCAATTGAAGCATTAGAACTGGAAGAGTAGCTGCTTATGCCGGTTCAGACGCCGAAAGGAGGCGTCCACCTGTCTGTCCCCAATGACCGCTCGTGGCCCTTAGTCGCCAGTCGCCATTTCGGTTGCGAATGACTGGTTTACATCCATTGCGCGCCAAAACGGACATGGGACCCTTTCGCAATTGTAAATTGTCCCTGCGCTGCTAACCCTATGGGATTGAATGTCGGGGGACAGGCGCATGCTGCTGCGGCGAATGACACAACACGTGAAAGAGCAAAACTGGTTCGCGGTGGGGCTGGATTTCCTGATCGTGGTGATGGGTGTCGGGTTCGCCATGATGGGACAACAAGCCCTGAGCGATCGTCAAGCCCGATCTGACTATGACCGCGCATTGGTAGATTTGAGAAGCGGTATCTATCATGCCTATAATACATCTAAAGAGCGTCTGGCGCTCGTCGAATGCCGCCAGGCGCGCTACCGTGAGCTCGGCACGCAGTTGATGCAGACCGACACGCCTTGGCCCGGCATGCCCCGTGAATACGAACTCGGCGGAATTGAAACGGTTTTTCCGCGCGTGACGAGGTCGCCTCAGCGCCTATGGACATCAGCCCTTTGGGACGCTGAGTTGGCCAAGGGGACATTCGATCTGATGGACGACTACAAACGCGATATGCTCGCGGATACGTTCGCATCAGGTGCCCTGATTGAACAAAAATTTCAGTTCGATGTATCGGATATGGAGGCTAACCTTCAGGCGTTGGCCTATCCCCTTGATCTGAGCCTGAGCGACAGGCTTCGTTATTATGACCTGCTGACGCGCGCCGACGCGGCGAGCGCCACGATGGAACTGGTTGCCGTCCAATACATCAGAAACTTTGAGGAAACCGGATTTTTGACACCGCTCAACACCGCTGAGGCCACTGAACGTCGCGAAGACTTGGCGCAGGGAAATACAAGCTTATTGGCCGTGTACGGCGATTGCTTCGAGCCGATTGTTTACCCGAGTCTCGAGCGTGTTGAGACAGTCGAATGATCCTCCGCCGCCTCTCAAATGCCTTCCGCAAGCAGGACTGGTTCACCGTTGTCGTGGAAACGCTGATCGTCGTGCTCGGCGTGTTTCTCGGCCTGCAGGTGAACAACTGGAACGCCGACCGCACGGCACGATCCGCCGAGAGCGCGACACTTATTCGGCTGCATGAGGATTTCGAGGAAAGCATCGCTGGCCAGACCCGCGACATCCACTTCCTAGAACAGCAACTTTCAGATCAAGCCCTGATCCTCACATCGCTCGACGCGTGCGCCGTCGGGCCGGAGGATGATATGACGTTCCAGCGTGGCATCGCAACGCTCGGCTGGATAAATCCGCCGCGTCTTTACCGCCGGACAATTGACGAAATCACTGCATCGGGCAGCACCGATATTATCAGCAACCCCAAAGTCGCCGAAGAACTTGCACGCATTATCGCACTTGTTGAGTGGCGCGCCACCTGGTTCGATCGAACCATAATGGTGATGGACGACTATCGGCAAAAGGTGGACCCCCACATTCGCTACCAGATGGATCGCACGATTGAAAACCCGTTCGTTGCAAAACAGCGGGGCGGCGTGGACTACAATATTGACCTATTGTGCAAAGACACCGGGCTTGCGAACGCCATTTCGGCTGTGAGCTACGCGACGGCCGAACGCCTTGAGGCGTATCGCCCGATGCTGGACGCCTATGTAGCCTTCTCACCCGTTGTCGCCGCTGAACTGAACAGCCGATGGGGCATCAAAGTATCGCAAGAGGCCGCCGAATGATCCTCCGCCGCCTCTCAAATGCTTTCCGCAAGCAGGACTGGTTCACCGTTGTCGTGGAAACGCTGATCGTCGTGCTCGGCGTGTTCATTGGTTTGCAGGTCAATAACTGGAACGAAGCGCGCACCGAACAGGCTCGGGTCGTCAGCTATCTCGATCGGCTGGCCAGCGATCTACGCAGCGATGTCACCATGTACGAGAGGAACTTTGCTTTCAAGACCAGGGCTGTGGCGGAAGGGCGCCTTGCGCTCGCCTATACACAACAGCCAAACCGCGACGCGCCGCCATTCGAGATTGTGCGTTCATTCATGCTGGCAAGTCATGCCCTGACGCTTCCGGTCGCCGACGCGACCTATTCAGAAATGATCAGCACCGGTGATATCCGACTTCTGCGTGATCCGGAGCTGCAGCAAGGGCTTGCGAGCTATTATAGCAACGTCGACCTGAACGACATTGTCGAGGAATTCCCCGAATACCGGCAAACGGTGAGGGGGATTATCCCACTCGACGTGCAAGATTACATCAATGCGGCCTGCTATCGCTCCGACCGACTTAGACAGGAATTCCTCCCCTGCAAAGCCAGCGTTGATCTGCTGGACCTCGAACAGACGGCCGATTTGCTGCGGTCTGACGAGGCGCTTGCCCGGGAACTTCGGTATTGGTTATCGAATGGGGGCCTCGCACTGACCATTCTCGGCGACCAAAGACGGGGCTCGATCGAGCTTTTGCGGGTGGTCGAGATTACCGCGCAGGCCGCCCGATGATCGTGCGTCGTCTTACTGTCATCACCCCCGGCATCGAATAGCACCTCAACTGGTGGCTAAAACCGTGAGAAGTGGGAGGGCTTGGACAAGAAGCCAGCCGCGCCCAGCTTGGGTGTGACCGGCTCCTTTTGGCGAGTTCCAGCCGGATGGCCCAGGTTTCTCGACCGGGCGTTCTTGGCCCTTAGTCGCCAGTCGCTATTTCGGTTGCGAACGACTGGTTGACATCCATTGCGCGTCAAAACGAACTTGGGACCCTTTCGCAATTGTAAATTGGCCCCGCGCTGCTAACCCTATGGGATTGGATATCGGGGGGACAGGCGCATGCTGCTGCGGCGAATGGCACAACATGTGAAAGACCAGAACTGGTTCGCAGTGGCGCTTGATTTCGTCATCGTGGTTTTTGGTGTCTTCATCGGTATCCAACTAGGCAACTGGAATGAAGCGCGAGCCAATCAGGCGCGATC
>NZ_JBBKXE010000207.1:0-9334 GCF_037969335.1 Hyphomonas sp. | reverse complement strand
CACCCTGAGCGAAGTCGAAGGGCGGGCGCGGGGCGCCCGGGGCCCGTGCTTCGACTTCGCTCAGCATGAGCCCCTCATTCATCAATGTCATCGTCATGCCCAGCACTCCTGCGGGTTGGAACGCTATTGTCTAGGCCTGACCGCGCGGGAAGCGCGTGGAAACGTCAGCCCGCCGCGCCCGCGAACAGCTGGTATGGCAACGCGCCCACGACCGCGCCCGACAGGCAGGTCGCCAGCGTGCCGGCCAGCAGCGTGCGCCAGGCGAGTGACAGGAAGTCGTCGCGCCGTTCCGGTTCCACAATCGACAGGCCGCCGATCAGGATGCCCATCGAGCCGAAATTGGCAAAGCCGCAGATCGCGTGCGCCGTGATGATGCGGGTGCGCGGGTCCATCGCGTCGACCGGGATCTCGGCCAGTTGCAGGAAGGCGACGAACTCGGTCAGCACCGTCTTCACGCCCATCAGCGAGCCGGACTGCGACGCCTCGGCCCACGGTACGCCGATCATGTACATCAGCGGCGCGAAGACCCAGCCAAGCACACGCTCGATCGACAGCGGCGCGCCCAACACGTCCGGGAACAGGCCAAGGCCCGCATTGATCAGCCAGAGCAGCGCCAGCGCCGCGATCAGCATGGTGGTGATGTTGAGCACGATTTTCAGGCCGTCGGTCGCCCCCGTCGAGAAGGCGTCCATGGTCGAGGCATAGTTGAAGTCCGGTTCCTTCATCCGCTCGGTCGAAGGCGTGGTTTCCGGGATCATTGTCAGCGCCACGGCCACGGCGGCCGGTGCGGCCATGATCGACGCCGTCAGCAGCTGCGCCAACGGGTTCGCCATCTTGCCGTCCAGGAACGCGCCATAGACGACCAGGACAGAGCCCGCGATGGTCGCGAAACCGGCGGTCATCATGATCAGCAGTTCCGAGCGCGTCATGCCTTTGATGTAGGGCCGGATCAGCACCGGCGCTTCGGTCATGCCCATGAACACGTTGGCCGACACGGCAAGCGAGGTTGCCCCGCCCAGCCCCATCGTGCGCTGGAAGATATAGGCGAAGCCATTCGTCACCCAGCGCAGGATGCGCCAGTGCCAGAGGATGGCCGACAGGGCCGCGACCACGATTACGATGGGCAGTATCTGGAAGAAGAAGAGCGGCGGCGGGGCGTTTTCCATCAATTCCGCGCCAGCCGTGTTGTCGCCAACATAGCCGAACACGAAACTGGTGCCCGCGCGGGTCGCCGCCTGCAGGCCGTCGACCACGTCATTGGCGTGGAACAGGACACCGCGCACGAAGGGCACACCGAACAGGAGCAGCGCAAAGACGAACTGCATCACGGTAGCGCCGATTACGATGCGCCACGGGAATAGGCCGCGCTTTTCCGACACGACCCAGCAGATTCCATAAATCAGGGCGATCCCGATCAGCGCGCGGGCATTGTCCCAACCCCATTCATAACCTGCCAGCATCCAAAATCGCTCCCGAGCCCGTTTTGATAGCCCTATGACTTAGCCGTGACAGTCCGGATTGGAAAGCGCGCAAGTGCAACGCGAAACGGGCACCGCTTGAATCGATCCCGTCAGGTGCGAGATGGGGCATCAGACCGCACAGTTTGCCGGGCGTGTTGACGCCTCTCCATCCTGAGCCTAGGTTTTTGCTTTAATTATCAAGCGTCTGGCCCGGTCACTGACCTGGATGTCCGGCCAGCCCCCTGGAGAGCCAACATACAAATGAAAATGCGCGCCTTATTGATGGCTATGGTCATGGCTGTCGCCACACCTGCCTTCGCTGAATCCGAATTGAACAAGACCGACGCTGAAAAGACGGAGGCCGCAAAACCGATTCCCGATCCGGTCATGTTCAAAAGCAAGCATACCGGCACGTTCGGCACGGCGAAGGTCGCCTACACGGTCGAAGCGGGCGAGACCTATATCAAGGGCGAGGACGGCGAGCCGGCTGCCAGCCTCTTCACCACGTCCTATGTCGCCGACAAGGCGGGCAGTTCGCGCCCGGTGACCTTCATCTTCAATGGCGGGCCGGGATCGGCCTCGGTCTGGCTGCACATGGGCCTGCTGGGGCCGAAGCGCGCCGTTGTGGCGAGCGACGCGGATGCCGACGATGGCGCCGCGCCCTACACGCTGGTCGATAATCCCCTGTCGATTCTCGATGTGACAGACCTTGTCTTCATCGACCCGGTCGGCACCGGCTATAGCCGCGCCATCGGCGCGGGCGAGAACAAGGATTATTGGAGCGCGGCGGGCGATACGTCCTCCATCTCTGAATTCATCCGGATATGGATCACGACACACAAACGCTGGAACGCCCCGAAATACCTGATTGGGGAAAGCTTCGGCACGACGCGGGCCGCCTATATCGCGGACGAGCTGACGACCGGCGATGTCGATATCGCGCTCAATGGCATCGTCCTGATCTCCCAGGCGCTGGACTATGAGGGCTCGACCTCGGTCCACGACAACATGTATTCCTACATTACCTACCTGCCCAGCATGGCTGCCACCGCGCAATATCACGGCAAGGCGGGACTCGGCATTCCGCAGGCGGAGTTCCTGGCCGAGGCGCGTGCCTTTGCCCGCGACGAATACGGCCCGGCGCTGATGAAGGGTGACCGGCTGAACGCGGAAGAGCGGGCCCATGTCCGCGGGCGCCTCGCCTATTTCACGGGGCTCGATCCAGCCTATATCGAGACCTCCAACCTGCGCATCCTGATGCACCGCTTCCAGAAGGAATTGCTGCGCGACAAGGGCGTGGCGCTGGGACGGCTCGACGGGCGCTACCTCGGCGACGAGGCTGACGATGCGGCCGAAGGCCCGGAAGACGATGTCTCAAGCTACGCCATCAGCTCGGCCTATTCGGCCCTGATGAACCAGTACCTGTCTGCAGATTTCGGCGTCGAGATGGACCGGCCCTACATGGTCTCCAGCGCGGACGCCGGC
This sequence comes from Hyphomonas sp., assembly GCF_037969335.1. Taxonomy (GTDB): domain Bacteria; phylum Pseudomonadota; class Alphaproteobacteria; order Caulobacterales; family Hyphomonadaceae; genus Hyphomonas. Next base: position 6,389 of record NZ_JBBKXE010000207.1, on the reverse strand, counting down.
GAGCAGTGGATTTTCCGCGATGTCCCGGAAGGCAAATACTGGGAACCGCACTATGTGAACCCCACCCGCAAGCTGACCACGGCGATGCGCCACAACACGGCGCTGAAAGTCATGGTCGCGAGCGGCTATTTCGACCTGATCTGTCCCTTCTTCGACGCAGAGGTCACATTCGCCCGCTATGGCATCCCGCAGGACCGCGTGGCCATGACCTATTATCAGGGCGGTCACATGATGTACCTGAACGACGGCGCGCTTGAGGCCCTCAGCGCGGACGTGCGGTCCTTCTATGCTGGCCAGCTTCAGGATACGCGGCCCGACTAGGACCGGTCCCGGAATCAAAATCCCCGGGCGCCAGGCCCGGGGACATGTCGTTGATAGATATCTAGCCGAGCTTGCAGACGCAGATCTTGTTGCCGTCCGGGTCGCGGAAATAGGCACCATAGAAGGTCGGCATGCGGTTGCCCGGCGCGCCTTCGTCGACCGCGCCGAGTTCGATCGCCTTGTTGTAGACCTTGTCGACGGCTGCATTGTCGGCAGCGGCGAGGGCCGGCATCACGCCATTGCCACAGGAAGCAGCGTCCTTGTCAAAGGGGTCGCCGATGGCGATCATCGGCTGGCCGGGGCCGACGCCATAGAATTGCAGCCGGTCATTGGCGAAGAACCGTTTGGCCCCCATTTCGCCGAGGACGGCGTCATAGAAAGCCAGCGCCTTCTCTTTATTGTTCGTTCCAAGGGTCACATAAGCCAGCATGTCGGTTCCTCCCATTTCATGCGTTTCTTTTCGGTACTCTGACCTGACGGCCCCCGCTGGGCAAGATATGACGCAGGGGCGCGGCTTGACGTTTACGTGAACGTCTGGTGTGAAACCGACCAATCGATTTGTAATAAATGCAGGAGTTCTCCCCCATGTCCGATATCCGTTTTGACGGCCGCGTTGCCATTGTGACTGGCGCTGGTGGCGGTCTTGGCCGCTGCCACGCGCTCGAGCTTGCCCGCCGCGGCGCAAAGGTCGTGGTCAACGACCTCGGCCCCAGCATGGACGGGTCGGGCGGCAGCTCCGCCGGAGCCGAGGCTGTGGTCAAGGAAATCGAGGCTCTTGGCGGTGAAGCCATGGCGAACGGCTCCTCGGTTGCTGACGCAGCCGGCGTCAAGAAGATGATCGATGACACGATGGCCCAGTTCGGCCGCATCGACATCCTGATCGCCAATGCCGGCATCCTGCGCGACAAGTCCTTCTCCAAGATGACGCAGGCCGATATCGACATCGTCATCGACGTTCACCTGCGCGGCTCGTTCATGCCGATCCACGCCGCCTGGGACATCATGAAGGCCCAGAATTACGGCCGTATCGTCGTGACGACATCCTCGACCGGCCTGTACGGCAACTTTGGGCAGGCCAATTATGGCGCTGCCAAGCTCGGCCTCGTCGGCATGATGAACACGCTGAAGATCGAAGGCGCGAAAAACGACATCAAGATCAACGCGGTCTGCCCGGTTGCCGCGACAGCCATGACAGAAGGCCTGATGCCCCCAGCCGTTCTCGAGCAGCTGAAGCCTGAATACGTGTCGCCCGGCGTCATGAACCTCGTCAAGGAAGACGCCCCGACCGGCGTGATCCTGTCGGCGGCTGCCGGCGCCTTCTCGATCGCGCGTATTGTCGAAACCGAAGGGGCCTTCGTTGGCCAAGGCGACGACCTGACGGCTGAAGCCGTCGCCGCCAAATGGGACCAGATCACCGATACGTCCAAAACGCTGCCAGCCTTCAAGGCCGGCGGTGAACATAGCCAGCACATGTTCGCCGTCGTGGCAGGCGGTGTGAAGGCCTAAGCTTGCTTCAGGCGAGTTTTAAGCGCAGGATTCTCCTCACACGCTTTTTTGAGGAGAATCCATGCGGTTCACTGCATCCACACTTCTATGCTCGATTCTCATGCTTGCCGCCGCCTGCAGTGCGCCGCCTCCTGCCGAGACCGTCAAGCCCGCCGTCCAGCCGATCCCCGTCAGCGCAGCAGGCGAAACCTGCGGCGGCATCGCCGCCCTGAAATGTGAAGAAGGCTATTTCTGCAAGCTGGCAGACGGTGCCTGCAGGACCACAGCGGATGCCGCCGGCACGTGCCAGGAAATCCGCCGCGCCTGCACACGCGAATATGCGCCGGTCTGCGGCTGCAACGCGAAGACCTATCCGAACAAATGCGAGGCGCATGCCGACGGCACAAGCGTCGCCCACGAGGGTGCCTGTACCGGCTAAGGACAGCGGCCCCCCAGCCGGGAGGCCGTTACGCCCCTATTCCTGCATCGCCTTGAGATACATCGAGTTTTTCGGTTTGGAAAACACGCTTTCGACCATCGGTGCGAAGAATTCCAGCGACTCGCTTTCATAGTCCGGATCGAAGGCGGCCTGATCGTAGAGATGGCAGAACTGCGCGCAGTATTCATAGTGCGGGCTGTCCTTGAACTGCTCGCGCATGTTCTTGTCGAGGCCGAGATATTCAAAGAAGTAATAGCCCTGGATCGCGCAGTGATTGGCCACCATGAACAGGTTGGCCTCTGACACAAAGGGTTTCAGGATCGCGGCGGCAACGTCCGGATGGTTCATGCTGCCCAGCGTATCGCCGATGTCGTGCAGGAGTGCGCAGACGACATATTCCTCGTCGCGTCCGTCGCGGTGGGCCCGCGTCGCGGTCTGCAGGGAATGTGTCAGCCGGTCGACAGGGAAGCCGCCATAGTCGCCGTCCAGCAGGCGGAGATGGTCCAGAACGCGCTTGGCGAGGCCCTTGTTGAAATCCTTCGCGTGGCTGGCAATGATGCTCCAGTCTTCCTGCGTGCCTTCCAGCATTTCGCGGAATTTCGCGCGTTCGCCCATATCGTGTCCGTCCGCCATATCGATCTCCTCCAAGTCTCGTTGGCATAGGAATATACCACACGGCCAACATATGAAAGCAGAGGCTTGTCCGCCCGGATTTGGTCACCGGTCCAAAATGTGGCATTCTACCGTGAGGAAGTACGAGGAGCGCGATGCGCTGGAACCTGGAATCGATTGCCGGCTGGATTAGCCATAGGACGCGAAAAGTGCGGACCTGGGCGCTGGCGATGCTGGTTCTGACCGTCACCCTTCCCGCCGCCGCAACCGAGCGCCAGGTCATCCCCTTCGGCATGGCCCCTTCGGGCCACATGGTCGTCCCGCTGAGAATCAATGATGCCACCCCGGCGATCGGCGTGATCGACACGGCAGCCACCTATGCCATGATCGACGGCGCAACCGCCTCCGCTGCCGGCGTACCGCCCCCCGCAGAACTCTCGATTAACGTGCTCGGGCTGGAAGGCCTTCAGGCCTTTCCTGTGGTTCACGTCGACAGCCTCTCGGCCGGCAATACGCGGATTGACGCATTTCCCGCCGCCCTGAGTCGGCGGATCGCTGTCGCCGGCATCCACAATATCGTGCCGCTGACCGCGCTCGAAGGCGATGTCGTTGACTTTGATTTCGACGAAAGTCGCGTCCTGATTTACAATGGCAGGCCCGACACGAGCACCGAGCTCTATTCCAGCCGGATGAAGATGCATTTCAGGCAGGGACTCTGGTTCGCCGAAGTGAAATTGAACGGCATCAAAGGCCTGGCCCTGATCGATACCGGGTCGAGTATCTCCTATGTGAACAGCCGGTTCGCCGACGCGGCAGGCGCCAAGCCCAACGATGAAAAAACCCAGACGATCCGTGGCATCACGGGAGGCAACGTCGCGATCCGCGTTGCCACCGCACGGAAATTCACGCTGGGGCAGCACCGCGTCACTGGTCCCGATCTCATCGTCGCGGATCCCGCCCTGTTTTCGCATCTCGGCATGGATGACGAACCCGCAATGGTTCTGGGTCTCGACTATCTCTCGATTTTCCGAGTCCAGCTCGACCGGCGCAGGGGCTATCTCGTTCTGGGGCTCCGTGGCGTGGGCGGCGTGAAGCTGAACGCTTCGGGCACACATATCCGTTCGGACTGATTTCAGGAATCGGACAGCATCGCGGACAAAAAACCCCTCCTCCATCAGGAGAAGGGGTTTTCCGTCAGATGCCTAATCCCACAGCGATCCCAGCGCCAGCCGGTCACGCCAGGTCTCACGCGATCCCATATGGGCCGGACCGCAATCGTCGCACGCATGCTCGTGCAGGCGACGGGCCAGAACCCAGGTGGACTCACCGGTACGTACGCCCGCCCGTTCGAGGACCGACACGATGCGCCGCAGCGCATCCTCCGATACATCCTCGTTCTGGCGGCCTTTCGCTTCCGCGAGACGCCAACCGGCCGGGTCCTGCCGCAGGGCCACGGCCGCCATCTCGCTGCCCTCGCGGACAGTAAAAACGGCCATGCGCCCCGCAGCGAGGTCGCCCGTGAAGTCCCGCAGGCAGTTGCGGAACTCCAGCGCGACGCCGACCAGCGCCTTGCGGTCGCTGACGGGCGTAAACCCCTCCGGCAGGCGCGGCACAGGCAGGACCTGCCCGAACCGGACCGGCTGAAGCGCTTCAGCGGCCATATCGAACAGGGCAAGCGCATTGCTGGCCCGGTTCCACCGCTGCGCGATCGCCGACGCCTCGCTTGCCCCATGAATGCGGAGGGCAAGGCGGAACGCAACCGCCAGGTCCTCGACCGCCGCAGCGCGCGTCGGCAGGTGGGCAATGATCCCGGCGCGGCGCAGTGCCTCTGGCAGCGCCCCGATCAGGACCAGGCGATCTGCGGCGATGACCGTCATGTGCCGCAGCACACGGCCCGCATCCGCCTCGGCAAAGAGGCCGAGGAACCGGGCATAGTCCCCCGCCTCCCACAGTACTTCGCCAAGCCGTCCCAGCGCCTTCATCAGCCCCCCGGGCGCTTCGCCCTGCACCAGCAGGCGTGCGAGATCACGGTCGCGACCCCGCTCCACGACGCGGACAATCTCCGTACCGCGAAGGCCAGCCGCATTCCCGAGCAGGATCGCGGCCGCGTGACGGCGCGCCGTCGGCAAGGTCAGGAACCCGCTATGGGGCGCTGGCCAGGCCTCAGCGATGGCATCGGCATGCGGCCCGGCCAGGAAGCCAAGCAGCGGCGTCTGAACTGCATGTCCTTTCGGACGCGTATGCAGCAGGGTCATGGGCATGCCCATGATCCACCTCCCTTCAAATCGCGTTCGCTGAAACCATGCTTCAGCGGCGGCGGATTCAAATCATCAATGCGAGGTCAGGCGTTCACCGGCCAAAGCGCGGGGGACGCTGACGGCGCTCCCCGCAATCGCGAGGAGCTGGTCGTATGTGTACAACTCAGCTTCATCTCAGGTCTCTTCCGGTTGGGCCGCAGGTCATCCTTGGCAGGACAGCCCGGCAGCGAGGGGCGGCGTATAACGCCGCCATTGGTTAACTGTCAACTGCACCGCCAAACAAAAAACCCCCGGACGTTTCCGTCCGGGGGTTTTGAATTCTGGCGTGTTGCAGAGGACTAGTCGTCCATTGCGTCCATCTCGGCCTGGTGACGGGCCTTGTCGGCGGCGCCTTTGGCGCTCTCGTCACGGTCGACCAGTTCGAGCACGGCAACTGGCGCATTGTCACCCGGACGGTTGCCGGCTTTCATCACGCGCGTGTAGCCGCCATTGCGGTCCTTGTAACGGTCACCCATTACGTCGAACAGCTTGCGGACAGCGTCTTCATCGCGGACTTTCGCGATGGCCTGACGGCGTGCTGCAAGGTCACCTTTCTTGGCAAGCGAAATCAGCTTGTCCATGAGCGGTGCCATTTCCTTGGCTTTCGGCAGGGTTGTCATGATCTGCTCGTGCGTGATCAGGCTTGCCGCCATGTTCGCGAACATCGCCTTGCGGTGCGAGCTTGTCTTATTCAGTTTGCGATGGGCTAGTCCGTGGCGCATTGTCGTGTCCTCTGGAGGTGATCAGGCCCCCGTAATCAGATTGATCGGGTCCTATAGGTGGTCGTCGTATTTCTTGGCAAGGCCTTCAATATCTTCAGGCGGCCAATCCGGCACTTCCATGCCAAGATGCAGGCCCATGCCAGCGAGGACTTCCTTGATCTCGTTCAGTGACTTGCGGCCGAAGTTCGGCGTGCGCAGCATCTCTGCTTCGGATTTCTGGATGAGGTCGCCGATATAGACGATATTGTCGTTCTTCAGGCAGTTCGCCGAACGCACGGACAGTTCCAGCTCGTCGACCTTCTTGAGGAGGACGGGATTGAAGCCGAGGTCGGTTTCTTCTGCAGCCTGGCCCACTTCGAGGGTTGGCTCTTCAAAATTGATGAACAGCTGGAGCTGGTCCTGAAGTATGCGGGCCGCATAGGCGACAGCATCTTCCGGCGTGACAGAACCATCTGTGTCGATGTCGAGCGTCAGCTTGTCATAGTCCAGCACGGTGCCTTCGCGCGTGTCTTC
>NZ_JBBKXE010000206.1:0-31510 GCF_037969335.1 Hyphomonas sp. | reverse complement strand
CATGTGTTCATCTCGGAGGCGACCTTCGCCCTGCCCGTCTTCCGCCACCCGGAAACGGGCGGCGAGATTGCCCGCCTCCTGCACAGCCTGCAGGCCTTTCCCGAACGCGCCCATTGCGTCGGCGCCTATTCCCTCGGCAAGGCGCAGCGCGTCATCCGCCATCTGCGCCTCGCCGGCCATGATGCCCCGGTCTTCATCCATCCCAGCCTCGAAAAGCTCTGCGCGCATTACCAGTCCGTCGGCATCGACCTCGGTACTCTCATCCCTGTCCCGTCGGGCGACGTGCCGAAAGCCGAACGCGAAACCTATCGCGGCCAGATTATCGTCGCCCCACCCGGCAGTTTCGAAGGCAAATGGGCCCAGAACTTCCCTGACCCGGTCATCGCCTTCGCGTCGGGCTGGATGAGCATTCGTCAGCGCGCCAAACAGCGCGGCGTGGAGCTGCCACTGGTGATCTCGGACCATGCCGACTGGGATGAACTGACTGAAACGGTGCGCGAAGTGAACCCGGAAGAGCTCTGGGTCACCTATGGGCGTGAAGACGCCCTCGTGCGCTGGGCCGAACTGGAAGGCCGCCGCGCCCGGCCCCTGCGCATGGTCGCCTATGCTGACGAGGCCGGTTGACCGCACCCCGGCAAGGGGCCTTTAGTAACGGCTATAGGTGTATTCAAAGGGGACGACATGAAACGCCCAACCCTCCTCGCGGCCAGCGCCGCGCTTCTCCTCCTGGCAGGCTGTGACGCCATCAAGGTGCCCGGCCTCAATCCGCCAGACGAAAAAGTCGCCAGCCCGATCGACCAGTTGCCAGCGGACGCGTTCGAAGACGATGTGACCAGTTCGGTCGAAGTCGTGCCCGAGACGCCGGCCACCGAAACCACGATCGAAGCGCCAGCAGATGCCGCCGCTACGCCGCCTGCGACGGATAACGCACTCCCCGCCGAAACCGCACCTGCAGATAGCGCGACAGATGACGCCGCCGACGAGGCGGCCCTCGATCCCGAGTCTGCTGGCGGCCTCGCCCTGACGATCCAGGCGCCCCTGCCGACTCTGGCCGCGCTGAACGCCACGACCTGTGGCCGCCCCGCTGACAGCGCGCCGACACCGACCGTGGCCATGGTCGCGAGTGCCACCACGCTGGAAACCCCCTCGGTCGGCACCGCCGCCGTCAACGGCCTTGCCGCCACTCTCGCCAGCTTTCCCGGCATTGTGAAACTCGAGCCGCGCAACCCGCAGGCCGACGGCACCGTCACCAGCGGCCATTGCGGCGCCACGCGGATCGCAAAGAACTGGTTCGTTACCGCCGCCCATTGCGTTGACGACGACTACAAGGAACTCCGGCTCATCGGCGACGCGGCCAACCTGCGCAGTCCGCTCGCAAAGGTCACCAGCGGCACCGTTGCCGTCTGTCATGGCGGTTATCTCGGCACCGCCAATGGCTATGCCAATGACCTCGCCCTGATCCGCCTTGATGACGACCAGGTCGCCCCCATCGCCGACGTGCCGATCGCCCGCTATGGCGCCACGGTGAAGCCGCTGGCACCGGCCAATTACCCGACCGCCGACATGGCCGGCTGGGGCCTCACCCATTATGGCGGCCAGCTGTCGAATGACCTGCTGACCACCAAGCTCGCCATCACCGCTGACGGCCCGTCCCTGATCAATGTTGCCAGCGCCGGCGGCGCAGGTCCCTGCGTCGGCGACAGTGGCGGCCCGCTCTATGTGACGGAAGCCGACGGCACAAGGACAGTTGTCGGCGTCTTGTCAGTGGTCGAGCAGAACCGCACCACAGGTGAATTCTGTGCCGGCGACTATAATGGCCGCTACACCAACCTGCAGGGCTACGCCGGCTGGATGGACGCTGTCATGGCGCGCTGCGACGCCAATCCGGATGGTTGCAGATAGATCGTTGAGGAGCGCCCCTGCCTTTGCAGGGGCGGCGCCCGGTCCTAAATCCCGACCGCGAGCATTTCCTTATAGGCAGGCCGCGCCCGCATCTTTTCCAGCCAGGCCTTGGTCGCCGGGCGGTTTGCCAACGCGCCCATCGAATCGGCCATCTGGATCTGGAAGCCCATCAGGCAGTCGGCTGCCGTGAAGTTCTCACCGGCGAAATACGGATATTTCGACAGGTGCGCCTCAATCGTGCTCGCAGCCTTCTCGCGCTCTGCCGCCATCATCGCCTCGACCGGATTGCCAGTCATGTCGACGCGCCGGAAATAGACCTGCAGCAGGCCTGGCAGGAAAACAGCGCCCTCGGCGGCATGCACCCATTCCAGGTAACGCGGGAATTCCGGTGAGCTCGGGCGGGGATGCAGCTGGAAGGCCGTATCGTACTTGCCCATCAGGTATTCCGCGATGGCGCCGGTTTCCGCGATCACCACGTCGCCGTCTTCCAGCAGGGGCGACTTGCCCATCGGGTGGATCTTCAACAGGTCCGGCGGCGCCAGATTGGTTGTCTCGTCGCGCTTGTAATGGACGATCTCGTGCGGCACGCCGAGTTCGGCGAGCAGCCAGACAATCCGCTGCGAACGCGAGGCGTTGAGGTGGTGGAGCTTGAGCGTCATGAATGGATGTCCCTTGGTGATTGGCTGTTTTTAGCAGTCACGCGCCTTGTTTCGGCGCTGTCATGCTGCGTGTTTGGCCTTATGTAGGACCGTATGCAAGCTTTTGCCGACCTGCTTGACAGACTTGTGCTGACGCCCGCGCGTAACGGCAAGCTGCGCCTGATGGGGGATTATTTCGCCGCCGCGCCCGATCCCGACCGCGGCTATGCCCTCGGTGCGATCACCGGCGATCTCGATATCCCGAACGTCAAACCGGCCATGATCCGCGCCCTCATGGACGGGCGCATGGACCCGGAACTCTTCGCCCTGTCCTATGATTATGTCGGTGACCTCGCCGAAACGGTCAGCCTCGTCTGGCCCGAGGTGCGCGGCGCCAATCGCACGCCGCCGCTCTCCGACATCGTCGAAACGCTCACCGCAGCCCCCCGCGCCGAGGCGTCAAAGCTGGTCGCCGGATGGCTCAACGGCCTCGACGCCACCGGCCGCTGGGCGTTCCTGAAACTGCTGACCGGCGGATTGCGCATCGGTGTCTCGGCCCGCCTTGCCAAGCTCGCACTGGCGCAATTCGGCGACAAGGACGTCACCGATATCGAGGACATCTGGCACGGCCTCGCCCCGCCTTATGAAAGCCTGTTCGCCTGGCTCGAAGGCCGCGCCGACAAACCGGCCCCGGACATCGCCGCCCCGTTCCGCCCGGTCATGCTCGCCCATCCCCTCGTGCCCAAGGCCGATCGCGACACGCCGGACGCGGTCGACCCCGCCCTGATCACCGCGGAGACGTTCGCCGCCGAATGGAAATATGACGGCGTCCGTGTACAGGCCTCTGCGGCTGGCGGCGCCCGGCGCATCTATACCCGCACCGGCGACGATATTTCCCACGCCTTTCCGGACGTCGTCGCCGCAATGGAATTTGACGGCACGGTCGACGGCGAACTCCTCGTGCGCAATGCCGACGGCACGGTCGCTCCGTTCAACGCGCTGCAGCAACGCCTGAATCGCGAGACCGTCTCGAAGCGCCAGCTGGAGACACACCCCGCCTTCATTCGCGCCTATGACCTTCTGCAAGACGGCATGCGCGACCTGCGCGGCGAAGCCTTCCGCGAACGTCGCATCCGTCTTGAGGCCTTTGTCCTCGGCATCGAGAGCGACCGGTTCGACCTCTCCCCCCTCGTGCCCATCACCACACTCGCCGCGCTCGACGATGCCCGCCTCGATCCGCCCGCGCCGGAAATCGAAGGCGTGATGCTGAAACGCTGGGACAGCGCCTATCTCGCCGGACGCCCCAAGGGCCTCTGGTACAAGTGGAAGCGAGATCCCTATCTTGTTGACGCCGTACTGATGTATGCCCAGCGCGGCCACGGCAAGCGCTCCAGCTTCTATTCCGATTTCACCTTCGGTGTCTGGCACGATGAAGACGGCGAGGACAGGCTCACCCCCGTCGGCAAGGCCTATTTCGGCTTTACCGATGAGGAGTTGAAACAGCTCGACGCCTTTGTCCGTGCCAACACGATTGACCGGTTCGGCCCCGTCCGCTCTGTCACGGCCAACAAGGAGACCGGCGTGGTTCTGGAAGTGGCCTTCGAGGCCCTGCAGCGCTCGCCCCGGCACAAGTCGGGCCTCGCCATGCGGTTTCCGCGCATCAACCGCATCCGCTGGGACAAGCCGACCGCCGAGGCTGACCGGATCGAAACGCTGGCAGCGATGTTGCCGGACTAGCCGCACCATTTTCAAGCACAGAGCCTCGCGCAAAAAAAGGGCCAGGCGCTCTGCGATCCTGACCCTTTCCGGAATTTCAGAATCTGTCCGTTATCAGACGGTTTCTTTGAGTTCCTTGGCGACGCGGAAGGCAACCTTCTTGGACGCCTTGATCTTGATCGCTTCGCCCGTTGCCGGGTTGCGGCCCATGCGTGCCAGGCGCTTGCGCACTTCCAGCGTGCCGAGGCCATTCATGCGAATACGCTCGCCTTTCTTGAGGCGTTTCGTGATCCGCACGGCCATGTCGTCGAACAATTCTTGTGTCTGTTTCTTGGTGAGGCCGTGAGCCTCAGCCATTTCGACCGACATCTGACGCAGGGTCACAGTCGTTGCCGTTTTCGGTGCTGCCTTGGCAGCCGCAGCAGGTGCAGCTTTAGCAGCGGGCTTCTTCGCCGCGACAGCTTTGGTCGCAGCCGGTTTCGCAGCCGCGCGCGCAGGTGCCGGTTTGGCAACAGCTTTCTTGGCTGCAGTTTTAGCAGGGGCCTTCTTGGCCACAGGTGTCTTTGCCATGAGCAAAATCCTTTGTTAAGTCTTCGCAGAGAGGGCGGCCTATAACGCGAATCCGCCCGGTGCCACCACACTTTTGTCAGTGCAACCAATTTGCCCTCCAGCCATTCAGGGTCATATGTCGTCCATGCAAAAACAGCCGCCTGTGATTCTGCTCCTGCTCGCCGTGCTGCAACCGCTGTCCGGCGCGCTGGCACCGCTGCTCGGGGTCGGCACGCCAATCGGCAATGCGACCCGCGACCTGGGTGCGCCTGAACAGCCCCTGCCGGTCTTCTTTGCAATCTGGAGCCTGATTTTCCTCGCCTATTTCGTGTTTTCCCTGTTCGCCGTCTTCCGCCGCGAGCCGTGGATGGATCGAATCACTCCGGCCCTGATCATGGCCGGCATGCTGAACGTGATCTGGATGTTGAGCGCCCAGCTCATCGTGTCCCAGCCGCTCGACTTCGCGCTCCTGTTTCCGATTGCGGCCGCCGCCTGGTTTGCCGCCTATAGGTTTGACCGGATACGCGGCATGGGCGGCAGCCCGGCCAAACTCGTCGCCGATATGGCGACCGGCCTGCTCTCAGGCTGGATCACGGTCGCGGTCGCCATCTCGATCCCGCTGACGATTCGTCATTTCACCACGCTCGGCGCAACCGATTATCCGTGGCAGATGCTGTGGGCGACGCTGGTTCCGGCTGCACTCGCAGCCTGGGCCTTCACGCGTTTCGTCAGTCGCAGCCCCTGGTTTTTCGTCTCGCTCGCATGGGGCCTTCTCGGCATCCTGCTCAACAACTGGACCGTCACCGGCATGACCTGGCTCGCCATCGTCACCGGTGCCCTCACAATCCTCATCCTCTACCTGCGGCTGACGCGCGGCACCCATGGCACGCGCAGCCAGGCCTGAACCCCCGGAGTAATTCATGGACTTTCTGAACAATATCGACTGGCAGGCTGCACTCGAAGAACACTGGCCCGTCCTCGCAGCCTATGGCCTGAAGGCGCTGGGCGCCTTCATCGTCCTGATCGTCGGCCTGCGCATCTCGGGCGCCATGGCCAGCCTTGTCCGCAAGCAGGCGATGAAACGCCCCAATATTGATGTGACCCTCGGCAGCTTCTTTGCGTCCCTTGTCCGCTGGTTCCTGACCGCCGCGACGATCATCGCAGCCCTGCAATTGTTCGGTGTACAGGCGACCAGCTTCGTCGCCATCCTCGGTGCCATGACACTGGCCATCGGCCTGTCACTGCAAGGCGCCCTCGGCAATATCGCGTCCGGCGTCATGATCATGCTGTTCCGCCCGTATGGTGTCGGCCAGTATATCGAGGTGGCCAACGTTGGCGGGACGGTCAAGGAAATCAACCTGTTCCAGACCATTCTTGCGACACCGGACAATGTCCAGGTCATCGTGCCCAACAGCCAGGCCATCGACGGCATCATCAAGAATTATGCAGGCTACCCGACACGGCGGATCGATCTCGTCTTCGGCATCGATTATGGCGACGGCATGGAGCATGCGATCAGCGTGATTGAAGGCGTCATCAAGGCCGACAGCCGCGTGCTCGCAGACCCTGCACCTGTCGTCCGGGTCGACAATCTGGGCGCCAGTTCCGTCGACATCATTGCCCGCCCATGGGTGAAGACATCCGACTATTGGGAAACCCGCTGGGCCCTCACCATGAACGTCAAGGCAGCGCTCGATGCGGCCGGCATCTCCATTCCGTATCCGCACCAGGTCAACGTAAACAAGGACTAGCGCTCAGCAGCAACCGCCAACCGGGGCCGCTGCCGACACGTCACCGGCGGCGAACACGTCCGGCGCAGCGCATCCAGGGAACAGGCCGAAATGCCTGTCGCCTGCGCCGATCACTTCGAAATAGGACGCAAACCGCGTGTCCATCAGCATGGCCAGCGTATTGCCGCAGACCGGAAACACCCTGCCCTGCTCGATATGATGTTCGGCGTCGAGGATGAAGACCTCTTCCATGCCTTCCACACCGCCGCGATAGATCACGGCCTGGCCATAATCCTCGCAGGCAGGCTCCAGTCCTTCCAGCTTGAACAGGCGCGCCGTCACCGAGGCAAACCGGATCGACCCGAGTTTCGCCTTCAGTGCCGGATCGAGGATTGCCAGCGAGCGATGACTGACGACGCGCGGATCAGCAAAGCCGGCCGCCTGCGCCACCGCCTGATAGTCGCCCCAGTAAAGCGCGCCCGACAGGCATTCGCCGTAGAGGACCGGATCTTTCACGAGGTCGGCCGGTATCCGGCAGTCGGCATAGACGTCCGAGAAATACAGCTCGCCGCCCGGCTTCAACAGCCGGTGCGCGGCGCAGAACACGGCGGGCTTGTCGGTGCAGAGATTGATTACGCAGTTTGAAATGATCAGGTCGAAACTGCCCGGCGCAAGGTCCAACGCGTCCAACGATTCCAGTTCGCCCTTCAGGAAGGTCGTGTTCGGCCGGTCATAGCCAAATGCCTCGGCATGCCAGGGCTCATGTTCACGCGCCACGGCCAGCTGCTCGTCGGTCATGTCGACGCCCGTCACATGGCCCTCTGGGCCGACAAGGCTCGCCAACGCATAGACGTCGCGCCCGGCGCCGCAGCCGAGATCGAGCACCCGCAGGCCACCAAGCTCCGCCGGAATGGCCAGACCGCACCCGTAATAACGCGCCGCGACCACGTCATGCACCCGGGCCAGCGCCGTGCGCACATGCAGGGGCGGCGCCGCATCCGTCGTACACGCATCGGTGCGCAGGTCTGACGTGGATTTCAGGATATCCCCGTAATATTCCCGGACGACCTGCTTGTTCATGCGCTTGCTCCCGATGGCTGACGGGGCCCGACTGCCGCAATTGACGGGTTTCTTCCAGTCACCAATGCGTGAAAGGTGAGTTGAAGCCCGCAACGGCCCATGACAAGAGTGCAACATGATGCCTGAATTCGACATGACTGGCTGGCCCGCCTGGGCGCAGGCCGCTGAGCCCCAGGTCCTGAAATGGTCGCTGGTCCTGGCCGCGACAATCGCCATCTGGATCGCGGCCATTCTGGTCAAGCGCCTGATCGTGCTCATTGGCAAGATGGTCACGCCGAAGGACCAGGACTTTGAAGGCTCCAGCTGGGACCTCGGCGCCTCGGTTACCCGCATGTTTGCGCTGATCCTTATGTCGCCCTTGCCCCTCGGCCTTGCAGGCTATGACTGGCGCGTGCTGGTGGAAGATCGCGGTCCCGGCGCGGTTGCTGCCGTGGCAATCATTCTCGTCGCCATCCTGTTTGCAAACTGGGTGGCCCGGTCGATGCGCAATTTCGGCGGCAAGGCACACCGCCGCACCGGCGCAGATGACACATTGTTCGCGTTCGCCGGATCGCTGGTCAAATACCTGATCTTCGCCATAGCCATCGTCACGGCGCTGACCCAACTCGGCTTCCCGACGACCTCGCTTGCCGCTGTGCTTGGCGCGCTCGGCCTGGCTATCGGCCTTGGCCTGCAGGACACGATGAAATCGGTCGCCGCCGGGGTCATGCTGGCGATCCTGCGCCCGTTCCGTATCGGCGACTATGTCAGCCTGGCCGGTCTCGAAGGCGAGGTCACCGACATCTCCCCCTTCACCACCTCGCTCAAACAGGTCGACAACAAGATCGTCATCGTCACCAATGACAAGGTCTGGAGCGATGCGCTGGTCAACCACACGCGCCAGACGCGCCGCAAGTTCGACCTCTATTTCGACATTTCCTATGACGACAATATGGACCATGCGCTGAAAGTCCTGCTGGATACGGCCAATGACCATCCGCGCGTGTTGTCAAAAGCAGAAACATGGGTCGGCGTGCATGCGCTGGCCGACTGGAGCGTCAAGCTGCGCCTGCGCGCCTGGGTGGCGACACCCGAATTCGTGCAGGTCCGCGCCGACCTCACCAAGGCCGTCAAGGAAGCCTTCGACCGTGAAGGCATCTCCATCCCGTATCCGCACCAGGTCAATGTCGCCTACAAGGGCAATACGGCAGTGAACAAACCGGAACATGAGTGAGAGCGAACCACCCGTCGTAGAGCCGCTTGCGCCGCTGCCCGGACCGGCGCCCAAGGCCAAGGCCAAGGCCGAAAAGCCGCCGCCCCGTTCGGTGCTGCTGCGCCTGTTCGGCATCGGCCCATGGGGCGTCGTCAAGCTGCTTGGCCTGTGCATCCTTGTCGGCTTCGTCGTGCTCGCCGCGAACTTCAACCCGGCCTCACCGGACGTGAACATACCTGAAGCCATCGCCTCGATCGCCAGCCAGACTCTGGCTGCAGCCGGCTGGGCCATCCGCAATTTCTGGAAGCCTGCGCTCGCCGGCGCCGGCATCGTCTTGCCGATCTGGATTCTCTGGCGGCTGGTCAGCCTGCCGTTCCGGAAGTAGCGCGCCTAGCCGACCGGATTCCAGTTCTGCGTCTTGCACAGCATGGCGATACAGCCCTTCACTTCCAGCACGCCGTCATCCTTGAGCTTCATCTTGGAGCTGTAGGTCTTGCCCTCTTTCGGATTGTAGATCGTGCCGCCGGTCCAGCCCTTGGCCGTCTGCCGGAAGCCTTCCAGCATGGTCAGGCCGAGGATTTTCTTGCCGTCCGCATCTGTCGCCGTTTCGGGCGTCTTGCCATCGGTCACGCTGGCCGGATCGATCCAGACAATCGTGCCGCACGGCGTGCCGTCGCCGCAATCCGCAATCTCGACATGCGAGTTCTCTTCCTCGGTCGCGAACGTGCCGAACACATCGAGCGGATCGGCCGTCGCGCTTCCTGCCCCGAGGGCAAGCGCGACAATGGCAAAAAGGACAGGTTTCATGGGATGTCTCCGGCTTCAAGCGAGCTATACTCGATACCAGAAAACACACAGGGAGAATACCGATGGACACGTCAAAACTGATGTTTCGCGATGGCCTGATGAAGGATGAACGCATCCTCGTCACTGGCGGCGGCACCGGCCTCGGCAAGGAAATGGCCGAAGGCTTCCTGAAGCTCGGCGCCGAAGTCCACATTTGCGGCCGGCGCGGCGGCGTCTGCGAAGAAACGGCAAAGGAATTGATGGAAAAGCATGGCGGCAAGGTCGTGCCCCATGCCTGCGATATCCGTGTCGCCGAAGCCATCACCGACATGAATGACGAGATCTGGGCCAAGCACGGCCCCCTCACCGGCCTCGTCAACAATGCCGCCGGCAATTTCATCTCGCGCACCGAAGACCTCTCGATCCGTGGCTTTGACGCCATCGCCAATATCGTCTTTCGCGGCACGTTCTACATGACGCACGATATAGGCACCCGCTGGATCAAGGGCGGCACACGCGGCAATGTCATCTCCATCCTGACCACATGGGTGTGGAATGGCGGCCCCTTCGTCGTGCCGTCGGCCATGTCCAAGGCTGCCGTCAACACGATGACGCAAAGCCTCGCCGTCGAATGGGCCCGCTATGGCCTGCGCTTCAACGCCATTGCGCCCGGCCCCTTCCCCACTGAAGGCATGTCGAAACGCCTCGCCCCCGATGCGGACGGCGCCAAGCGCATGGACTCAGGCACCGCCAACCCGATGGGCCGCGTCGGCGAGATGCACGAACTGGTCAACCTCGCCGTCCTGCTGATGGGTCCGGGCGCGGAATATATCAACGGCCAGACCATCGCCATTGACGGCGCCATGTACAACGCATCCGGCGGCAACTTCTCCCAGCTCGCCGCCTGGGGTGACGACCAGTGGCAGGCCGCCAAGGACGCCATCACCGCCACCAATAATGCCGACAAGGCCCAGCGCACGGTCTAGGCGACCGCGATCCGGGCGGAACGTTTCCGGGTCTCATTGCTTGTTCCAGCAATGAGACCTCCCGGAGACACCGCCATGACATACATCCGCCCCTTCGCCCTCCTCGCGCTTGCCGCGTCTGCAGCCGCCTGTGCGGTCACACCGCCGGCGACCAGCCAGCAGGGCGACCTGCGCATGGCCAATGACCCGGCCTATGCCGCGCCCTACAGCGCCAACGTGATCTCGCCCTATTATGAATGCGGCGCGCTCCAGCTCGAAGCCAGCGTTGTAGGCACGACCGCCACGGTCATGTTCAACGGCGAAGTGCACCAGCTGCAACAGGTCGAAGCCGACAAGGGCATGCGCTACCAGTCCGGCATCGGCCCGACGCGGGTCGTGTTCTGGGACCAGGGCCGCTACGCCGTGCTGCAACAGGGAACGACCACCTTCCCGCAATGCACACGGGTGCGCTAAGCCGCCTTTGACAAACCCATCCGGCTGCTGTCCAAGCGCCCGATGGAACTCTGGATACCCATCACGATTGCAGCCGCCTTCCTGCAGAACCTGCGCTCGGTACTGCAGAAACGGCTGAAGGCCACGCTCAGCACTTGGGGCGCGACGGCCGCGCGCTTCGTGTTTGCTGCACCTCTGGCCTGCCTTCTGCTGGCCGTCCTGCTCGTCAGCACCGGTCGCAGCGCGCCGCCGCTCAACCTGACTTTCATCACCAGCGCGATTCTCGGCGGCCTCGCGCAGATCCTGGCGACCGGCCTGCTGATCCACCTGTTCTCCTACAAGAATTTCACCGTCGCCACGGCCTTCACCAAGACAGAGCCGGTCCAGACGGCCCTGTTCGGCATTGTCCTGCTGGGCGACAAGCTCTCCCTGCCGGTGGCCCTCGCCATCCTGGTCAGCCTTGTCGGCGTGATCCTCATCTCGATTCCGGCAGACCCGGCTGCGCGCCGCAGCTTCCTTGATCGCAAGGCCCTGCTGGGCATCCTGTCGGGCGGCCTGTTCGGACTGTCCGCCGTCGCCTATCGCGGCGCGTCCCTGTCACTGGTCGAGGGTGACGTCTTCCTGCGCGCGGCCACGACGCTCGCCTTCGTCACGGCGTTCCAGGCGCTCGCCGTACTGGCCTTCCTGCAGTTAAGGGAACCGGGCGAAGCCGGGCGCCTGCTGCGCAGCTGGCGCAGCGCCGCCTGGGTCGGCCTTGTCGGCATGCTGGGCTCGCTCGCCTGGTTTACCGCCTTCACCCTGCAGAACGCCGCCCATGTCCGCGCCCTCGGCCAGATCGAGGTCGTGTTCATGATCGCCGCATCAATCCTGTTCTTCAAGGAACGCGTCACCGCCCGCGAGATCATCGGCGTACTGCTCGTCTCAGTCGGTATTCTCGGATTGGTGCTCTACGCAGGCTAGGGCGTCACAACGACCTTGCCGACCACCTTCCGGTTCCACAGCATGGCGAACGCATCCATCGCCTGTTCCAGCGGAACTTCGGCATGCACACGCGGATGGACCTTGCCCTCGCGCGCCCAGTTCCAGATCGTCTCGACATTCTCGCGGCCCTTGTCCGGAAACTGGCGGCCATATTCGCCCGCGCGTACGCCGACTACGGAGAAGCCCTTGATCAGGGGCATGTTGGTCGAAACGGTCGCGATACGGCCCGACGTGAACCCGATCACCAGCAGCCGCCCGTCAAAGGCAATGCAACGCACGCTCTCATCGAACACGTCGCCGCCGACCGGATCGAAAATGACGTCCGCCCCGCGTCCCTTGGTCAGCGTCTTCACCTTGTCGCGAAAACCCTGCTCCACATTAATCGCATAGTCCGCGCCATGCGCGATGACCTTGTCGAGCTTGTCGTCCGATGCCCCCGTCGCGATCACCGTCGCGCCCAGCAGCTTGCCGACATCCACCGCCGCCAGTCCCACGCCGCCGCTCGCGCCATGCACCAGCAGCGTCTCGCCCGGCTGCAAATTGGCCCGGCGCACCAGCGCGACATAGGCCGTAAGATAGGCCGCCGAATAGGAGGCGGCCTCGGCAAAGCTCATCGCAGGCGGCTTCTTCTGGAGCGAGGACACCGGCACGACGATATATTCGGCAAATGCACCAGCCCGCACACCGCCCGCCACATCCGTGCCTTCGCGCAACGGACCCGTCACGCCTTCACCCAGCGTGTCGATGATCCCGGAAAAATCCATGCCCGGCGTGAAGGGCGGTTCCAGTTTCAGCTGGTACTTGCCTTGCGTCAGCAACAGGTCCGGAAAATTGACGCTCGCCGCCTTGACCCGCACCAGCACTTCGCCGGGGCCGGGCTTGGGCTTCGGCACGTCACGAATTTCGGCACCGGAAAAATCATCCGCTATCGTATGGCAGACAAGCGCCCTCACAGCCGGCCATACATGTCGCGCACCATGCCCGCGATCTGGAGACAGGCCCGGCGCGAGCCCGGCGAAAAGTCGGTAAAGGCGGTGAAGGCATGGGACAGGTTGTCATAACGATTGTGCTTCACATACACGCCGTCACGTCCCAGCCGCAGCGCATAATCATCACCCTCATCGACCAGCGGATCGTGTCCCGCCGTGATCACGATCGCTGGCGGCAGGCCGGACAGGTCGCCGCTCTGGCCCGGCGACAGCAACGGGTCGCTCCGGTCATGCCCTTCTGGCAGGTACTGGTCCATGAACCAGTTCATCGTGTCGGTCGACAGCGCGAACGTGTCGCCAAAGGCCGTGCGCGACGGGAATTCCTCGACCAGGTCCACCGCCGGATAGATCAGCAGCTGCAGCGCCGGGATCGGCTTGTCCTCGCGTTTCATCTCCTGCGAGACGATGGCCGCGAAATTGCCGCCCATACTGTCGCCGCCAACGGCAGCCACGCCGGCCGGCGCGCCATACTTGCTGGCATTGCGCAGCGCCCATTCATAAGCGGCCATCGCATCGTCAATCCCGGCCGGGAACTTGTGCGGCGGCGCCAGGCGATAGTCGACCGACAGGACCGGGCATTTGGCAACCGTCGCGATCATAGAACAAAACGCATTGCATGTATCGAGATCGCCGATCACACCGCCGCCCATATGGTAATACACCATCATCGGGTGTGACGTGTCCTGCTCATCGGGCAGGTAGATCCGCACAGGGATTTCATTCTTGTCGGGGCCCGGGATCGTGGAGTCTTCAATGATCACGCCCGGCTCCGGCGCGGCGGCCATCATGGCAAGCTGTTCGCGTGTTGCCGCCTGCACCACGTCAGCCGGCAGC
Organism: Hyphomonas sp.; assembly: GCF_037969335.1. GTDB lineage: Bacteria > Pseudomonadota > Alphaproteobacteria > Caulobacterales > Hyphomonadaceae > Hyphomonas. Next base: position 17,695 of record NZ_JBBKXE010000206.1, on the reverse strand, counting down.
GATGAAAGCGGCGGTGCATTGCGGCCATTCCAGGCCACCATCTGCAATTGCGGCTCCAGCACCCGGCCGTTGATCTCGAGCGGTTTGCCGCCCGCCATCCGTACGAGCAATCCGCCCGGCAATTTGAATATCAGTTTCGTGATCGTCTGCTGTAGACTCATGGCCCGGCTCCCAAACTGCCCTTTGCAGGACAGTTTAGCCCCCTTCCCCGAGGTCCGCCAAGCGCTTCCTCAAACAGGCTTGCCCGCGATCTCCCGCACGCCTGCCAATAGCAGGGCCGCAGCGAACTTGGTTGCCACGTCGGCATTCACTGGTCGGCGCTGCAGCATCTGGTCGCCCATTTCCCGCGCGATGCCGATCGCCGCCGCTGTCAGGTAGTCGATATCGATCACCGGCGCCCCGTCCGCCGACAGGACGTGGTCGAGGTCAGACCGGATCTCGGCAGCCACGGCCAGCATTTCCGGCGTATCCACGCGCACGCCGATCAGCGCGAGGTGCGGCGCTCCGCCCTTGATCGCCTCGGCATTCTCGGCCGCAATGAAGCTGAAATAGGCGTGAAAGGCCTGGTGGATATAGTCTTCGAACGTGGTCGCCCGCGCCCGTACATCGCTGAGGCGCGTGCGGAAGCGATAGGTGGAGTCCTCGGCAATCGCCTGGAACACCTCCTCCTTCGACTTGAAGTAATTGTAGAATGTTCCTGCGGCCAGCTCCGTCTCGCGAATGATGTCCCGAACGGTCGTGGCTTCAAAGCCGGTCCGCGCAAAGACGCGCCGGCCCGCTTCGAGAATCGCGCGGCGGTTGGCCGCCTTGGACTTTGCGCGTTTGCCGGAGGCAAGTGTGTCAGTTGCAGAAGGCATCGAGATTCCTTGATTGGGCCGGCTCGAAACGGCCGAAGTGTGCGATCATGCGCCAGACCGTCACCATGCGTCAACTTTTTACAACATATGGGCGAGTGCCGCCGATCCTGCGGAATCGCGTCGATCACCGGCGATGCAGCCCAAAAAATGTTACCGCTCGACAAAGCGCCTCGACCGAACCGGACGGCGACAGCCGACGCGATGGTCATCTCACCTGTTCGAATGCAGCCAGTGTCGCGCCCAGCCCGCCATCAAGCTTCGTGCGCCGCAGCACCGACAGGACAATGCCGAAAACCACCCGGATCACGATCAGGACCAGCACACCCAGCAAGGGCTGGCCTGTCGCCACGGAGAAGAACGCGCCGAGGATGATGGCCACGTGCAGCGTGACGATCCGGCCATAGGGCGCAAACATCTCAGCCGCCAGGTTGGCCCGCCTGAACTCGCTTTTGCCGATATAGTCGACGAGGAAGAACACGGCATTGGTGAAGATGATGACGCCCAGGAACAGGGCCATCCCCTCGCCCGAGCCAACCGCCCAGCGCACCAGGTCCATCAGGCCGTCGCTCATGCCGCCACCGCCCGCGAATGCTTTCAGGAACACGCCGTGCCCGTAGCAGAACATGCCATAGTGCAGGGTAAAGAACGGGATCAGGAAAAGCGCCGCGCCAAGCTTCAGGATATCGCCTGTCGCCGCGCCAGCCAGCCGCAATATCGTATAGGCGCCGATCACCAGGTTCTCGAGCCAGTAAAGGGCCACCAGCGGCGTCGGACCCCAGTGAAACAGGATGATCGCGATGATCGGCAACAGGTCTGTCACAAGGCTGAGCCAGGCCAGTGGGTCGCGATAGGTTCGCGCCAGCAGGGATGGGTCGAAAAAGCAGCCGCTCATGCGGCCTTGCCGGTCCGTTGCATTGTCCCCCACTCCCTCGCCTAAGACCCCGCGAATGTCAGTTCATAGGCCGGAAAGCTGAACGGGTCACGCACCTGCAATCCCTTGGAGCCTCTGGGATTGTGATAATTCCCGGTCAGGATCTCATAGTGGAGGTGGATCGCGGTCGCATTGCCCGAACTGCCCATCACGCCGACCGGCTGGCCAAATCCGATTTCCCGTCCGACGGCCACGTTCGGCTCGAAATGGGCAAGGTGGGCATAGCGCGTATAGACGCCCTTGCCATGGTCGATCAGAACCTGCCAGCCATAGCCGGTCGAATGGCGGGCCTCGATGATCCGCCCCGGCGCGGCGGCATAGACCGGCCCGGACGGGCGACGCGTCAGGTCGACGCCCTCATGAATCCGTCCGCCACGAAAGCCGAAACCCGATGACAGGCAGGCATCATTGGTCGGCACCGTCACCAGCACCACACCATTCACATCGATCACCGGCTTGAAATCCTGCACCCAGCCGCCCGGATAGAAGGGCGGCGAATTGCTCACCGTCATGCCGCTGCAGACCTGCAAATATTCATTGGGCTGGTACGGGCCCTGCACCGGATTATGCGGATCGCCCGGCGGGCCATAGTCCACCACGACCCGGGGCGCTGCCGGTATCGGCGGCGGCGAGGACGCACAGGCGGCAGCTGCCAGAAGCAGCAGTATGGCTGGGATCAGGCGGAACATAGCCCAGACCATACCATGCTTGTCTTAATATCAGGCAACCACACCTGCGCGTTTTGCGCCCCGCTTTAACTCTTTCAGCAGGTCAGCGACATAGACACCGAAGTCGACCTGCATGCGGTGGCGCGGGCTGTCATAGAAATGGCCGAGGTGATCCTGCTCGTCCGCCATGGTGATCCGGTCCATTTCGGCGGCGTCCGGGAAGGCGTATTCCCCGTTCAATGCCGCCGCGACCAGCTTCGACTGCTGCTCGGCAAAATTAACCAGTGTCGGCAACGGCTGGGCCAGTCCCAGGAAGAACATGTTTTCGAAGCCGGGCTTCACCATGCGCTTGTACAGCGGGAACGTGTTCTCCTGCGGCATCAGTTCCTTCTGCTTCAGGAACGGGAAGGTCACGTTATATCCGGTCGCCCAGACAATCGCATCCACCTTCTCGCGGCTGCCATCGCTGAACACGACACTGTCGCCGTCCAGCCGCTCGATTCCGCCCTTTGGCACGATGTCACCGCAACCGACCCGCGTCAGGAACTCGCCCGACACTGACGGGTGGCCGTCCAGCGGCTCATGGTCGGGCTTGGGCAGGCCGTAATCCTCCATCATGCCGATCGTCTTCTTGATCTTGGCCCGGGCCAGCTTGCGGCCCAGCTTGGCGGGCAACCAGGGCGGCAGGGCCGCCTTGTCCGCTGGCGATCCGTCCATGTATTTCGGCAGCACCCACACGCCGCGCCGCATTGAGATGAACAGCCTGTGCGCGATCGGCCGCTGCGATAGTTCCGACGAGATATCCATCGCCGAATTGCCCGCGCCGACAATCATCACGTTCTTGCCGCGAAAGTCATACGGCTCGAACGGGTCGCGATAATGGTGGGAGTGCACCTGGTAACCATCGAAATGCCCGGGATAGGTCGGCATCCGCGCATCCCAGTGGTGGCCGTTTGCCACCGCGACAGCATCATATTCGCGGCTCTCTCCGGTCGACAGCGTCACCTTCCAGCGCCCGTCCGGCAGGCGCGCAACATCCGTCACCGCCGTGTTGAACGTGATCGTCTCGCGCAGGCCAAAATGGTCCACATAATCATGGAAGTATTGCAGCAGCTGGGCATGGTGCGGGAAATCCGGCCAGGCGTCCGGCACGGGATAGTCTTCAAAGGCGAGGCGCCATTTCGACGTGTCGATGTGCAGGCTCTGGTAACAGGATGAGGTGCCATTCGGGTTCTTGTAGTACCAGTTGCCGCCAATATTGTCCGACATCTCGAAACAGTCATAGGGCAGGCCCTTGTCCTTCAGGCGCTTGGCCATGGTGAAGCCCGAACATCCTGCCCCGATGATGCACGTTTTCGGTGCGCTGCTACCATCAAATGCCATTTGCAGTGTCCTCCCTTGCGTGAAGTGTTCCCACGCTCCTGACCAGATGTTATCCGGGGCAGATGGAACGTCAAATGAAGAGGCCTGCACATGAGCGATGACGCGACGTCAGTAACGCAAAGGGGCCGATTGCCGCTCCGTCTGGTGCCGGAAAACCTCGACATGATCTCCGGTGTCATACCCCGAAGCCGTGCTGGCCGCCTTCCTCGATAATCCCTGCGGCACGGCGGCCGGTTCAGCCATGGACCGGTCCCGCGTCAAATCCGAAAGCATAGTTCAACAATGCCTGCCGACCCTTCAGATCTCGAACAACGCCTGATTCTCATGCGGGAAAACATGAAGATGATGACCAAGGCCGTGCCATGGGCGCGCGAACTCGGCTTCGAAGTCACCCGCATCGAGAAAGCGCGCGTCTGGGGCCTCCAGCCCTGGGATGACACGCTGGTTGGCGACCCGGACACCGGCGTCATCCATGGCGGCGTCATCACCACGCTGCTCGACAATCTGTGCGGCATGTCCTGCGGTGCGGCCCTGCCGGACTTCCGCTTTGTGGCCACGCTCGACCTGCGCATCGATTACATGCGCCCCGCCGACAAGGGCCGCGACATTATCGGCGAGGCCGAATGCTACCACATGACGCGCACGGTGTGTTTCACCCGCGCCTGGGCCTATCACGACACGCGCGACCGGATCATCGCGACGGCCGCAGCCGCCTTCGCCATCAACCAGCCGCGCCCGACCGACCAGCTGGAGTCGCTCGCATGACACCCTATGAAGCCAATCCCCGCGCCGCCGAGGTAGAAGCCTTCCTCGAACGCACGCCCTTCGCGCAGAAACTCGGCATGCGCTGCGACATCCGCGGCGACGAAATGACGGCGGTCCTGCCCTTCTCCAAGAAGCTGATCGGCAATTTCACCATCAAGGCGCTGCATGGCGGGGCGATATCATCCTTCCTCGAACTGACGGCCATGGCGCAGGTCTTTCTCGTGACAGACCTCGCCCGTCCGCCCCGGCCCATCAACATCACCATCGACTACCTGCGCCAGGGCCATGCGAAAGACCTTTATGCCCGCGCCTATATCACCAAGATGGGCCGCCGCATGGCCTCTGTCCGCGCCGAAGCCTGGCAGGAAGAAAAGGCCAAACCCGTCACCGCCCTGATGGCCCATTTCATGGTCGGCGAGGGCTGACTCGGCGCAGGACCGATTAAGACAATCGATCAACCCAGGCCAAACAGCCGGATTTGGCCCTGATCCGGGGCAGAAAATTCAAGGCTTCAAGTCTGTCGTTTGGGTTCAGGCGCCACCAGCCGGTATCAGGCGAGCAACGACAGGGCCAAAAACACCGCGAGCCCGACACCAGATGTGATCAGGACTTTTCGGCGATACGATTGCGCCAGAAGACCGACAGCCAGCCCGCCTAGCACGACACCCAACAACGCCAGGGCAACTAGCATCTGGTATAGCTTGAAAAGCTTCGGGCCATGCCCCTTGTGAAGCTCCATCATCGCGTATTGGAGGCTTGGTTTGTTGACGGTGGCTTGGAGGCCCTGACCAGACTGCGAAAATTCAATATATGTTCTGGACGTTGGGCGTGTTTCCGCCTGTTGGCCCTTCGCTTTTACGTACTCGAATTTATGATCGACGCCAGCCGATTCCAGTAACGCTCGTATATCCGACTCCAGTGTGTCGCTTTGAAAATTCAAAGCTGAATCCGCCGGGAGCGCGAGTGGTTCACTTTGGACACTGCCTTTGTTTCCCAGAAGATAAAGCCCGCCCGACAGGGCGACCAATAGAAAGGCGGGCGCCATGAATGCGGCAAAATACATATGGACGAGGACGAGTGTTCTTCTGACTTTTGGATTGATCACGTGAGTACCTTTTTTTCAATTGAGAGGAGCCGCTTCGTCCCCCCACCGGGATGGATACGGTTTCGCCAGATTTCTCGATCACCCGGCCTGATCGGACATGACCTTTTCTTCGGCCTGGGCCGGACGTGCCAGCATGACCAAGGCGGCGGGAACCTTGGTCGCGGCGATCATGGTGAAAGCGATACCGAAGTCTTGCGCACTTCATCCTCCTGATTGGCTTGTAGGGATCGCTCAGTTGACAGGGTGGTAGCCCATCCCGGACGACGCCAACAATATGTATTACCCCCTAAAAAATATAGGAAATGCAGATCGTCTGGTGGGGTTGGGCGAATGCGAACCATTCTCCGTCGTGCGCAATTCGCTCCGCCTAATGTCTGCTTTCGGGATCAAACAAATATCGCACGCGACCGCTTGGCCAACCACCCGCCTATGCCCCGCCGCCCGAACCCGCTAGGGAGACGCCACACTGCAAGGACGTCGTCCCATGAGCCGCCTGTTTGAAGAACTCGACTATCGCGACACGCCGATTGGGCCGATCAGCCTGCGGCGGCGGTTCCACCCCCTGCTGAAAGTGGACGTCTTCGAGATCATCCTCGGCGACGAGCACCTGATGTCGAACATCTTCACTGTGTCGGAAATTGCCCTCGCTCGCCTCGGCCTCGACAAGCTCGCCAGCCTCAGCCCGGACGCGGATGAAAAATGGGATGTCGTCGTCGGCGGCCTGGGCCTCGGTTACACGGCGGGCGCGGCACTGGAATATCCGCGCGTCGCCTCGCTGCGCGTTGTCGAGATGCTGGACGCGGTGGCCGACTGGCACGATGCCAGGCTTGTGCCGCTTGATCCCCCGCTCAGCGCCGATGATCGCTGCCAGATCGTGCGCGGTGATTTCTTCGCGCTCGCCCAGTCAGACACCGGCTTCGACGCCGCCCAACCCGGCCGCCAGTTCCACGCCATCCTGATCGACATTGATCACACGCCGGACTGGCTGCTCGACGCGCGCAGCGGCCACTTCTACAGCGAGGCAGGCCTGCAAAAGCTGCTGACTCACCTGAAGCCGGGCGGCCTCATGGGGCTGTGGTCCGATGTTGCGCCGGACGAGGCCTTCGTCCAGCGCCTGTCAGGCGTGTTTGCCGAGGCCTGGGGCGAACCGGTCACTTTCTACAATCCGTTGCAGGACAAGCACCACACCCAGACCGTCTATCTCGGCCTCAAGCACGCCTGACCTCGTCCGGCTTATCCACCCCCCATCGCACCCGGTATATACTGCCCCGCGATGCCAGCCTTCAGCCTCCTCTCGCCCCTGCCCGGCCTGCCCTGGTACCTGCTGCCCATCTGGCCGCTGGTCTTCTGGCGCATCCAGCGGCTCAAGAAATGGTTCCGCGCAGCCGGCGGCCCCGGCAGCCAGATGCTCTGGGGCGTGATGTGGAATGGCCGCGTCGTGGTGATCCAGCTGTCGGATGATTTATCCGGGCATCGTTCGGGCATTTTCCGTGCACCTGTATCGGATCGTTTAAGGCTTGCACTGACAGACACCCCACTCCCGCGTCCCCGGCGCACGCCGGGGCCTCAGGCCATCCTGCCCGGACGTGCCGCAAGAGATCCCGGCATGCGCCGGGAATACGGATTCAATTTACCCGACACCTGACCCATACCTCACCCCCGGCACACCCAAACCACCCCCAAAGCGCCCCCTCGGGCGCCGCGCGCGCTACTCCACCGGCGCCGCCGCCAGGTCCGGAAAGGCCCGCGCAATTTCCTGGTTCCACTCATACAGGTCTGACCAGTTCTCGTCCGTGTTCTCCATCAGGCCGAGATGCACGATCACGAGGTCACGGCTTGGCACGACCCAGATCGTCTGGCCTTCATGGCCGCCAGCATGGAAGGCATCCCAGGGCGGCGTCGTGGCATTCTGCGCATGGGTCAGCGGCGCGCCATAAGCGGTAATCCACCAGCCCGCGCCATAGACATTGCTATTGTCCGCCGGGGTTTTCGTCCGTGCGAAATCCACCCAGCCCTCCGGCAACAGGCGTTCGCCATCCCACACGCCATCTCTCAAATAGAGATAGCCAAACTTCGCAAAATCCCGCGGGCTCGCCCAGACCAGAGAGCCGCCGAGATACGTCCCCGCCGCGTCGAATTCCACGAGGGTATCCATGCCCGTCGCAACGAACAGGTTCTTGATGAGATCATCGCCCCGCAAGTCGCTTCCAATAACCTTGGCGCGCTTTAGCAGGTCCTTGCACGCTTGCGGCAAGTTGGCATCGCCCAAGACCCGGAGACGCTCACAGGTTTGAATCGCCTCGCGATCACTGTCGTTCAGGGTAACAACCAATTTTTGTTCATCACGCAATTTGTCGTAGCTGGGCTCCAGTCCCTGAATCGCACGCCCAATCAGATGAAACGTCGCCGTCGAATAATTCCAGTGCGTGCCGGGCTCATGGATCAGCGGCAAATCGCTCTTCACATAGGCCAGCACATCGAACCGCCCCTTGCCGAACATCATCTGGATAACGTCATTATCCGCCATGCTCGTCGCGCCGATCTCGGTATAATCGAGCCCGTCCGTCATGGTCAGCCACTGGCGCCAGGTAATCTCCGCCCGCGGATCGCCCGCATCGAACGGCGTCGGCATCGCGGCGTCGATATCGTCAATCAGGCCAAGTGCCTCCGCCCGCCCGACCAGCGCCGAGGTCACCGATTTCGCCATGCTCCACGAGATCTGCTTCGTCTCCGGCCCGAACCCGTCGCGATAGGCCTCAGCCACCAGCTTGCCCTTGTGGATGATGACGACCGCCCTTGTCTCGCCCATCAGCTCATTCTTCTGGCTGGCAATCGCCTTGTCGATCAGGGGCGTCACAATGGCCGCCACGCCCGGGTCCATCTCCCCGGTCTCCCAGCCATTCGCCGGCCAGGCCAGTTCCGCTGGCTGCTGCGGCAGCGGCACGAGTTCCTGCGCGGCGGCGGGCAGCGCGGCAATGAATACAAGGCCGAGAAGGCTCATCCTGAGCGCTGCGAAATTCAAGAAATGGTTGCCCACGACAATGCTTCTCCCCTAACCTTTGGTCCAGCTTAGGGGCATCGCATGAAAGTCGTCAAAGTCCTTCTCATCACGCTCGGAGTGATGCTCGTCCTTATCGGCATCGGCTGGCAGGTCTGGCTGAAGGACCAGGTCGCCTTTGCCCGGGTCGCAACCGCCTATGGCGCCAAGCAGGTCTGCTCCTGCCTGCATGTCGCCGAACGCCCGATGGACAGTTGCATGGGTGACTTCACCACCGATATCAGCGCCGTCAGCATCACCGATGATGACACCGTTACCCGCGCCAGCGTCCTCGGCGGCCTTGTCCAAGCCAAGGCCCGCTTCGAGCCCGGCCTCGGCTGCACGCTGGTGAAACCTTAAAAATCGGATTTAGGCCTTGCTTAAAGGGTTTGTAGCAGCGTGCTGTGAACCACGAGAGAGCGCCTGATGCCTGCAATCCCGGACTCCGGAGATCTGACCGCGACGCCCTATTGGCGCGTCTTCCTGCTCTTCCTTGTGACGGGCATTGGCGTCCTGCTGCTCGACGGTCCGCCCGGCGCCAGCTTCGCCGCCGATGTCGACGACATCGCCCGCAAGCTGCAAATCGCCGACCTCCTGCGGGACGGCCAGTGGCATGACCTCTCCTGGCCTGTCCTCGCCATGCCCGACGCCTATGTCACGCCATGGTCCCGGCTGGTGGATGCGCCCTATGTGATGGTGACCTGGCTGCTAAGCCTGTTCATGGAACCCGACGCGGCATTCGCAGCCGCGCGCCTCGTGGTGCCCCCGCTCTGGTTTGTCGCCTATGCCGCCTTGGCAGCGCGCGTGATCCAGCACATTTCGGGGCCCCATTTGCGCGCGCTGCCGATTATCGCTGCGGCAGTCGCCTCGCTGCTCGCCCTGCCGGAATTCTATCCCGGGCGCATCGACCATCACAATGTCCAGCTCGTCCTGATGCTCGCGCTCTGCCTCGGGCTCGTGTCCCCGCACGGGTACGCCGGCGTGCTGATCGGACTGGCCAGTTTCCTGTCCGTCGCCGTGGGACTGGAATGCGCGCCCTTTGTCGCTTTGGCGCTCGTCGGTCTCGGCCTTGCGGCCGTCTGGACACGCGATGCCGCCCTTGCCCGGCGACTCTCCCAGGCGGGCCTGACACTTTTTATCGTCACCCTGCCGGGAAGCCTCCTTCTGATCGGCTCCGGCGCCATGTCACGGGTCCGGTGCGATGCGCTGTCGGCGCCCTGGATTGCCGCCCTCTGCCTCGGTGGACTGGTCCTCGCGGCGGCCCCGCGCCTCTGGCGACATGAGCGCTTCGCCGGGCCGGTCTCACGCCTGCTCAGCCTCGCCGTCCCGGGCGCGGTCCTGCTGGCCGGATTGTGGCTGGCATTCCCGGACTGCCATGCCGGTCCCCTGTGGATGATCGACCCCATCGCGAACGCATACTGGTTCGCCCGCATCCCGCAGGAACACGGTCTCATCGAGGGCTATGCCAAAGGAGCGCCGCTGGCCATTCCGGTCGTCATGGGCGGACTGATGGCCGTACTCATCGCAGCCTGGTACTGGGCCCGGCCTCGCACGGCGGGTGCCCTGGTCATTCTCCTGATGGCAACGGCCGCGCTGGTCCTGACCATTCTCCAGACCCGCAATTTCAGGTTTCCGGCGGTCTTTATTCCCCTGTTCGTTTCCGCTGTCCTGATGGCGCTTCCGACAATCAGTTCATGGATGAAGCGGCTCGCGCCACTCGCGGTGCCCGTCATTCTCGGGTTGGCCTTGGTCGGACTGGTCAACCGCACAGAGCTCGCGGTCGACCCGATCCTGATAATGGATGGCGATGCCTGCAAGAACACCGATTTTTCGGCGCTCGACAATGCCCCGCCCGGCATCGTCATGGCGCCCTCAGGCCTGTCATTCACGCTGGCGGAGCATATCGAGTCCACGCACAGCCTGCACCAGCTCGCGTCGCTGCCATTCCACCGTGCCGCGCCCAGCATCAGCCGGGTCGCGAAGACCTTCATCATGAGCGACAGCACCGCACGCCGCGAAGCACTCGCACCGTTCACCTATGTCGCTGTCTGCACAACCAACGTCACGTTCGATGGCTCTGTCGCACCGCTCTATGTAGCGCTCAGCGCGGGTGAAGACTGGCCCGGCCTGGTCGATGTGGAAACGGACAGGACGTCACGCTTCCGGCTGTTGCGCATCGATCATGAGGCGCTTCGCTAGGTGGGGACTTATTCTTCGGTGACCGGCCCGCCTGCGAACAGTCCTGCGTATTCAGGCTTCAGGAAATCCCGGAAGACCGATTGCGGCACCACAGCCTTGTAGGCGCCTTCGGCATAGGAAGCGATTTCATAGGGCGCAAAGTGCACGACAAAACCGCCGAACTTGCCAGCCTCCATCGACGCGACCAGGCCAAGCTCGCCGCTCAGGATGCTGTCGGCAGATATGGCGTCAGCCGTTTCTCCTCGGAACGTTTCAGCGGATGCCCCGCCGCCGACTTTCTCTGTCCGCTGCTGCGCGATGTCGGACAGAACGAAGGGCAGGCTTTCGGCCATGGCGCCCGCCGGATCCGTCAGCAGGTCGCTCAGGGACACTTGCTTCCCGCTCTGGAGATTGTAGATGCGCGCATCGGTTCCGTAGTTTCCGTGCGCGCCGCCGGAATAGGCCGCCGTGAATCCTTCAAGGCTGATCAGGTCGCCTGCTGCCGCTTCCAATGTCCACTGGATCGACAGGCTGTAGGGATTGAAATATTCTGGATCCGCTTCCTTGTAGGCCAGCGCATCGGCGTCCATGGCCTCCAACCGGCCCCGCGCATCCTCGACCAGCGTGGCGGCAATGTCCGGTGCAATATCGAACAGGGCATCATCAAAACTGGCTGAACCGACGAAATAATCCTTGGTCACCTCCAGATGCCGCGGCACGTCCGCAATCGCCTCGGGAGCGACCACCAGCTCAGCCTCCCCAACCGCAAGGTCGCCACCCTGAGTGACCTCGGTGTCCGGCGCATCGGGCGTTTTCCCGCAGGAGGCAATCAAAAGCACTCCCAGCGCAGCGCAACAGGCATGTCTGAACATCGGATCGTCTCCCTTTACAGGCTCAGCAGTTCGGCATCGCCGCCCTGCGCCGTGATATTGACTGTTACCACGCGCTCATTGGCAAAACGATGGAGATAATGTGGCCCGCCCGCCTTCGGCCCGGTGCCCGACAGGCCTTCCCCGCCAAATGGCTGCACACCGACAACGGCCCCGGTCATCGAGCGGTTCACATAGGTATTTCCAACAGGGCAGACCGACTCCACAGTCGCATGGAAGCGCTCCAGCCGCGAATGCACGCCCAGGGTCAGGCCGTAGCCTTTCGCTTTCAGCGCGGCACCGACCTTCTTCACATTGTCAGGATCATACCGAAGTATGTGCAGGATCGGCCCGAAATTCTCTTCCTGAATCTGGTCCATCGATGACAGTTCGACCAAAGCCGGTCCGAAGCCGAACCCCTCCTGGCCAATCTTCCCGGCGTCGACCTGGTGCAGGACTTTTGCCTCCTTGCGCATCTTGTCGAGGTGCGCTTCGAGCAATTTGCGCGAATCGGTGTCAATCACCGGCCCCATATCGGTATCGGCCTCGGCCGGATCGCCAAGCTTCAGCTCGTTCATCGCCCCAATCAGCCCCTCGATCAGGCTCTTGGAGGTCGACTTCGGAATGAAGGCAATCCGCAGGGCCGAGCAGCGCTGGCCCGCAGAGCCAAAGGCCGACACAATCATGTCATCGATGACCTGTTCCCTCAGCGCAGTCGTATCGACGAACAGGCCGTTCAGGCCGCCCGTCTCGGCGATCAGCGGAATGATCGCGCCATCACGTCCGGCAATTGCCCGGTTGATCAGGCGCGCCGTCGACGTGCCGCCCGTGAAGCAGACACCCGAGACACGCAGGTCAGCCGTCAGTGCCGCGCCAACTGTCTCACCCTTGCCCGGCAAGAGGTGAAGCGCATCGACCGGCAGGCCGGCCTTCTGGAACAGGCGAACCGCCTCGAAGGCGACCAACGGCGTCTGCTCGGCAGGCTTGGCCACGACCGTGTTGCCGGCCGCGAGCGCCGCAGCGATCTGGCCTGTGAAAATGGCGAGCGGGAAATTCCAGGGGCTGATGCAGCAGAACACGCCGCGCCCATGCAGTGAGAGGTGATTGGTCTCGCCCGTCGGCCCCGGCAGGCGCACCGCGCCCTCAAACTCATGCTCGGCCTGCGCTGCGTAATAGCGGCAGAAATCGACCGCCTCGCGCACTTCGGCCACGCCATCAAGCAGCGTCTTGCCGGCTTCGCGCGCCATGAGCGCAATCAGGCGGGGGGCATTGTCTTCCATCACATCCGCCATGGCACGCAGGTGCTCCGCGCGCTTCGATCCGCCGAGGGCATCCCATGCGGGCTGGAATTTCACGGCAGCGCCCAGCGCCTTGTCGATGGCGTCGGCACTCGCTTCCTTGCAGGTGCCCAGGACATGATCCGTGTCGAACGGCACACGGATCATGTCGCCGCCACCGGTATCGGGTTTTCCCGAAACGATCGCGCCTGCCGCAATGGCCGGACTGTCGCGGAAGGATTTCAGCGCGGTGGCCATCGCCTGGCGCACCGCTTTCTGGCTGAGATCGAGGCCGGTTGAATTGCGCCGCTCCGGTCCGTAAAGGCGCGGCGGCGTCGGAATGCCCGGATGCCTGCGCGGGCCGATCTCGACCCGTGTGATCGGATCGTCGACGACGTCTTCGACCGGCACGTCCGGATCGAGGAAGGAATGCACGAAGCTCGCATTGGCGCCGTTTTCGAGCAGGCGGCGAACGAGATAGGGCAGCAGGTCCTTGTGCGCGCCGACCGGTGCATAGACGCGCACACGGCGCCCGGCTTCGGCGGCATCATACAGCGCTTCGCCCATGCCATGCAGGCGCTGGAATTCGTAATTGGTAACGCCCGCCGTCTCAGCCAGCAGGTCGACCGCCGCCAGCGTATGGGCATTATGTGTCGCAAACTGCGGATAGAGCTTCGGCGATGCCTCGAGCATCATTTTTGCGCAGGCGAGGAAGTGAAGGTCGGTGCCGGGCTTGGTCGTGAAGACGGGAAAGTTTGGATAGCCCTCGACCTGGGCATGCTTGATTTCGCTGTCCCAATACGCGCCCTTGACGAGACGGACCATGAAACGCTGCCCGGTGGCTTCAGCAAGGCGCGTCAGGTTCTCGATCACGGACATCGTGCGTTTCTGGTAGGCCTGGATGGCAAGGCCGAGACCCGTCCACTCCTTGAGCGACGGTTCGTGGGCAAGACGGTCGAACATTTTGAGGCTGAGCACCAGCCGGTCAGCTTCCTCCGCATCGAGGCAAAGGTGAATGTTCGCCTCTGCCGCCTTTTCGCACAGGTCCAGCAGGCGCGGATAAAGCTCCGCCATCACACGGGCTTCGTTGACAGCCTCGAAGCGCGGATGCAGGGCGGACAGCTTGACCGAAACGCCGCTCGCCTTTTCCGGCGCCGTGCCGACATCCTTTACGGCGGCGACCGCGTCGATTGCGAGTTCATAGGCTTTCAGGTAGCGCGCTGCATCTTCAGCCGTGCGCGCACCCTCCCCCAGCATGTCGAAACTGAAATGGGCGGCTTCGCCCGACTTCACCATGCGCTTGCCGCGCTTCAGGGCTTCCTTGACGGTCCGGCCAAGGACGAATTGTTCACCCATGATGCGCATGGCCTGCATCATGGCCGCACGGATCACCGGTTCGCCGCTTTCGCGGATCAGGCCGGAGACAAATGCTCCCGGGCCTTTCTCGAGCGATTTCGGCACGCCGATCACCCGGCCCGTCAACATCAGGCCCCAGGTCGATGCGTTGACCAGCCAGCTTTCGGACTGGCCGAGATGCGAGGCCCAGTCGCCCGAGCGGATTTTCTCGGCGATCAGGTCATCACGCGTCTCGGCGTCCGGCACCCTGAGCAAGGCCTCGGCAAGGCACATCAGCGCCAGGCCTTCGGAGTTTGACAGGCCGAACTCCTCCAGGAAACTCTCCATCATGCCCTTCTTGCCGCCCCGGCTGCGGGCAATCTCGACAAGCTCGCGCCCGTGGCGTACCGCAGCCTGGCGTGCGCCGTCATCAAGCGGTGTGTCTTTCAGCAACCCTTCGAGAAGGGCCTCCTCGTCATCGAATTTATGGACGTCGAGATCATCCCAATCGAGGGAGGCAGTGGGCAGCGAATCAGGCATATGGGATTCCGGGGGGCAAAAGTTTCAAGGGTATCCGCAAGACAGAGCAAAAGCCTGCCGGGTATTTAATGTTTACGGGCACAGTCATATCGGCACATAGAGACAAACGCGAGCAACATTGCAGTTGTTCCGCCTCTTTACGCATAGGACCAACCCCGCCACATTACCGCCGACCGTCCGGCGGCCTCAAGGAGACCCGATGCGCATTCTGCTGATTACCGACGCCTGGGACCCTCAGGTCAACGGCGTCGTCCGCACGATGAAGCGGGTGATCGCCGAATCCGAAGCGATGGGCCATATCTGGGAAATCGTGCACCCGGGTGACGGCTTTCGCACTGTCCCCCTGCCGACCTATCCCGAGATCAAGCTGGCCCTGTTTGCCCGCAAGAAAATCGAGGAACGCTTTCACGAATTCGAACCAGATGCGATCCATATTGCCACCGAGGGCACGCTTGGCATGGCCGGTCGCACGATGTGCCTGATCGTCAAGCACCCCTTCTCGACCGCCTACCATACCCGCTTTCCGGAATACGTGTCGGCGCGCCTGCCCGTTCCGATATCCTGGGGCTATTCGTTTGTGCATTGGTTCCACAAATATTCCGGCAAGGTGATGGTCCCGACGCCCTCGATGGTCGAGGAACTACGGGCCCGCAAGTTCATCAATCTGGTCGCATGGACGCGCGGCGTCGATACTGAAATGTTCGATCCGTCCAAACGCATTGCAGAAGGCGCCGAGACGGACCCCTTCAAGGGATTGCCGCGACCTATCTTCCTGAATGTCGGGCGTGTCGCCGTGGAAAAGAATATTGAAGCCTTTGCCGAACTCGACCTGCCGGGCTCCAAAGTCATTGTCGGCGATGGGCCGCAACTGGAAGAACTGAAGCGCAACTATCCGAACGTGACCTTCCTGGGCGGCAAATTCGGCGAAGAGCTTGCGGCCATCTATGCCAGCGCGGATGTGTTCGTCTTCCCGAGCCTCACAGATACGTTCGGCCTCGTCGTGCTGGAAGCCATGGCATCCGGCATCCCCGTCGCGGCCTTCGACGCAACCGGTCCGCGCGACGTGATTCCCGGCTCCAATGCAGGCACGATAACGCCTGTCGGGGGCGACCTCGCCCAAGGCGCGCGGGACTGCCTGACGCTCAGCCGCGAAACCTGCCGCACCTATGCCGAGACCTATAGCTGGAAATCCTGCGCTGAAGCTTTCATCGAGAACCTCCAGCCCCTGCCCGCCCCGGCGCGCCGCCGGTTCTGGCAGAAAATTCGCCTGCGCCGCCGCAAGAAGCCGCCGATCGAAGGGCTCTAGACACAAAAAAGACCGGCTGCCTGAAAAGCAGCCGGTCAGATTTTAAAGCGTTGGGCGCGTTGGCCTATTCGGCTGCTTCAGCCTTGAGAACTTCGACAATCACACGCTGGGCTGCGCGGTCGGCGTCGCTGAGCGGAATCAGGCCTTTCTCGACGAGGTATCCATCCGGGCCGAACGCGTTGTCCGACGTGAAGGCTTCGACATAGTCGATCAGCCCGGGCACCAGGTTCAGATTCTGGTCCTTCACATAGATGAACATCACGCGCGACAGGCCGTATTCACCTGAATTGATATTCTCGAAAGTGGCCGGCACGCCCGAGAGATCTGCCCCTTTGACCCGGTCGCCATTCTGTTCGAGGAATGAATATCCGAGCACGCCGATAGCCGCTGGCGTCTTGACCAGCGACTGGATGATCGCCGTGTCATTCTCACCGAAATCGATCCAGGCGCCGTCTGTGCGGATCGTGTGGGCGCGGCTTTTGAAAGCATCGCCATCGCTCGCCTTCAGCGCGGCCAGTGCGGGCAATGCCTCGGCGCCATGCTCCATGCCGAGTTCGACGAACGCGTCGCGCGTGCCGGATGTTGGCGGCGGACCGAACACCATGATCGGCTCGTCCGGCAGGCTGGGGCTTACATCGTGCCAGGATTTGTAGGGATTGGCCTGGAAGCCACCCGCGCCGTCCGGCACATCCTGCGCCAGCGCCAGGTAGAGCTCCGTTTTCGAGATATCGAAATCCGGGCCTTCCTTGGAGTTCGCCACGACGATGCCGTCATAGCCGATCTCGACCGGGGTGATTTCGGTCACGCCATTTCCGGCACAGAGAGCGGTTTCGCTGGCCTTGATCGGACGCGAGGCGTTCGAGACCGACGGCTGGTCTGGGCCAACGCCCTGGCAAAAGGCCTTGAAGCCGCCACCGGTGCCCGTGGTTTCGACAATCGGGGTCGGAAAGCCGGAGGTCGCACCAAACCGTTCGGCCACCGTGGTGGCGAATGGCGACACTGTCGACGACCCGACAATCTTGATCTTCTGGGTCGAACCGGACATTTCCGGCCTGTCGGGCGCGGCATCCGATGCCTCAAGCGTGGACAGGTCTGTCTTGCCGCAGGCGACCAGCGCCAGCGCCATCAGACTGATTGTTCCGAAAGTCATGCCAGATTTCATGAGATTTGCTCCTGCAGAATCATTCCCGGGATCGGGTTTCGAGGGCCGGAATACCCTGCGGGCATGACAATCATGTCGAAGTTAAATGACGTTTCTGTGACATCCGTTCGGGGGGACTCATTTTTTCACTTGCACTCCCGCTCATGTTCGCATATCTCACGCTCCGAATACGGATGTGGCGGACATCTGGGCCAACCCTTAAACTGGGGGCCCCCTGCACTAACGCCCGAAGCTGGTTAAAAGCCCTTTGGAGGTTAGGTGTCATGCACTCCTATGCTACCC
>NZ_JBBKXE010000205.1:0-3671 GCF_037969335.1 Hyphomonas sp. | reverse complement strand
GTTCGGACGGGGCGACGGGCGGATCTTCCTCTTCGGCGGACACGTCGCGCACACGCGGCGTGTAGGCCGGGCGCGTCTTCGACTTGAACCCGGACTTGCCCTTGCCGCGCGCCTTCTTGTCAATTTCCTTCAGCTTGATGCGCTGGAGGCTGGAGAGGGCCTCGCCTTCGGCGCCCTTCTCCGGATCGGCAAAGGCCGAGCCATAGGTCTCGATGCGCTCTTCGACCTCTTCGAGGAACTGGCGCTCCCAATCGGAGAGTTCGGGGCCGAGGCCCTGTTCGGCGAGCGCGGCGGCCTTGCGCAGCTTGCGCAGGGCGGCACGTTTCTTACGCTCGTCGACATCCCGGGACATGGTGGAGATGTTAGTTCAATCCGGCACAAAGGCCAATTGATTCAGGCGTCGCCGGTCGCCATGAGGTAAAGTTCGAGCATCATTTCCTGTTCTTCGCGGTCAGCCTTTTCGACTTTGCGAAGTCGAATGACCTGGCGCAGCGCCTTGACGTCGAAGCCGAAAGCCTTGGCTTCGGCATAGATATCCTTGATCTGCTCGGCGACCTCTTTCTTTTCTTCTTCCAGCCGCTCGATTTTCGAAACGGTCTGGCGAAGCTTTTCCTTGGTGGTCTCGGTCAGGTGCGTGGCGGCAGCGTCTTCCATGAAGGTAATCCTCGAATCGATGTGGCGGTAGGCAGGCCGAGCCTCTTAGCGAGACTCACTGCCCGTGGCCAGACGCCGAATGGTATCCGCGACATCCGCGCCGTGGCCATGGTGGGGCATGTGGCCCTCGTCCGGCAGGATCACGAGATCGACCGGGACCTGTTTCTTCAGTTCGCCGACGTGGAGCTTCGGCGAGATCACCGTGTCCTGGCTGCCGGAGAAGACGGTGATGGGGACCTTGAGTTCGGGGTAGCGACGCGACTGTTCGGCCAGTTCGGCTTCGAGCCGGCGCACGTCCTGCGCGTTGGCCCGGAAGTTTGGCGGGCGAAACAGCAGGCCGATGGCGGAATTCTCGAAATAGTTCTCGGGCACGGGCGCCGGATCGAACACGCCGTCAATGCCGGCCCGGACCTGCTGCGGCCCGACGGTGGGGACAAGCTGGGTAAACATCGGGCCGACCATGGGCGCTGCGGCCAGGCCATTGTACCAGGCATGCCCGCCGCCGCCCCAGTCGTGCGTCACGGGCGCGACGAGGACGAGGCCCTGCACGAGATCGGGCCGATCGAGCGCGAGGCGGAGTGCCACCGCGCCGCCGAAGGAATGGCCGACGATCACGGCCTTTTCGCCGGGCGCCATCTGGTCGAGTACGCCAGCCATCTGCGCGGCCTGCGCTTCAAGGTGTTCGGCGCCGTCGAAGCGTTCGGAATAGCCGTGGCCCGGCCGGTCGGCCATCAGGACGCGGTAGCCATCATCGAGGCGCGGGGCGAGCGTCCAGTTGAATTCGCGGGCATTGGCGCTGGCGCCGTGGATCATCAGGACGGGCGGGCCGGACGTGCCAGCGGTCAGGACATTCACGCCATGGCCGTTGACGGTCAGCATCTGGCCAGTGGAGGCGGGGTTCGCCTGCTGGACTTTCGACGTATAGGCCGCGCTCGACACGCAGGCGCCGACACTACCGGCGCTGACGAACGAGACTGCCAGAAGGGCGAAGCTGACCAAGCGCGTCAAAGCCCCTGGCCTTCGGCGACCTTGGACAGGCGCTTTTCGGCCTGCATGGCCTGGGTCATGAACGGATAGATCGCGAGCGCCTGCCGGTAGGCTTCGAGCGCTTCTTTTTCTGCGCCCATGGCTTCCATCATGATGCCGAGCCCGGCCCAGGCGCCGAAATGGCGCGGCTCGAGCCGCAGCGCCTCATTGAGGTCGCGCAGGGCTTCGGGGAAGTTTTCATCATTGAGGAACAGGCCTGCGCGCCGGCTCCAGGCTTCGGCATAGTCGGGGGCGATCAGGATGGCGCGGTCATAGAAGGCGCGGGCCGTTTCATAGTCTCCGACGATCTGGGCATCGACCGCGCGCTGCATGATCATGTCGACGGTTGGCGACCCGGAATCCATCCACGAGGCCCAGATGTCCTGGGCGACGTCATTGGCTTCGCTTTCGCTGGGCGCATTGTGGAGTTTCTCGAACATGTCGTCCGACGGCCCGGCGACGGCCTGACCGGCAAAGATGAGGGCTGCGAGGAGCAAGCGTTTGAACATGAGGTTTAATATGGCCGGGAAGCGCGCGGCGGCAACACCAAGTTGCATCAGATCAGGCCGTGATGCGCGAGCGTGGCTTCGAGACCGGCGGCGCCGGTGAAGTGATGGGTGGCAAATCCGAGCTTGTCGGCGGCGGCGATATTGGGCGCGCTGTCGTCGATGAACAGGATAGCCGCCGGGTCCGGCTGGCCGATTGCGTCAAGCGTATGATGGTAGATCGCGGGATCGGGCTTGGTGATGCCGAGGTCGCCGGAAACGACGACGTGGCGGAACCGGTCCAGCACCGGGCCGAAATGCTGCTGCATCAGGGGCCAGGTCTCGGACGGCATGTTTGTGAGGGCATAGAGGGGCACATTGCGCGCGTGCAGGCGTTCGATCAGGTCGGGTGTGCCGTCGATATAGCCGTCGAACATCTCCATCCAGCGCCCGCCCCATGCGCGGATCCTGGATTCCTGTTCGGGATGGTCGGCGATAAGCGCAGCAGCATTGTCGGCAAAGCTGACCCCGGCATCGTGGCGCGTATGCCAAGCCATTGTACAGACAGAGCCCAGGAAGTGATCCCGGGTGTCTGTCGTGTCAAAAATTTTGTCGTAGAGGCGCGATGGCTCCCAATCGAGCACGACGCGGCCGAGATCGAACAAGGCAATTGAAACGGTCATTTTCCCGCCTCATTGCCTGTTCATCTTCGGCTCAGGCCTGTTTCGCTTTAAAGCGCGGGTTGGTCTTGTTGATCACGTAAACGCGGCCCTTACGGCGCACGATCTTGCAATCGCGGTGACGTGCCTTGAGGGACTTAAGTGACGAGCGGACTTTCATGGGCCTAGCCTGACGATCATGTGATATTAGGAAAGCGGTGCGAGTAATGAATCCGGGTAGCAGAGTCAAGGACGCGCGCTGTCACGCGCCGATATTCCGACGGAGAGCGACAATGATACAGAATGGCATTGCCAGGACGCAATGGCTGGCTGCTGCTGCCCTGACGGGACTGCTCGCGTCATGTGCTGCCGGCCCGCATGCGGTCAAACCGCCCGTGACGGGCAATCCGCCTGTCATTGCGCCGCAGACAGGCCCCATCACCTATAAATCATCCGGCCATGCCGGGATGGATGCCTGGCGCGCGGATTTCTCCAACCGGGCGCTGGAAGCGGGTCATGACCGGGCGCTGGTGGAATCGCTGCTCACCGGTATCGAGCCGATCCCGCTCTGGCTGGGGTCCAATCTCCAGGTCGCCGCCACCGGCATCAGCGACCAGGCCGAGTTTGCCAAGCCGATCTGGGATTATCTCAAGGTGCCGCTCGGCGAGAGCCGGATCAGCAATGGCCGCGAACGCCTCGCCCTCCACCCGGACATGTTCACCGATCTTGAGGCACGTTACGGCGTCGACCGGCAGGCCCTGGTCGCGATCTGGGGCATGGAAACGAGTTACGGCGCGGTGATCGGCAATTTCGACGCCGGCAACGTGCTCGCCAATATGGCGGTCGA
>NZ_JBBKXE010000204.1:0-30870 GCF_037969335.1 Hyphomonas sp. | reverse complement strand
GGTCGTGACAACCCCCATTCCACCCCCTGTGGATTCGGCGGTCACCAGCCCTGAAATCTCACCTGAACCCGAAACCGTCCCTTCGACGCATCCTGCTACATCCACTGCAGATACAGCATCAACGCCCCGCGAATCTGCATCCCTCGGCACCGCGCCCGGAAAATCCGGATCACCGGCCACGCCATTCGGCCTGCCCAATGGTGTAGAGAAGAGCCAGGCCCAGTATGCCGGCCTGCTGCAAGCCTGGTTCCTGAAGCACAAGCGCTACCCCTATCCGGCACGGTCCCGCCGCCAGCAGGGCATCGTCAAGGTCTGGTTCCGTGTGGATAGACAGGGCAATATCCTTGAGCGCCGGATCGACACGGGCAGCGGCTTCTCCATCCTCGACAAGGCCACACTCGACCTGCTCGACCGCGCCTCGCCGGTACCGGCACCGCCGCAAACACTGCAGGCGACCGACCTGACCTTCACCGTTCCCATTGCCTATTCGCTGAACTAGACTCTGGCGGCGCACATCACCGCACTGGTCGCACGCGTCGCGGGATGTCAGACTGCATTCATGACGCATGAAACAAAGACCAAGTGCCCGACAGCCCCCCACAGTCGGCGCGGGATATCGGCTGGACTGTCCACATGGCTCACGGCCTGCCTTCTGATATTCGTCGCAGGCTGCGTCCATCCTGTTCGCCAGCCGCTACCTGTAGCCACAACAGCGCAAGAGTCCGAACAGACCAGTCACGGCGATCCCACCCCTCCCGACGTTTCAATCCCGGAAGACGTCGAACCGCAGCGCGATGCCCTCGTCGACGCCATTGCCCGCCTGTCCGAACATGGCCTCGATCCCGAGGACTATGGCCTGTCGCATATCCTGAGCCTCTCGAATGATCCCGACGCACAGGGACAGGCAGAGCGGGACGCCTGGCGCCTAGCCGCCACCCATCTCGCGCATGGCGTGCTGGAGCCCGGGACGCTGCAGCCACGCCGCGTCGCCGAGATGGCTGAAAACGAGATGCTCGTGCAGATCGATGCGCAGGGCGGCCCAGCCGCGCTCGCGACTGCGCTCGACCGCCTCGCCCCGCAGCATCCGGAATACCTCGCCCTGCGGGCTGAACTGGCCCGCCAGCAGACCGCAATGGCACTCGAAAGCGACCCCACCGCCCGCGCCACTCACGCCGCGCTGATCGACCAGCTGCGCGTCAATCTGGAGCGGTGGCGCTGGCTGCCGCATAGGCTTGGGCCACGTTACGTCATCGCCAATATCCCCGGGTTCGATGTGGCCGCCATGGAGCAGGATACTGTCCGAGCCCGGCACGCGGCTATCTTCGGCAAGATGAACCGGGAGACGCCGGCCTTTTCCGACAGCATCGAATATATCATCTTCAATCCCTGGTGGGATGTGCCCGACAGTATCGCCCGGGCAGACAAGCTGCCGCAGTTCCGGCGCGATCCCGGCATCATCGGTCGGCTCGGATACAAGATATTCGACAGGCAGGGGCAGGTTGTCGATCCGTCGGGCATCAACTGGGCTGACGTGAAGGCGTCATCCTTCCCTTACCGGATCCGTCAGGCGCCGGGCCCCGGCAATGCGCTTGGGCAGGTCAAGATCATGTTTCCGAATGCGCACAATGTGTATCTCCACGATACGTCAGACAGGAGCCTGTTCGACGCTGATCAGCGAGCCTTTTCATCAGGCTGCGTCAGGGTGAAGGAACCGCTCGATCTCGCGGCATGGTTGCTGGAGGATACGGTCGGCTGGGATCGAACTCACATCGACGAAGCGGTCGCTTCGCGAAAGGAAACGCGTGTCGACCTGCTGGCGCCGGTGCCTGTCTATATCGTCTATTTCACAGCCGTTGACGATTCTTGCGGCGGTGTGCGGTATCTCACCGATATTTATGAGCGTGACGCCGCCATCCTTGCGGCCCTGCGAACGCCGATCCTGCACTAGCACTCGCCTGCTGCCGACATGGACCTGATCCAGACGCGTTTCAGGCCTCCAGCCCGGTCCATTCATCCAGCCCCAGCGCAATGTTGAGGTTCTGGACTGCGGCGCCGGACGCGCCCTTGCCGAGATTGTCGAGGCGGGCAACGAGGCGCGCCTGATCGTCCGAGCCGAAGACATAAAGTTCCAGCCGGTTGGTGCCATTGCAGGCTTCCGGTTCCAGCCCGGTGAGCTTGTCGCTCTCGGCCAGTGGCACGACCCGCACGAAGCGTTCGCCTTCGTAGGCCTGCGCCAGCGCCTGGTGCAGGTCAACCCGCTTGGGCTTGCCCGGCAGCGCCCAGAGCGCCAGCGGCACTTCAACGATCATACCCTGTGCGAACCGGCCAACCGCTGGTGCGAACACGGGCAGGTTGGCGAGCCGACCATACCGCATCATTTCCGGCGGGTGCTTGTGCTTCTGCGAGAGGCCATAGATCCGGTAATTGTCGCGCGTCGGGTTCGGCGCATCGGCATTCTCGAATTCCGCGATCATCGCATTGCCGCCGCCCGTATAGCCGGACACGGCATTGACGGTCAGCGGATGCGACACCGGCAACAGGCCGCGCGCCACGAGCGGGCGCACCAGCGCGATCACGCCGGTGGGATAGCAGCCCGGATTGGAGATACGCGTCGACGCTCGGATTGCCGCGCGCTGGCCCTTGTCCATCTCGGGGAAGCCATAGGTCCAGCCAGCCGCCGTGCGGTGGGCGGTCGAAGCGTCGATGATGATCGTGTTCTTGTTGGTGACGAGCGACACACCGAGGCGGGCGGCATCATCCGGCAAGCAAAGGATCACGGCGTCAGCCATGTTCATGAGGCGGGCGCGCTCATCGGCGTCCTTGCGCTTGGCCGGATCAATCGAGATCACGTCAAGATCGCTGCGCTGGCGCAACCGGTCGGCAATCTGCAGGCCGGTCGTGCCGGCTTCGCCATCTATGAAAACCTTTGGCAACATGGTCGCCTCCCATCACAGGACAATAAAAAGCGGGCGCTTCGTCTCCGAAGCGCCCGCCGGGTATTTGAAAACCGGAATGCGGTTTTAGCGCTTGGAGAACTGGAAGCTACGACGGGCTTTGGCCTTGCCGTACTTCTTGCGTTCGACAACGCGCGGGTCGCGGGTCATGAAGCCGAACGGCTTCAGCACGGCGCGCAGGCTTGGCTCGTATGCAACGAGCGCGCGCGAAATACCGTGACGGACAGCACCGGCCTGGCCCATCAGGCCGGAACCCTTGACCGTGGCGATGACGTCAAACTCGGAATCACGACCGGATTCGATCAGCGGCTGGGCAATGACCATGCGCAGGACCGGACGCGCAAAATATGTTTCCTGGTCGCGGCCATTGATCGTGATCTTGCCAGTACCTGGCTTGATCCAGACGCGTGCAGTGGCTTCCTTGCGGCGACCGGTGCCATAGGCGCGGCCCTGAGCGTCAATTTTTGGCTCGATCTTGATCGCTGGCGCTTCCGCAGCCGGCGCGCCGGACATGGCACCAAGTTCCTCGAGGGAGTTTGCTGTATCGGTCATATGTATCAGGCCGCCTTGATGTTCTTGCGATTCATCGACTTGAAGTCGACGGTTTCGGGCTGTTGAGCCGTATGTGGATGCTCAGCGCCAGCATAGACGCGCAGCTTGCCGAACTGGGTCCGTGCGAGCGTGCTTTCCTTCGGCATCATGCGCTTGACGGCCATCTGGATGACCCGCTCAGGATATTTGCCGCTCAGGATTTTCTCAGGCGTCGTCGACTTGATACCGCCCGGATAACCGGTGTGACGGTAGTAAATCTTGTCGGACAACTTCTTGCCTGTAAATTTGGCTTTATCCGCGTTGATAATGACGACATGATCGCCCGTATCGATGTGCGGCGTGAAGTCGACGCGGTGCTTGCCGCGAAGGCGTTTTGCGACATAAGAAGCAAGGCGTCCGATGACGACGTCAGTCGCGTCAATCACGACCCACTTGTGCTCCACATCTGCTGGTGCGTTATAGGTTTTCATCGCTCTAATCAGAGCCTCTCGCTTTCGGAGTTCATGGAATGCAATTCAAGCGCTGGCGTTTAAGCGCCGCTTCCCCCCTTGTCAACGCTGGGGTTGGCCTTGCCCTGCTTTTTACGGCATCGGCCTGTTCAAAACAAGACAAGGCAGCCCAGACTGAGGCTGAAACCCCCGTGATCGCTGCAGGGACCGTCCTTCCAGCCGTCTGGTCAACCCGCCCGCTTGAGGGTGAAGTCGCGTCGATCGCGCTCTCTGGCGGATTGCGCGGCATTCTGGCCGTCGCCTATGAAAAGGGCGGCCTGCAATTCTACGATATGGAAGCCGAAAAATTGGGCGAAAAGTCCAATTTTCGCCTGAAATCACTGGCTGGCGGCCAGTCATCCATCATCGAAGAACGGTCGATCACTGTGTTTCCGGGAATCACCCGGGAAGGAGAGCTGAAAGGCTATATCTTCGGTGAAGGCTTGATCGCACCCGCCCAGATCGACCTGCCGGTCAGCACCGATCACGTCATTGCGGGCGTCTGCTCCGGCCCCGCCCCGGGCACCAACTTGATGCGGCTCGCGTTCTGGACAGAAGCGAACAATCGCGTGCTGCAGAACGGAATCATTCGGGCAACCGACGGAGACCTGAAATGGACGGCCGGCGAATCGACCTTTACCGACTTCCCCGTCAAATCCTGCGCTTTTACCAGCGACACGCTCGTGGCCTCACCGCGCGCCTCTACGGCGGCCTCGCTGGTGCGCGGCCCGCTTGATGCCCTGGTCTCCCTGGAAAGCGGCAAGCTCGGTATCTCGACCGACATGGGCATGACCAATGCCGAGATCGACGTAAAGGACGGGATCACCGTCATTGCCCCCGACACGCCCGTCGCCATGGCCGCTATGGGCACGATGATGTCAGGTGGCTATCCCGGCGGACTGATCGTGATCGCGGGCGAGACCGCTCCCGGCGAGCATCACGCCGTGTTCGTGGACCCAAGCGCGCTGACACTGTCGACCAACTGACCGGAACCGCGTGCGCGCCACACTAGCCGCACCGCCGCAAGGGTAACGATCACGCCGAGGGCCTGGTGCAACAGCGCCAGGTTCATCGGTGCGGCGTTCATCAATGTCACGATGCCCCACACGGCTTGCAGACTGACAAGCACGGCAAGGCCCGTGAAGGCGCCCCCGAGGGATGTCTTCCGGAATATCCAGGCCGAGGCGAGCGCCGGCGCCCAGATCAGGTAGGCCAGGATGCGGTGGTTGAACTGGGTGGTGGCGCGGCCCTCGAACAGGCTGCGCAGGCCGAGGCCTTCGCCGAGATATGATGTCGGCACGAACTCGCCCGCCATCAGCGGCCAGTCATTGTAGGTGCGTCCGGCATCCAGCCCGGCGACGAGCGCGCCTGCCGCCATCTGCACGACAATCAGCCCGAGCAGACCCCACGCAACGATCCGCACTGGCCGGGATACCGGCTCACGCACCTTGCCGCCCAAATCGAGCCACAGCCAGGCGGTATAGCCGATGATCAGCAGTGCCAGCATGAAATGCGTGGCAAGGCGGTAGGGAGCAACATCAACGCGAGTGGTCTCACCAATGCCACTCGAGACCATCCACCAGCCGATCGCGCCCTGCAGGCCGCCGAGCAGGATGAGGATAACGAACCGTGTGGCGAGGGCGCGGCTGAGCCAGCCCCGGATCGCAAAGACGGCAAAGCCGAACATGGCGACAAGACCGATCAGGCGCCCAAAGAGCCGGTGCCCCCATTCCCACCAGAAAATCTGCTGGAAGTCGCCAAGCGACATGCCGGAATTCTGTAACCGGTACTCGGAAGTTTGCCGGTATTTATCGAACAGGCTGGCCCAGGCCGCATCGGAAAGCGGCGGCAATGCGCCCTTGATCGGGTCCCATTCGGTGATTGACAGGCCGCTGTCAGTGAGGCGCGTGGCGCCGCCAATCAAGATCATCGCATAGACGAGTACGCCGATGACCACGAGCCAGTTGCGCATCCAGCGTGTGGCATTAAGGGATTTGCCTGATGGGGACATGACGCCTAAATGGCCTATCCATGCGGCGCGGCAAGAGGCAACCATGTCGCAGCGGCCATCGCCCGAGCCAAGGAAAGCCCCGAACTGCCATGCGCAAGCCCGTCGCCAGCCTCATCCTTCTCACCTTCATCGCGCTGTGGATTTTCCTCGTCGGGACGTTTTCCGGCATGATCGCCAGCTGGCCCCGCTGGGCGCAACTGGTCTTCTACATTGTTGCGGGATTTGGCTGGATCGCGCCGCTGAAGCCATTATTCGCCTGGATGAACAGTGGCCCGCAAGACGAGCAGGACGACTAGTCGTCGTGCCGACGCGACGCTTCCCGGAGCCGCGCCAGTATGACGGCTGGATCGTCGGGCGTCTCGATATCTTCGGGTGACGGATATTCGTCGTCGTCGTCGTCATCCGCCTCAGCTGGCGATTCGCCATCGACCTGGAGCACCGGTTCGTCGTCGGCGTCCTCTTCCGTCATACCATCGAACAGGTCTGTATCGCCCTGCGACTTGAGACGGCCCATGACGGTCTCGCCGCCGACGAGCGTCTGCCCCGGCCAGACCAGCAGGCCGACTTCCTTCGGGACGAATACATCACACCAGCCGCCGAGCCTGCGCGTGCCGAAGGGACGACCGAGACGGACGATATCTCCGGCTTCCGTCGCGAGATCAATGCGCGGACCGAAGCCGCCGGACGCCAGGCGGACGCCGACTTGCTGTCCCCGGCTTTCGAAAGTGAGAAAGGCGCGCGCCAGACCATCATCGTCAGCACAGGCGGCAAGCGGTACGGTGTTCTCGCCGGCTTCAAAAATCATCGATTCCACACTGCCAGCGATCGGCGTGTAGACCTTGTTGGTCGCCGACGGCGCCGACGAGATACGAATACGCGTCACACCTGATTCCGTCAGGCGCAACTCCGAAGGCGCTTCGGCGCGACCGACAGACACGACGACTCCGTCGCATGGCGCAACAATACCGTTGGCAAGATCAGGCGGGGTGCGGTGGGACCAGCGCGCTGCCATCAGCGCAATCACGACACCGGCAAAACCGATCCAGAACAGCGGAGACCAGAGCGCACCTAGCAACAGCGCAACGAGCAGGGCGCCAAGGGCGGCGGCGACACCTTCCCAGTCCATGCCGGCATTCATCCAGGGCGTGTTCTTGATATCGAGATCTTCGGACATTCAATCAGGCCCCTTCCCCGGGCAAACTCTAGTCGTCAACAAGCGCCAGGTCGGCATTCTTGGCCTGACGATCCCACATATCAGCATATTTGCCGTCTTTGGCCAGCAGGGTCGCGTGGTTGCCACGCTCGATCACCTTGCCCGCTTCGAGCACGAGTATCTCGTCGGCGGATTTCACTGTGGACAGCCGGTGGGCAACCATCAGGGTTGTACGCCCCTCTGCGGCCTCCTCAAGCGCGTCCTGCACCGCTTCCTCGGTTGCACTGTCGAGAGCCGATGTGGCCTCGTCGAGCACCAGGATGGCGGGATCAGCGAGAATCACGCGGGCAATGCCGACTCGCTGCTTTTCGCCGCCAGACAGTTTCAGGCCGCGTTCGCCGACACGGGTGTTCCAGCCCTCCGGCAGGCTGTCGATAAAGTCGAGCAATTGGGCCCGGCGCGCCGCATCGCGCAATTCGTCCTCGGTCGCATCGGGCCGGGCATAGCCGATATTGTAGCGGATCGTGTCATTGAAGAGGACCACGTCCTGAGGCACCAGCCCCAGCGCCTTGCGCAGGGATTCCTGCGTCAGCGTGCGCACATCCTTGCCATCAACGAGAACCCGTCCCGCTTCGACGTCATAGAAACGGAACAGGAGTTTGAGCAAGGTCGACTTGCCAGCCCCGGAGGTGCCGACAAAGGCAATCTTCTTGCCCGGCTTCAGGTGGAAACTGACATCGCTGACACCGACAGCGCGACCTTCATGCGAAAAGCCGACATGTTCGAATCTGACATCGCCGGTCGGCGAGACAAGCGGAACGGCGTCAGGCGCGTCGGACACATCCGCCTTCATCGAGAGAAGTCCGAACAGCTTTTCGAGGTCCACGGCACCCTGCTTGATCTCGCGCCAGGCCCAGCCGAGGATGTTCAGCGGCGCATAGAGCGACAGCAGCATCAGCATGACGGCGGTCAGGTCGCCTATCTGCATCTTGCCGTCGATGACATTCGCGGCCGACAGGACGAGCACGGCGAGCAGACCAAAATTCATCACCAGCGCCTGAACCGCGTTCAGGATGTACATGCTGCGCACGGTTTCGACGTAGCGGTCATTGTACGTGCCCATGGCCGTGTCGAACCGGCCCGTCTCGCGGCGTTCGGCGGCGAAGGATTTCACGGTCTCGAAATTGGTGAGAATATCGACCGACATGGCACGGAAATGCGTATCCGCCTCATTCATGCGACGGCGCTGGCGTACCCGCCATTCGGTGATGATCACCGTCGCGATCACGTAGATGACGATCGTCGCAATGGCGATCAGGGCGAGACGGTAATCATAGGCCACGCCGAGCGCGATGGATGCGAGGATCAGCCTGATGAAGGTCGGTCCGATATTGAATGCGAGAAAGCGGATCAGGTAGTCGATAGCCCCTGCGCCACGCTCGATGACGCGGTTGAGCGCGCCCGTGCGGCGGGTCTGGTGGAAGTTGAGGGACAGGAGCTGGGCATGACCAAAGGCATCAACGCTGGCAACGCGCTGCGCATCCTGACTGACCGGAGCGAACAGGAAATCACGCACCTGCGGCAAGCTGGCTGCGAGAAAGCGCACGCCGATTCCGAGGGAGAGCCAGAGCGCGGCCGATGCGAAGGCAGGCGCGACACCGGCCTTGGGCGCAACCTGGTTGATCGCGTGGCCGAGAACGAGAGGCGAAACGACTTCCAGCACAGAGGCCGCCAGCGTCAGAATGACGGCGATCGCCATGACCGGGCGCCATTTGGCGAGTTCCGAACGCCCCAGAAGTTTGAGGATTCGCAGGATCGATACGCCAATACCGCCATCAGCACTGTCGATCTTGTCGTGATTGGCGGGTGTTTCTGTTGTTTCGGTCGGTTTTGTCATCCCCGCCATATGGGGCGGAATCGCCCGAAGACAAAACGTGTTCTGACTGTCACGCAACGTCACAGACATTGGAACTGGCAAGATGGCGTCTCAATGGCTATCTGTGCGGGTCGTTCAAACAGCCGGGTTCAACCATGACAAAGCTAAAATCCATCTGCGTCTATTGCGGTGCCTCTGATGCCGTCAGCCCGGGCTATATCGCGCTCGCCGAGGAACTGGGCCGCGAACTGGCCAAGCAGGACATCCGCCTTGTTTATGGCGGCGGCGGTGTGGGCCTGATGGGCGCCTGCGCCCGCGCCGCACATGAATCGGCCGGTGAAGTGCTCGGAATCATGCCGCGCTTCCTGCTTCAGAAAGAGCGCATCTTCGAGGATGTCGAACATCGCATCGTGGAAGACATGCACACACGGAAGCAGATGATGTTCGACGAATCGGACGCGTTCATCGTGCTACCCGGCGGCATCGGCACGCTGGAAGAGGCGGTCGAGATTCTGTCATGGGCACGGCTCGGCCTTCACGCCAAGCCGATGGCCTTCCTCGACG
This sequence comes from Hyphomonas sp., assembly GCF_037969335.1. GTDB lineage: Bacteria > Pseudomonadota > Alphaproteobacteria > Caulobacterales > Hyphomonadaceae > Hyphomonas. The sequence goes on along the minus strand of NZ_JBBKXE010000204.1, from coordinate 21,272 downwards.
AGGACGGGTTCTGGGAGCCCTTCTTCGACCTGATGGAAAAGATCATCGATGGCGGCTTCACGCCTGCCAGCTTCCGCTCATTGCTCGTTCATTCGGACACACCACAGACCGCGCTCAGCGCGCTGAGCGACCGGGCAATCGTGCTCGACGCCTAGCGTATGCCCTGGAAACCGGTCACGTCCTCAGCCGGCTTCTTGTTCAGGTCCATGCCCAGCGACAGAACGATCGCCGAGGCGATGAAGATCGACGAATAGGTACCGATAAAGATACCCCAGATCAGGGCGAAGCTCATGCCGCGCAGGACAGGCCCGCCAAGGAAGAAGATCGCGAACAGGGCCAGCAGCGTCGTGCCAGATGTCAGCAATGTACGCGACAGGGTCATGTTCAACGACTGGTCGATGACCTGCCGGTCCGGCATCTTCTTGTATTTGCGGCGCTCTTCCCGGACCCGGTCGAACACGACGACCGTATCGTTCATTGAGTAACCAATGATGGTCAGCAAGGCCGCAATGGTGGTCAGGTTGAACTCGAGCTGCATCAGGGAAAAGACGCCGAGCGTGATGATGACATCGTGCGCCAGCGCCGCCACGGCGCCGACCGAGAACTGCCACTCAAATCGGAACCAGATATAGGCGAGCATCAGTGCAAGCGCGACAACAAGCGCCAGGATGCCGGATCGGAACAGTTCACCAGACACTTTCGGCCCGACGGAATCGTCGCGCAGGAAGTCTTCATCGGTGAGACCGAGTTTTTCCATCAGCGTTTCTTTGACAATGTCATTTGTGACCTGTTGCGCGCGCTCAGCCTGCGCTTCCGGCTTGAGCGTTGTGAATTCCTCACCCAGTTTCGACGGGTCGGCAGCACCGAACTTGACGACGATGATTGCGCGCGCATCCGTGCCGACGGCGCTGTTCACTTCCGCGGTAAAGGGCATTGCTGCGCGAACGGTTTCGACGGTTACCGTCTCGGTCTGCTGGATCTCCATGACCGTACCACCGGCAAAGTCCACGCCGAGATTAAGACCGCGCGCCGCGAGGAAATAGATCGATGCCGTGATCATCAGCACGGACAGGAGCGCCCCGCCCATGCGTAGGCTCATGAACCTGATGTTCGTGCTTTCGGGCCAGTACCTGAGTAGCATTGCGTCTCTCCTGCCAGCCTAAAGGGCGAATTTTTTGGGCTTGAAGCCCTTGAGGTACATGACCGTAAACCAGCGGGTCAGCACGAAAGCCGTGAACACCGAGGTGACGATACCGATCGCCAGTGTGACGGCGAATCCCTTCACCGGACCGGACCCCAGCAAGTACAGGATCGAGGCGGCAATGAAGGTCGTGATGTTGGCGTCGAGAATGGTCGACAAGGCCCGCTCATAGCCCGCCTGCACGGCCGTCAGCGGAGAACGCCCGGAGCGTTGCTCTTCCCGGATGCGCTCAAATACGAGCACGTTGGCGTCAACCGCCATACCGATGGTGAGGATAATACCGGCAATGCCGGGAAGGGTCAGCGTGGCGCCGAGCCCTGACAGGGCGCCAACGATGAGAACAATGTTGGCCGCGAGCGACCCGACCGCAAAGACCCCCATCAGGCCGTAGGCCAGGATCATGAAGAAGGCGACCAGGGCGAGGCCGATCAATGACGCGCGGACGCCGGCCCGGATCGAGTCCTGTCCGAGTGTCGCGCTGACGGTACGCTGGTCGAGGAACTGCACCTTGGCGGGCATTTCGCCCGCCTCGATGATGGCGGCAAGATCTTGCGCCTCTGGCAGACTGAAATTGCCCGTGATGCGCACGCTGCCGCCGGGGATCGGTTCATTGATGCGCGGCGCCGACATGATCGTGTCGTCAAGTACGATGGCGAACAGCTTGCCGGAATTGTTGCGTGTCGTCTGGTAGAACTTGGATGCGCCATTGCCGTTGAGGCGGAAATTGATCTGCGGACGGTTGCCATCGTCGTAACCCTGGCTGGCCGTAGCGATATCGGCGCCGGTGACTTCAGGGATATTGCGCACCAGCAGCGGGCCGGTTTCTGGCCCTGTCAGCAGGCGGTAACCCGGCTTGATGACACCCTTTTCAGCCGCCGCGATTGCGGAAGGGCTGCTTTCGACGAGGTTGAACGTCATCTTGCCGTCCCGGCTGAGCAGGTTTTTCAGGCGCGTTGCGTCCGGTTCGCCGGGGGCTTCAAGAATGATTCGGTTATTACCTTGCGGCGTGATGGATATCTCGCTGACGCCTTCCGGGTCGACGCGGCGCCGGACGATGGTCATCGTCTTGGCGAGAGCGTCTTTCATCAAGGTTTCCTCGGATGTCGCGGGGACCGTGACCTTGATCACCGCCGGACCGGCCGCTTCGATATCATAGGTCTTCGCGCCGCCGATGGCGCCTTCGACGCTGCCATTCAGCTTGCGCACACGGGTGAGCGCCTCATCCATCGGAAAATTGCCGTCAGCATCCGGGCGCGTGAGATTGATGTTCAGGGTGCGGCCATCGATGGTCGGCAAGTGGCCGATCAGCGTCTTGCCGTCCTTGTTGCCCAGTGCATTGCGCACGTCGATGGCGAACACTTCCAGCCGATTGGCAACGACTTCATCAGGGTTGATCTCCATCATCAGATAGACACCGCCCTGAAGGTCGAGGCCGAGATTGACGCCCTGCTTGGGCACGCCGGCAGGCGCGCCAGACATGTTCACGACGTTCGGCAGGGCCATCATGATGCCCCACAGCATGATGCCGAGGATCAGGCAGATCTTCCAGAGTGGAAACTGAAGCATGTATTCGTCCTTAGGCGGGAAAGCGGCCGAGCGCGGTAGACCTAGTCGTTGGCAGCGACCGGCTCGCTCTTGCCGCGCACTTCGACGACCATCGCCTTGATCACGCGGACGCGGACATTTTCAGCCAGCTCGACGGTGACTTCCGTATCACCCACCTTGGTAACCTTGCCAATCAGGCCGCCCGACGTGACCACAGAGTCGCCGCGCTTGACGTTCTCGACCATCAGCTTGTGCTTCTTTGCCCGCTGCTGCTGCGGACGGATCAGCAGGAAGTAGAAGATAAGGATCAGCGGCAGGAAGAACATGACCTGCGTCAGGACGCCGGGGCCGGCAGCTGGCGGCGCGGCCTGCGCAAGTGCTGGAAGGGAAAGACCCGCAAAAATGGCGAATACCGCGGCGAATTTGTTCTGCATTGTGGTCAACTCCCTGTAACCCTGCGTCGCGGCAGCCCCCTCAGGGTGCCTGCGAAAGTCATGCCCCTATAGCTGTGGGCGCAGGCCTTGGCAAACAAGCCCTGCAGGCCGTGCGAATCTGTCCTAAAGCGCCCGTGAACGTCCTTCGACCAGCGCCGGGAGCGGATGGGCGATGGCCAGGCGCTGTTGTGTGCCGTCTGCGCTCATTCTCAGCAGGACCTGCGAATCGGCGGTTTGCAGCGGCGCAATCAGGACTCCGTCCTTGGCCAATTGCTGCAGCAGGACGTCCGGCACCTCGTCGACCGCCCCCGTGAGCAGGATCCGGTCATAGGGGCCACGCTCAGGCCAACCCGTGAGACCGTCACCATGCCGGACGGCAACATTGCCGAGGCCGAGGTCGAGCATGCGCCGCCGGGCCGCGTCGCAAAGTCGGCGAAAACGGTCCATCGCGAAGACATCGGCGCCGAGTTGGGCCGCCAGAGCGGCCGTATACCCGCTGCCGACGCCAATCAGCAGGATGCGCGCTTCACGCATCTGCTTGATCTGGAGGGCCTGCAACAGCTGGCCGGTCACCGCCGGACGCGGCACGATCTGGCCGCAGGGTATGGGCAGGACACAATCTTCGAAGGCGAGCTTTTCGAGGCCGGGCGTATCGACAAACGCGCCCCGGTCGATCGTCTCCATCGCCTTCAGCACGCCGTCATCGGTGATTCCCTCCTGACGCAGGTGCAGGACAAGGCGCGCGGCGCGGAAGGGATCGGCGATCAGCTCGGCCATGTCTCGCGCAGTTCCTTGAGATAGGCTTCGTGTGTCAGGTCGACATGCAGGGGCGAGACCGAAACATAGCCGTCATAGATGGCCCGCAGGTCGGTTCCGGCATCGGGTTTGGACAGTTTTCCCTTGTAGCCGATCCAGTAATAGTCATTGCCGCGCAGGTCTTCGCGGCGGTCGGTATGGATGATGCTTTCATCGCGAAAGCCCTGCCGTGTGATCTGGATACCGGCCACGTCTTCCGGTTCGCGGTCCGGGAAGTTCACATTGATCACGACATCGCTCGGCCAGCCCTGCTTGATCAGGGGCCGCAGCGTTTTTGCGCCCCAGGCCCGGGCGGTTTCCCATGGCAGGGAGCCGCGCTCACGAAAGCTTTGCGCCTGGCTGAGCGCGATCGAGGGAATGCCCAGTTGCATGCCGAACATGGCCGCTGCGATAGTGCCGGAAAAGCTGGTATCCTCGGCGATATTCTGGCCGCGATTGACGCCGGACAGCACAAGGTCCGGCGCGTCGGGCATCAGGTCCTGCATGGCCAGCAGCACGCAATCGGATGGCGTGCCGGCGATGGCCCAGGCCTTGGCGCCGACCTTACGGGTGCGCACAGGCTGGGTCAGCGAGATGGCGCGGCCCTTGCCGGACTGCTCCTCTTCCGGCGCCGCGATCCAGATATCGTCGGACAATTCCTTGGCAATGTCTTCCAGCACCGACAGGCCCGGCGCGTTGATGCCGTCATCATTGGTGAGGAGAATTCTCATGCGATGGTCTCCAGCCCGCCCATGTAGGGGCGCAGCGCTTCCGGCACGGTGATGGAGCCGTCTTCGTTCTGGTAGTTCTCGATCACGGCAACCAGCGTGCGGCCGACGGCGAGGCCGGAGCCATTCAGCGTGTGGACGAATTCGGGCTTGGCACCGGCTTCCTTGCGGAAGCGCGCGTCCATGCGGCGGGCCTGGAAGTCGCCGCAATAGGAGCAGGAACTGATCTCGCGATAGGTGTTCTGGCTCGGCAGCCAGACTTCGAGGTCATACGTCTTTCGCGCCCCGGCCCCCATGTCGCCCGTACAGAGCAGCATGCGGCGGAACGGCAGGTCGAGGCGTTTCAGCACTTCCTCGGCGCATCCGGTCATGCGTTCCAGCTCGGCAAGGCCCTGTTCCTCGTTCTCGACGATGGAGACGAGTTCGACCTTGTTGAACTGGTGCAGCCGGATCATGCCCTTCGTATCGCGCCCCGCGCTGCCCGCTTCAGACCGGAAGCAAGGCGTGTGCGCGGTAAAGCGGAGCGGGAGGCGGGAAGCATCGAGAATTTGCTCACGGATCAAGTTCGTAAGCGGCACTTCGGCGGTGGGGATGAGATATAAGCTCTGCACATTTCTATCCCAAGAAGACTGAAGTTTCTTGGAAAGTGCTACCGAGTCACTCATCACATCATCATGCGTCTTCTCTGAAGTCCGAGAATTTTTTTCAAACAACTTGAACAAATCTTGGTAGATTTCAGAAGAGGCGTTGTCTTGGTGCCTATCTAGCACGTTAGCGATGTCGATATTGTATGGTTGCCAGATGTCGTCACTGATCATCGCCGTTAAATTCTCGACCATTTCTCTTTCAAGCTGCGCTTCCTCGCCTTCGATGCAAAAAAGATCTTCTCGGAATTTGGGTAACTGTCCTGTCCCCCTCAAAGCATCGCGCCGCACCAAAATCGGCGGGCTCACTTCCTCATAGCCATGCTCGCCCGTCTGCAGGTCGAGCATGAAGGCGGCCAGCGCGCGTTCCATGCGGGCGAGTTTGCCCCGCAGGGCGACAAACCGCGCGCCGCTCATCTTCACGGCAGAATCGAAATCCATCTGCGAAAAGCCCGCGTCGCTTTTCAGCGCCTCGCCAAGATCGGCATGGTCCTTCGGATTGTTGATGCGCTTGGGTTCGCCCCAGCGGCTTTGCTCGACATTTCCCTCTTCGTCCTCGCCTTCCGGCACCTCGGCCAGTGGCAAATTCGGCAGGCCCATCAGCAGGTCATCCAACAGCGCCTTGGCGGCGGCTTCCTGCTCGCCAGCGGCTTCGATGGTCAGCTTGGCTTCCGCGACGAGGGCCATAAGGCGCGCAGCCTCTTCCTCGTTCTTCTCAGCCTTCGCCCGCCCGATCAGCTTGGACGTCTCGTTGCGGACCTTTTCAGCGTCCTGCTTGTCGGTGACGGCTTGGCGCAGGGCGGCATCATGCGCGTGGATTTCGTCCACCTTGTCGCCAAGGCCCGGCTTGCGCCGGTTCCAGGCGAGACGGAAGGCTTCCGGATTGTCGCGAAGGGCGCGGATATCGAACATGGAATGGTCCTGCAATGGCTGTCGCTACAGGCTCTAATGCGCCCCGGGCGCGGCGTCCACTATGCGGAGGCCTCTGCGCCTGCCTGCGATGCCGCAGGTGTCGCCGTCTTGGGCACCCGGCAGATGACCTGCGTGCCATTACGCTTTTGCGGGCGGACCTCGATAGAGGGCTCAAGCGCGCGCAGGCGCATCATCATGACCGCGTAGTTGCGCAGGCCGAACCAGGCGGGTCGGCCTTTTTGCGGCGTGGTGGAAAAATCCGGGATCGCCGATAGCGCCTTGACGATCTTCTCGCGGGCAATCGGCTGGTCGGGCGTGCGGGCGCCAAGCTGCATCACCAGTTCGGCGGCGCGCGTGAGGTGCGGATGTTCGTCCGCCGGGCGGGCCGTGTGCGTGTCCATCTCATCCATGACGGCGTTGCGCACCTTCATCATGAACGGCGAGCGGCGCTCCTGGACCAGGCGCGGCGGCGCCACTTCAGGCGGCGGGCTGCGGAAACGGTACCATTTGCGCGGCGTGCGCTCATAGTCGCACGCGGCTTTCAGGGCCGACATGTGGACCACGGCATCGGCATGCTGGCTGTAGAGTTCGTAAGTCGGGTCGGTTTCCTTGCCGCCGGTCACGACACGCAGGCGGGGAGACTGGATGCGATTCACCACAGGCACGAAATCTGAATCAGTCGTCAGGACGATGATTTCGTCCAAGTCCTTGACCTGCATGGCCATCTCGATGGCGTCCATGGTGAGAACGATGTCGGCCGAGCTCTTGCCTGCCGAAATCTTGTTCTTGGCGAAGGCGCGGCAGTTGAACGCCTCGAAACCCGCCGACTCGAACACCGGCCTGTGCACGTCGTATTGCAGGTTCCAGTAGACACGCTTGGACACGAACTTGCGCCGTTTCTGCCGTTCAGACAGCGCACCATCTTCAAGCCAGAGGACCCAATTAGCCACTTTTTCGGTAAGGCCTACGCCGGTTGCCGCGTAGATATTGTCGAAATCGACAAGAAGAACGCTATTCACGCGTGACAAAAGGGTTCTCCCTGATTCGCCAATTGAGCGAGGGTCTGGTGTTCAACATTCGCCACGCGAATGCAACCGTGCACCGCATCAATTCTGCCTATTCGGCGGCGTCCGTCGCGTCCTCGGCGCCCTGTTTCTTCTCGATGAGCTTCACGCAGAAGATCGAAATTTCGTACAGGAGATAGACCGGTCCGGTCAGCAGGAGCTGGGAAATGATGTCCGGCGGCGTAAACACGGCCGCAAAGCCGAGGATCAGGACGATCGCATATTTGCGTCCACTGATCAGCGTCTTGGCTGTAACCAGTCCGATCTTGGCCAGCAAGGTCAGGACCACCGGCAGCTGGAAGGAAATCCCGAAGGCCAGCATCAGCGCCATGACCAGCGACAGGTATTCCGACACTTTCGGCAACAGCTTGATCGTCGCGACACCGCTGTCGATCTGCTCTTGCGAAATCGAGAACCGCGCCAGCATCGGCAACATCAGGATGTAAACGAACGCGGCCCCCGTCGCGAACAGGGCCGGCGCGATCACCAGGAAGGGCCAGAAGGCCCCACGCTCGGTCTTGTAGAGCCCCGGTGCAACGAACGCATAGATCTGCCAGGCAATGACCGGGAAGGCCACGAAAATGCCCGCGAACAAAGCGAGCTTCACCTTGGCGAAAAAGAACTCCATCGGCGCCGTGAAGATCAGTTCCAGCGGCGCGCCACGCAGGGCCTCCGCCTTTTGGGCAAAAGGCGCGAGCAGGAAATCATAGATTGGCTGGGCGACGAAAAAACAAGCGAGCGAGGCAATGCCCAGTGCCGCCAGCGAGATGATCAGGCGCGAGCGCAGCTCAGTCAGATGCTCCAGCAGCGGCGCCCGGCTGGCTTCCACTTCGTCTAGGATTTCAGGCTGTTCGTCTTTCGGCGGGACCTTGTTCACGCAGCGTCGTCCTTGGACTTGGGCTCAGGCGCAGGGGCTTCGGCCTCGGCAGCTTCCTTGTTCATGACGGCCGCGTTGATATCGCTTTCCATATTGGCCAGGTCATCCTGGGCCTCGGTCATGGCATTGTTGCGCTTGAGGTCTTCGATCTCCTTGCGCAGGTCTTCCAGTTCGCTCTGGCGGGCGATGTCCTCAAAGGCCGCCTGGAATTCACGCGCCATCGACCGCGCCTTGGCCACCATCTGGCCAGCCTTGCGCATCATCAATGGCAAGTCTTTCGGACCCACGATGATGAGGGCCGCAAGGGCAAGGATAAGAAGTTCGGAAAAACCGATTCCGGGCAGCATTATGCGCCCTCCACCAGGACCATTATGACGAGGCTTTCGTCTCGTCTTTCTTCTTCGGAGTCACGTCAACAAGGTCTTCCTTGTCGACGGCCTTGGGCTCATCGTCATCTGCGAGGCCCTTCCGGAACGATTTCACGCCCTTGGCCATGTCGCCCATAATGGAAGAAATACGACCACGGCCACCGAACAGGAGCAAAGCTACCACGATGACGAGGACGATCTGGAGTGGTCCGACTGAGCCCATGGGGGCCTCCTGATTACGTGTTTCGCAACGCAGCATAGCCTTGCGTTCCGGCTGGAACAATGGGGCGAAGCTGTTAAAGGAGGGGCATGCGTATCGCCACTTGGAATGTCAACTCGATCAAGGCCCGCCTTCCCACCGTGTTGGAAGTGCTGGGCGCAATCGATTGTGACGTCGTTTGCCTGCAGGAACTCAAATGTGAGACCGACGGCTTTCCCTATATGGAACTGGAAGAACTCGGCTGGAACTGCGCCGTCCACGGGCAGAAATCCTATAATGGCGTGGCCATCCTGTCGAAATACCCGCTGGACGATGTCCGCAAGGGCCTGTCGACCATGGAAGACGACCAGTCGCGCTATATCGAGGCCCTGGTGATGGCCGACACGCCGATCCGCGTGGGCGGTCTCTACCTGCCCAATGGCAACCCCGCGCCCGGCCAGAAGTTCGACTACAAGCTGGAATGGATGGAAGCCCTTGAGGGGCACGCCCGCGAATTGCTGAAAACGGAAGAGCCTTTCGTCCTCTGCGGCGACTATAACGTCATCCCGGGCGTCAATGACAGCTGGGATGAAAGTGTCTGGGCCGATGATGCCCTCGCCCTGCCGGAGTCGCGGCAAGCCTTCCGCCGCCTCAAGAATCTCGGCCTGACGGATGTGTTCGAGACCTGCGACGGCCGCGCGCACCAATACACGTTCTGGGATTATCAGGGCGGCGCATTCCAGAAGGATCACGGCATCCGCATCGACCACCTGCTCTGCTCGCCGCAGGCAGCTGACCGGCTGACCGGCGTGGAAATCTACCGCAAGGCCCGCGAGCTGGAAAAGCCGTCAGACCATGTGCCGGTCATCGGCATCTTCGAGGACTGACGCCTATTTTTTAGGTGTGCAGGACCGATTATAGTCAGCGACATCCTGATTGAACTGCCGTGCGTTCGCCTGCAGCGCAAACTCAGCTTGGGCGAATGCGCGCCGGGCGGCGTCAAACGCTGCCTTGGCCGAATCTGCGGCCTCGGCATTCGAAGACGAGGCGAGGCGCATGACCTGTGCGTCCTCATATTGCTCGCCGAGCGCCTCGGCCCTTGCAGCCAGTACATCGCGCGAGGCGGTCGCCTTTTCGATCTCGGCCTGTTTCGGCGCCAGCGTCGCCTGCATCGCTTTGCACCGCTCAACCTGCTTGGGCGACAGCGTATCGGCGGTCGCCGGCATGGCAATCATCAAGGCAACAGAGGCGAGGAAAATACGGATCATGGACAGAGGTCTCTTTTTTCAGCTTGCCTGCCTAATGCCGGAATGCGGCTGAAGCAAACCTGAATAGACGTGCCACACCGCGGCCCCAATTGCGCACAGCCCGCGCCGGGACGTGGCAGTGAAAAGCGCCGCAGCATTAAAAATGATCGATCGCTCACTTTGCCGCATTTCCGCCATGATTGAGCATATATTTGTGATCGTTCGCTCACATCGCGAATACACAAGGAGAACAGAGATGAATGCCTTCACGCCCGAAACGCCTACAATGCCCCTCTCAACAGGCCCGTCGCCCGACATCGCTGTGACACTCGACCAGCTTGTCGCGCCACTTGAGATTCCTGCCGAACTGAATGCGGCCCGGTGGGCACCGAAATGGACACTGACCCTGCCGATCGCTCTGCTGGCCGCCTTTACGCTGCCAGCCCGCACAGCGTGACGCTCAGGCGCCCCTGTCAGGGTCCTGGGCGCGGCGATTGGCCATCACGGCATCGATGATGTTGAACACGGCAGCAAAATCGCTCAGCAATTCGCGCACCCGTTCCGGGTCGTCGAGCCGCTTGAACATGCTGCCGGGTTCGAACAGGTCACCGCCCTGCAGCGTGATCAGGAGTTCGCCACCATCGAAGCAGCATTTCAGCTTGCCGCCATCGAAAGCCTTTTCCATATCGACCAGCTTCTGCATCAGGTCGGGGGTCAGCAAGTAGCGGCTCTCGACCTGGTCAGTCGTGTAGACTTCGAAGATGCGCTCGAATTCCGGGTCTTCGAGCATGGCACGCTGCATGCCCTTGCCACCGCCGAACCGGTTGAAGAAACCGGCATCGCGCGTCACCAGCGTGCGGCCGTGAAATGCCTTGTGGAAGGAAAAGCGCAGGCACTGGCCACGAAACACCGTGACCCAGCGGGTCTGCGTGCGGCCCTTGGAATCGGTTGAGTGACGACGTTCTTCCAGATGCGCTTCGAACAGTTCGAAATCGACGCCCTTGCGTGTGCCGGTGATCAGGTCTTCGTAGCTGTCCCGGTCCCAGTCAGGCACGATGCCGACATCGTGGTGCCTGTAGATCGACGCGACCTGTCCCGGGGCCTCTGTGAAGCTCAGCTCGAACTGGCGCGCGACGGGTGCGACCAGCAGCGTTTTGGCCTCCTTGCCGAGCTTTGCGACATCGCGAGTCCCCCACCAGGCATAGCCGAACCCGACCACCGCCGCGACAAAGGCGAGCAGAGGCAGCTTCACGACGAACAATCCCAGCAAGACCCCGACAATACCGATGCCACCACCGACATATCGCGCCTGCCGCGCCTTCGCGACGGCGGCAAGGCGATCACCCTCCCGCGCCTGCAGGGCCGGACGGATCTCGTCCTGGAAAATGCGCGCGAAATCACCAAAGCCGTCGGGCAGGCCGTACAGGGCCTTGGTGATATCCGGATCGACCGGGTCGGGCTCTCCGCCGGGCAGGTCAGGCGTCTGGTCTGTCATTCGCTCGTCTCTCCGGCTGAACTGGCCCGAATACTAGACCGAGCCTGCCCGGCGCTCAAACGCATTGAGATATCTGCGCCGTCGAGAGTGAAGCCCGCACACTGTCCAACCCGCTCACTCAACTCCGAATATCGCGGTGGTCGCACCATCGGCACTGATCTCGCCCCGATACATGCCGGCGGAATTGAAGACGAAGTCGACATTGCCCGCGCCGTCGATGACGATCACGCCGCCATCACCGCCGAGACTTGCCACCTCGCCGAGCGCGACCTGCGCGGCCTCACCCACCGACTCGCCTGCAAGTTTCACCCGGTCGCAGATCGTCTTGGCGACGCCGACGCGAATGAAATACTCGCCGTGACCGGTCGCCGACACAGCACAGACACCGTTTTCCGCATAGGTTGCGGCGCCGACAAGGGGGGCATCACCTACCCGGCCCGGTGCCTTGGCGGTCATGCCGCCCGTCGTCGTGGCGGCGGCGAGGTTGCCCTGGCTGTCGATTGCCACGGCGCCGACCGTCCCGAATCGGTCTGCCGCCGTGCGTCGCTCAGCCACACTCTTGTCTGAACGCGCCTCAAGCAGGCGCTCCAGGTCCTTGCGACGTCGCTCCGTATCGAAATAGGTATTGTCGACCATGTCGAGGCCCTGGCTTTCGGCAAAAGCGTCAGCGCCCGCACCGGCGAACATGACATGCTCGGACTTGTCCATCACGGCGCGCGCCGCAAGGATCGGGTTCTTCACGTGCATCACGCCCGCGACGGACCCGGCATTGCGGTCACGCCCATCCATGATCGACGCATCGAGTTCATGCGTACCATTGGCCGCAAAGACAGCGCCATAGCCGGCATTGAACAAGGGGTTGTTTTCCATCGGCAGGACGGCGGCCTGCACCGCATCGACTGCACTGCCACCCTCGCGCAGAACTGCGGCCCCCGCCGCCATCGCCTCGTTCAGGCCTGCCACATAGGCGGCTTCCTGTTCGTCCGTCAGGTTCTCACGCAGGATTACCCCCGCCCCGCCATGGATAGCGAGATGCCATTCCGGCTGGAGCGGCACAGGATCACTCACGTCGACAGGCGTGGCACAGGCGCCAAGGAACAGGGTTGCCGCCGCAAGGGCGCTCAAGGTCTTCAGGGTCATCAGCGTCTCCAGCTTGTCTGGTGACAGGATGAACCTATTGCCTAGAGGCCTTCAAGGCTTTTCCGGGCCGCTTTCAGTTTCTCGCGGCGATCTGTCCAGTCCACGATACGCTCGCGGTTCTCCTCGACGATCTCGGGCGGTGCCTTGGCGACGAAGGCCTCATTGCCGAGCTTCTTCTCGGTCGAGGTGATATCCTTGTCGAGTTGGGCAATCTCCTTGTCGAGCCGCTTGCGCGCCTCGGCCACGTCGATCTGGTCGGCAATGTTCAGCGCGACCACGGTGTCGCCGACAACCGTGGAGACAGCCCCCGTCGGCACCGTGTCGGACACGATAATATCCTCAAGCCGCGCGAGGCGTTTCAGGATGTCCTCGTGGCGGACGGCCCGGTCTTCGATAACAGGCCCCGCACTCACGAGCGACAGCGGAATCTTCGAGCCTGCCGGCACGCCGAGATCGTTCCGCAGGGAGCGAATTTCGGAAATGAGGTCGAGCACCCACTGGATTTCCGTGTCGGCGTCGGCATCGCGGGTGATCGCGTATTTCGGCCAGGACTGGCCCATCAGGAAACCCTGTTCCTCGACGCGGCCTGCGGCACGCCGGTCCCACAGCTCCTCGGTAACGAAGGGCATGAACGGGTGCAGCAGCTTCAGCGTCTCGTCGAGCACATAGCCGCACACATCGCGTGTTTCCTGCTTGGCTGCATCGTCCATGCCCATCAGCAGCGGCTTGATCAGCTCGAGATACCAGTCGCACAGCACGTTCCAGACGAACTTGTAGAGTGCGCCGGCGGCATCGTTGAACCGGTATTCCTCGATCGCCTTCGTGGCTTCGGCCTCACAGGCGGAGAGTTCACCCAGGATCCAGCGGTTTACCGGGCTCGTCACCTTGGCGAAATCGATCTCGCCCGGCGCGCCGCATTCGTTCATCTCGGCAAAGCGGGCCGCGTTCCACAGCTTGGTGGCGAAGTTGCGATTGCCTTCGACAGCCTGTTTCGACAGGCGGATATTGCGCCCCTGCCCGGCCATGCGGCCCATCGTGAACCGCAGCGCGTCAGCGCCGTATTCATCGACCAGTTCCAGCGGGTCCATGGCATTGCCCTTGGACTTCGACATCTTCTGGCCCTTCTCGTCGAGGACGAGGGCGTGAATGTAAACATCCTTGAACGGAACTTGACCGGTGAATTCCAGCCCCATCATCATCATCCGGGCGACCCAGAAGAAGATGATGTCGAACGCCGTGACGAGCGTGGCTGTCGGATAGAAAGTCTCCAGCTCTGGCGTCTTGTCCGGCCAGCCCATGGTCGAGAACGGCCAGAGGGCCGAGGAGAACCATGTGTCGAGGACATCGTCGTCCTGCTTCAACTTCACACCCTTGCCAGCCTGCGCCTGCGCCTCCGCCTCGGAAGGAGCAACATATATCGCACCATCTTCAGCAAACCATGCTGGGATCCTGTGCCCCCACCAGAGCTGACGGCTGATGCACCAGGGCTGGATGTTTTCCATCCAGTTGTAATAGGTCTTCTCCCAGTTCTCCGGCACGAAGCGGGTCTTGCCGTCTTTCACCGCTGCGATGGCGGGCTGGGCCATGGTCTTCGCATCGACATACCATTGGTCGGTCATCCACGGCTCAATGACCACGTTGGAGCGGTCGCCGAAGGGCTGCTCGATCTTGAGGTTTTCGATTTCCTGCAGCAGTTCCGCCGCCTCGAACGCGGCAACCACCTTCTTGCGCGCGTCGAACCGGTCGAGCCCTTGATAGTCCGCTGGGATGCCGGCGTCATCCGCGTCCGCGCCATCGACGATATGCGCCGTCGCGTTGAGAATGTTGAGCGGCGCATGCCCCGCCCGCTTGCCCACTTCGAAGTCATTGAAATCATGCGCCGGCGTGATCTTCACCGCGCCCGAGCCTTTGGTCGGATCGGCATACTCGTCCGCTATGATCGGCACGCGGCGCCCGACAATCGGCAGGGTCACGAACTTGCCGACCAGGCCCGCATAGCGTTCGTCATCCGGGTGCACGGCCACGCCCGTATCGCCGAGCATGGTCTCGGGGCGCGACGTGGCGACCACGATATAGTCGCGCGTCTCGGTGCCGGTAACGTTGCCGTCCTCGTCCTTGACCGGATGCTCATAGGTCACGCCGCCAGCCAGCGGATAGCGCAGGTGCCAGTAATGGCCTGCCACTTCGCGCTGGTCGACCTCGAGGTCCGAGATCGCGGTCTGGAAATGCGGGTCCCAGTTCACGAGGCGCTTATCGCGATAGATCAGGCCCTTGTTGTAGAGCTCGACGAACACTTTGGTCACGGCGCGCATCATGTTGTTGTCGGGGGCGTTGCGGTCGCCCATCGTGAAGGCTTCGCGCGACCAGTCGCACGAGGCGCCGAGGCGCTTCAGCTGGCCGACAATCGCGCCGCCGGATTCTTGCTTCCACGCCCAGACACGATCCACGAAGGCCTCGCGGCCAAGACTGGCGCGGCTTTCATTCTTGCCTTCCGCCGCCAGCTGGCGCTCGACCACCATCTGCGTCGCGATGCCGGCATGGTCCGTGCCGGGCTGCCACAACACGTTCTTGCCGCGCATCCGCTCGAACCGGACCAGCACGTCCTGCAGCGTATTGTTCAGCGCGTGGCCCATGTGCAGCACGCCGGTCACGTTCGGCGGCGGGATGACGATGGAATAGGCTTGCGCGCTGGTATCACCGGACGGCTTGAAGCAGCCGCCATCCTCCCAGGCCTTGTACAGGCGGGTTTCGGCTTCGGCGGGGTCAAAACGTTGGTCGAGCATGGGAAAAGCGGTTCCGGTGGGTGCAGGGCAAAAAGAAAGGGCCCGCCTGTTAAGGCGCGCCCTTCCCTATAACGAATTTGTCAGGTGAGGCTAGCGCGCCATGCGGGCGATACGCTGGACTTCGGCTTCGACCTTTTCCTCGACGATGCCGGGCAGGTTGGTGTCGAGCCATTCCTTGATCATCGGCTTCAGCAGCTCGCGGACGAGCCCTTCGATCGTGTTGTCGCTGCCTGTGTCCATTTTGGACATCAGTTTGCCGAGAGATCCGGCGGCGGCGTCGGATGTCTTGTCATCGGTCAGGACGGTGTTCTGGTAGCGTGCGCTGGCAGGCATGTCGGTCTCCGTGGGAGCGTGAGATTGTGGACGTGGGGCAGGCTGTGGCGCAGGACGTGGTGCAGGCTCAGGCGCCTGCTGGAAAACCGGCGCAGGTTCAGGCTGGTGCCGGAAAGTCGGGGCAGGCTCGGGCTGCTCAACGGCGCGCGCCGCATCGAGCACGCCCTCGAAGGAATCGATCTCGTCTGCGTCCTCGACCGCATCGACGGTCTCGTAATTATCGTCAGACTCGACGTCGAACATCGCCTCGTCGATATCTTCCTCGGCGGCCTCGAAATCCGTCTCGGAAAAATCGGAGAGTTCCGCATCATGGGATTCAGCGACGGCCTCTTCACGCACAACAGTCGGTGCACCGGGACGTCGGGACGTGCTGGCATCATCCTCGGAGATGATCTTGCGGATCGACGCGAGGATTTCCTCCATCGTCGGCTCCTTGTGCGCTTCGTTGGCCATGTCAGCCCCTTACTGTCTACCCATCAGAATCAATATTGATTAATGGTTAGAATGTATGGGTTAACAACCGCTTGACGTCATTAACCTTGAACACAGCCACAACTTTGTCATTCCGCGACGGGCGAAGCCCCCGTCGGCACAGGCTGGTCGAGCTCGCCGGCAGCCCTGAGCAGGCGGAACGCAGCGACATAGGCATCATGCTCAGACTCGACCAGCGCGAGGCGGGCCTCGAACAGCTGCTGCTCCTGATCCAGGACGTCCAGCGTGGTACGAACGCCCACGGCCAGCTCTTCCTTGGCACCTTCATAGGCGATTTCAGCAGCATCGACCTGGCGACTTGACGCCTCGATGGAACGGAGCGACGCGTCATAGCCAAACCAGGCCTGCGCGATTTGCGCGCGAATCTGGCGCTCCAGAACATCAATCTGGTTGCGGGCCTGGTTGCGGCGCAAGCGCGCCGAGCTGACCTGGCTCTTGATCAGACCGCCGGACAGCAGAGGGATCGTGCCCTGCACCACAGCCGAGACGCTCGTGTCCGTCTGGTCGGCATCGCTGCCATAGGTCTCCTGAACGCCGGCCGTGCCCACGAGATTGACTTGCGGACGATACTGAGCCCGGGCCACTTCAATGGCCTCGCTCGCGGCACGTTCGGAATTGCGCGCCGCTTCAATATCCGGGTTTCCATCGAGCGCGATGGCAACCGCCTCTTCGAGCGATGCAGGCAGTGGCGGGATAGGCGGCGGCGGCGCAAGGTCGCCGGGCTTGAGGCTGGTCAGGAACTGGTAGTTGGCCTCGCTGGCCTCTCGCATTGCTTCCGCGCCGGCGAGGGCCGCCCGGGCGCCTTCAAGGCGGGCATTGGCGAGTGAAACATCTGTCCGGGTAACGACACCCACTTCGAATCGGTCATCGGCCGCGCGCACCTGTTCGGCCGTCACGTCGACATTGTTCTTGCGAATTGCAACGGCTTCGCGGTCGCGGCGCACATCGACATAGGCGGTCACGACATCAAGGATGAGGTTCTGCTCGGCGGCGTCAAACTGCGATTTGGCCGCGCTGACACCCGCTTTGGCCTGCCGAATTCCCGCGCTGACGCGACCGCCCGTATAGATCGGCTGCACGGCCTGCACCTGCGCGCTGGCGATCGGCCGATCGCCCAGATTATAGGAGAAAGGTGACGTCGTATCGACATATTCGTAACCGGCGCTACCGCTGACATTCACAGTCGTCCGTCCACCGGACCGGGCCTGTTCAAGGCCTTCGCGCGCGATGTCGGTTTCATATCGCTGGAAATCGAGCTGGGGATTGGTTGCGAAGGCCGAGGCAATGGCCTCGTCCAGCGTTTCACCTGCTGCGGGCATTCCCGCGACCAAGGCGATAACTGCCGAACCCAACAGGCAACGATACTTTACTCTCATCCTGAACTCCCTGATGTCCCGGTTTGCTGGGCCAGATATAGCCACGCCCAACGTGTTAGTGAACACTGTTCACTTTTCCATTGTTTTAACAATGCTGGCAATTCAGCGCAGTCGGACTCAGAAAACGAAGGAACGCTTGCGATCAAACTGCGTAAATTTCGGCGGACAGGCGTCGAACGCGTCCCGCGCGGCCACCGTATCGCCCGACTTCGTGAACACGGTTCCACGTCCCAGACCTTCGCGGTCCATCACCACGGCGACAAGGCGTCCGCCCTCTGCCAGCTGGTCGGTCCAGGTATCCGGCAAGTGTTCAACCATGCCGCACACATAGATTGCGTCGAATGGCGCCTGATCCGGCAGTCCGACTGCGATTTTACCTTCGACGGCCACGGCCCGGTCAAGCCCAAGCGCTGCGAAACGCGCCGCCATGGCGTCCACCAGTGCTGTTGTCTCTTCCAGCGCAATAACAGTTTCCGACAGGTGACTGATCAGGGCCGCTTCGTAGCCTGCGCCTGCCCCGATCACGAGGACAATATCGCTCGGCTTGATGGCGGCCAGCTTGACCAATTTGGCCGTGTCGCGCGGAATCCACAGCGAACGTTCAGGCGACGTGGCGATCTCAAGCTCGGAATAGGCGACCGATTTGCGCGAATTGGGCACAAAGGCTTCGCGCGGCGTGCGCAGGAACGCCGAGACGATTGGCGCGTCGGTCACATCATTCGGGCGGATCTGGCTATCCACCATGATCTCGCGGGCTGCGTCAAAGTTCATGGGCGCACGCCTTCCTCTGGCAAAAACGAACGTAGGACCGCCCTTTAGCATGGGCGGCGTTGGGCGCAATGCGCGATAAACGCGCGGCGAGTGAAAAGGCTGATTGAAAGCAGGCGCGTTGCTTGCTAGTGACGCCCCTCTGGTCAGGCTCTATGGCGGAGTGGTGACGCAGCGGATTGCAAATCCGCGCACCCCGGTTCGATTCCGGGTGGAGCCTCCAGACCCATTCCCAGTCCATTCCACGCATTTTCGTCAAGCTTAATGCAGTGTTACGCAACTCTCCCGCGTTTCTCGGTTAATCGTTTACGTCGCATTAACCAATTCGGGCGATGTTTGGCGTGTCTTCTCTTGGAGACACCCACCATCACCCAACGCCTCGGCGGGAGCTTTTGTCTCCCGCCATTTTTTTGTCTGACGCCGAAGTTTTTGGACAGCAGCAGCAAGTTGGGGCTTGAACCGGCCCTATGGTCTGCTATTCACCCGCTCTCGGCTGATCCGCGATAGCTCAGTTGGTAGAGCAGGCGACTGTTAATCGCCCGGTCGTAGGTTCGAGTCCTACTCGCGGAGCCAGCAGCCCCAAAAGGCACACGCCTTCCAGCGCCACGAACGACGCACCCATCTCCCCTGCGATCATTACCGGCCCCCTCATACGCTTAAGCAGGCCACCCTGGATCCTGCGAACAACACGCCGAATCGGACATCGACCTTGTTCGCAGCCCACATCACAATCGTGAGGAACGGCCAGGCCTGGACTGACAGCCCGGTCTGGCGAGTTTGGATCTGTGCATTTGCGGTCGGGTATCGAAGTGTATAGATTCCCATCATGGCAACACTCCGCAAAACGAGCCGACTCGGCGCGCCCCTCGGCATTTTGTTTTGCGTGGCTTCGGCCGGGTGCGCCCAAAACGGCATAGATCAGGAGAGCGATCGCGTGTCTGCAACTCCTGAAACCCGGCAGGATCTCGAGCCCGACGATGCATCCTCGCCAGCGCCCCAGACACACGCGGCCCGCCGTGACGAACTCACACCAGGCTTGTCTTCACCGGGACCGGGGTCATCCCCAGGCGGCGCAAATTCGGACCTGCCTGCCACCGACGTAGCAGGTGAGTGGACCATTTCTTCCGGAAATGGCGCCCCTGCAACCAGGATCAGGCTTGACCCAAGCTCGGGGACTGGCGCAGGCAAGGTCGATATATTGTCAGACTGGAACCTGGACAGCGAACGCCCGACCACCTGGCTTTATCTGGCTTTCGGGCAGCTGACACTTGCTGACCAGAATGGAAAGATCGTCTGGAGCGGACAGCCTCAGGACGCCAACACCATTGCCGGTGCGTTCCCAAGCCAGCCAACAGAGAGCTTCCTTATTCGCGAATAAGGTCCGTCAAAAGTGGCAGGCCGACGAAGCGGACCGCTGGGTCACGCCTCGTCGGGTACCATCAAGAGTCTCAGAACTTCAGCGTCGCACTCGCACCGATGACAGTCTGTGAAAGCTCGTCGCGATTGACCGTCTGCCTCACAGCAATTGTTGCGACCATCGAGTCCGAAACATTCACATCCAGACCGGCTTCCAGATCGAGCCAGGTGCGGCTGCGATCTGGACCTGCGAACACAACAGCGGCCGCTGTCGGGGCACCGACAAACGTCGCCAACACGACATCATGCCCGGCGTCCAGGTCGTGGACCACGGCAGCTCCAAGCATTGGTCGAACCGTGCCTGATTCGCCCAATTCCCAATCCATCACCGCACCCAACGAAAGCTGTGTGCTCGTCAAGTCACGCGATGCGACGTCCATTGCGATCACGCTGCCTTTTTCTGAGTACGCATCGATATCATAGCTCGCATGCAGGAGGCCCACCGAAGGCGTAACATTGATCCCGTTGTCGAACTGGTATTCACGCCCGACACTTGCTCCGACCAAAAGTTGGTCAGCATTGGTGTCGCCCGTTGCCGCGAGAGTCCCGCCGACCAGTTGGGCCGTCCGCGACATGTCGACAGAATAGGTCCCATAGCTGACATGACCGTCGACAAATACCCGGTTTTCGAACGGCACGTAGCCGTACAATCCGACGGAAGCCCCGCTGATTTCGGCATCGCCCATTCCGGATCCCATCGTATTATCAGACGAGCTGTAGCTGATCATGCCGCCGATGATGGCGTCAGTGCCGATCGTTTTGTCTATGCCGCCCGTTATGGCGAACCCTTCAACATCTGCTTTCCTGCCAGCCAATCCCGAATCGGCATCCCCGGTAAAGAAGTCGATGCTGGCGAACCCTCCGTATCCGTCCTTCATGGGACGCACACCTGACGCCTCGCTTGCTTCGACAGCGGCGAGCTGGCTCGATATGAGCGAGAAGCTCGACATTGCGTCAAGCGACGCCACCTGGACTCCCGCAGCAGACCCTTGCGTGACGAATCCCCGCTCGCCCCTGCGAACCTGCCGCAGTCGCGCGTCAAGCCGCTTGCCGAGCGCGTCGCCCATTGCAATCGACCCCTGACCGGAGATGACGGCATCGTTCGGCGCAATCGCGTCGAAAGCGGCCGCAAGATCGGTGGGGCCGAGAAGGTCGACAAGGGAATACAATTCGCTCAAGTCAGAATAGGAAGTGCCCCGCGCGCCATCGAGCGACTGCGCGTAGTAAAGCTGAACGCCGCTCGGCGCCTCTGGCAGCACGTCCAGGAACGACCCAGCATCGATGCTCAGCTGGATGACGCCGCCCGCATCAGTAATCAAAGCCTGAAGCACACCAGCGCCCAAACCGGTTACATCGCTGAATGCACCGGAAGAGGTGCCACCATAACTCATGACCGAATACTGGTCGCCATAAGCAGCTGCTCCGGCCAGTTCGATGACTCCTCCAAGCGACACA
>NZ_JBBKXE010000203.1:0-3370 GCF_037969335.1 Hyphomonas sp. | reverse complement strand
GAAGGGGGTGGCAAGGGTGTGGTCAGTCCGTTCGAAAACGTCACTTTCGACGGCGAACCGCTCGACCCGCCACCCGGCATGGTGGTCATCATGAACAAGCCGGCGGGCTATACCTGCTCGCGCGCCGATGGTGGACAGCTCGTCTACGAACTCCTGCCGCCGCGCTTCCTCGCGCGTACGCCGGCGCTGTCGACGGTTGGCCGGCTCGACGCGCCGACGACGGGCCTGTTGCTGTTCACCGATGCCGGGCAATTGCTGCACAGGCTGATCTCTCCCCGGTCGGAAACGGAGAAGGTCTATGAGGCCGTCCTCGCCCGTCCGCTGGAAGGCCATGAGGGCGAAGCCTTCGCCAGTGGCACGCTGGTGCTGCGCGGCGAGGACAAGCCGCTGAAGCCTGCGAAGCTGGAGGTGACGGGCGAGCGCACCGCGCGCGTCACCCTCACCGAAGGCCGCTACCATCAGGTGCGCCGCATGTTCGCCGCGGTCGGCAACCATGTCGAAGCGCTGCACCGCGTCCAGTTCGGCCCGCTGACGCTGGACGGGCTGGCTGAGGGCGAATGGCGGGTGTTGGGCGCAGATGAGGTCGCCAGCTTGCAGTGAGTTTCGAGTCTGGCTGGCGTTTCACCGAGCGGCTTTGACGCTAACGGGCCTTTACTTGCGTGATGCCGCGCTTGCGTCCCTCAAGCCTTTGAATTCGGAGGTTGGCTTCAGTTCCGGCCATGCCGTCGAATTGCCCAGTTCCCGCGTCATGTCCAAGAATAGCTCGACATCCTGCGCGGCGCCACGCAGGTCCCATTCGGCATCCCAGACGTCGTTCTGATTGTGATAGCGGTTGTCGATATAGTCTTTGACCCATGCGTCTCCCGCTTCACGTCCACCGACTTCGAGGTCAGAGCCGCCCGCTATTCCCATGATCAGAAGGACCGGAACGCCGCGCCGGGCGAGCGAGAAATGGTCGGCGCGGAAGAACAATCCGTTTTCGGGCAGCCCTTCCGGCGAGATGACCCGGCCTTGCGCCGCGGCGGTCATCGCCATCAACTCTTCCAGATCGCTTTGCCCTTCTCCGACCTGGATCACATCACGGGCGGGCCCCGCTGTTTGCAGGATGTCCAGGGTGAAATTGGCGACGGTTGTTTCGAGCGGATAGATCGGATCCTGGGCATAGGCTTCGGAGCCAAGCAAACCGCTCTCCTCCGCCGTCCAGGCCGCAAACACGACGGTGCGTTCCAGCGGGGGGGCAGCCTTCAGGTTGCGGGCGATTTCCATGATCCCGGCCAACCCCAATGCGTCATCATTCGCGCCCGGCCTGACGACCCGTCCCCGTTCATCGGGCTCGCCGACGCCATAGGCATCCCAATGGCCTGACAGCATGATGGTCTCATCCGGACGGGTTGCGCCTGTGATCTTGCCCAGGACATTCTGGCTTTCGACGGTCTCGACTGTCAGCGCGAGGTCTGCGTTGAAGCGAAGATCGCCCAAAGTGAAGGCCGTGAAATCACGTTGCCGCGCAGCCGTTCGCAGGGCGCCGAGATCATAGCCGGCCCGTTCGACCCATTGCCTGGCCATGTCTTCGTGTAACCAACCCTGAAGGTCGACCGACGCTTTCGCGGAGCCCTTGCCGGCCACGGCATAATTTTCACCGGGCGATGATGCGGCGACATTCCAGCCATAGCCGGCTGCCTTCGTTTCATGGACAACAAGAGCAGCAACGGCGCCGCGGCGGGCAGCCTCCTCGAACTTGTACGCCCAGCGGCCATAATACGTCATCCGGCGGCCACCGAACACATTGCTGACGGGGTGATCGTCCGTGACGCCAAAATCCGGGTCATTGACCAGGAACAGTGCGACTTTTCCCTTGAGATCGATGGTCCCGAAATCGTCCCATTCCCGTTCCGGCGCGCTGACGCCGAAGCCGACGAACACGACCGGAGCGTCTTCAATCCTGATGATATCGCGCGGGTTGGCGGAACTGATTTCAATATCGCGCCCCTGCACCATGTCGATAGCGGCGCCGTCCTGACTTACGCTCAGCGTGCGCGCTTCGGTAATGACGGAATGGTTGAGGGTCACGGGGTCGGTCCACGCGCCATCGCGCCCACCGGGTTCGAGGCCGAGTTCGGTGAAGCGCTTGATCAGGTAATCAACCGTCAGTGTCTCGCCCTCGGTTCCGGGAGCGCGCCCCAGGAATTCATCAGACGCCAGGGTCTTGGCGGTTTCGGACATGTTCACTGTATTGATGGGGGACGCATCGCCCGCGATATTCGGGGCATGTGTGCAGGCCATCAAAACCATGCTTGCGCTCACCGATGCCAATATTGCCTTGATCATGTTCCCTTACCCTATTCTGCCTGTCGCCGCGAAACGGAGACCCGGTTGTAACTTTATTTCGACAATTACCAACTCTTGTTTGAGTGGGCGGTGACGTTCGTCTCCAGGGACGAACAGAGCGTTCCATTCTGCCGCGCCAGCTTCAACGCTGAAGGCCCGGGGACATTCAGGCCGTGATTTGCCTTTTCGGCATATTCTCGCGCTGATGCGTTTCCCAATGGTCCGAAATCCAGGACGGTGCGCGCGATGGCGGCAAAGCGGGCCGGCCCAGGAGGATGTCTGCAGCCTTCTCGGCGACCATGATGGTTGGCGCATTGATATTGCCATAGGGGACTGTCGGAAAAATCGATGCATCGACGACGCGCAGTCCGTCCAGTCCGATGACACGGCAATCGGTATCGACGACAGCGCCGGTGTCACCGGCCTGTCCCATCCGGCATGTCCCGCAAGGGTGGTAGGCGCTCTCGACATTCTCGCGCACCCAAGTGTCGATGTCCGTGTCAGACGCGATATCCGTGCCGGGCTGGATTTCATCGCCACGAAAGGTGTCCATGGCCGGCTGGGCGATGATTTCCCGCGTGAGGCGGATGCATTTTCGCCAGACCGCAATATCGTCCTGATGCTGTAAATAGTTGAAGAGGATATGCGGCGCCGTAGACGGATCGGCCGAAGTGATCGTGACGCTGCCCCGGCTTTTCGGCTTGTTGGGCCCGACATGGACCTGGAACCCGTGGCCCTTGATTGACGCGGTGCCGTCATACCGCATGGCCGCCGGGAGGAAGTGATACTGGATGTCCGGCGACTTGCGCCCGGCGTCCGACCGGATGAAGGCGCAGGATTCGAAATGGTTGGTGGCGCCCAGGCCGGTCTTGAAAAGCACCCAGCGCGCCCCGATCAGCAGCTTGCTGAACCAGCCGAGTTTGGTGTTCAGGCTGACCGGCTGTTTGCAATGGAACTGGAAATAGACTTCGAGATGATCCTGCAGATTCTGCCCGACGCCCGCGAGCGGGTGGACAGGCGCGATGCCGGCATCGCGCAGGAC
>NZ_JBBKXE010000202.1:0-7144 GCF_037969335.1 Hyphomonas sp. | reverse complement strand
GTGCCGAAGAAGACGCGGACAAGGTCGAAGTCCGGCTCGACGCCGCCGCGTGTGACTTCTGTGCTGCTGGCGACGGCGACGGGGCGCTCGCGCGCGCGCTCGACGCTCTGTATCAGGGCCGCGTTGACCTGCAGGCCGGTGACTTGGGCGATACGGGCCGTGTCGAGACCGTTCTCGACGGCAAAGGCGAGGAGCGGGGCGAGGCGCGGATGATCGGTGCCGAGATGGACGCGCACGAGGCGGGCGGCGCTGGCGATCTCCTCGGTGGCCCGGGCCGTGTCACCGGCATCGAGCGCGATTTCGGCCATGCGGGCGCGCAGGTCGATCTGGCGGGCATAGTTTGGCGGGGTTTCGGCGCTCGCGGCGGTGAGGACGCGGTGATAGGCCGACAGGGCGGCTTCGGTCTGGCCCGCCTCGGCGAGAATATCGCCAAGGTCTGTGCGCAGGTCGCCCTTGACGTCCGGATCAGCGAGCAGGGCGCGGGCGAGGGATATTTCCTGAACCGTGTCGCCGGCGGCCTGAGCATCGCCGAGCAGGACGAGACGGTCCGGTTCGGGCTTTGAGGCGCAGGCGGCGAGCAGGACAAATGCGCCTGCCAGCAAGAGCTTCGCAAATGGCGTACGGATGAAATGGTCTGGCATCGGTCCTGTCCCCTGTTCGGCCCATCAGACCCTAGCATGAAGGCAGAAATATGGGACAGGCCCCTGCCTAGGATTTGGGGCCCTTGACCGCCTGCAGCGAGGTCGTTTTCACGTCGCGGCCCAGCCCGGTCTTGCGCCCGCCATAGCTGGGCGCGCCGCTGGCAGCGCCGGAGACCGCGCCGCGCACGGTGCGGTCGGTCAGCGGCGGGATGGCCATGGCCTTGGGATTGGGGCCGTTCTCGTCGAACAGGCTGGCCAATTGATCAGTCATATCCCCGCAAAGCTGTACGGCGTAGACGATGGTGACGGCGCGCTTGTAATAGCGGGTGACATCATGGCCGATGCCGATGGCGATCAATTCGATCGGGCTGCGCGTCTCGATTTCCTCGATGACCTGACGCAGGTGGCGTTCGAGATAGTTGCCGACATTGACGTTAAGAGTGGAATCATCGACCGGCGCGCCGTCTGATATCACCATCAGGATCTTGCGCTGTTCGGAGCGCGCGAGCAGGCGGTCATGCGCCCAGAGCAGGGCCTCACCGTCGATATTCTCTTTCAGAAGGCCTTCGCGCATCATCAGGCCGAGATTCTTGCGGGCGCGGCGCCACGGGGCATCGGCCTGCTTGTAGACGATGTGGCGGACATCGTTGAGGCGGCCAGGGCCATTCGGCTTGCCGGCCTTGACCCAGTCTTCGCGCGCCATGCCGCCCTTCCACGCCTTGGTGGTGAAGCCAAGGATCTCGGTCTTGACGCCGCAGCGCTCCAGCGTGCGGGCGAGAATGTCGGCGCACAGGGCGGCGACCATGATCGGACGCCCGCGCATCGAACCGGAATTGTCGAGCAGCAGCGTGACCACGGTGTCGCGGAAATTGCTGTCGTCTTCCTGCTTGAAAGTGAGCGCCGCGGTCGGGTCGGTGATGACACGGGTGAGGCGGGCGGTGTCGAGCACGCCTTCTTCAAGGTCAAAGCTCCAGGACCGGTTCTGCTGGGCCATCAGGCGGCGCTGCAGCTTGTTGGCCAGCTTGGAGACGGCGCCCTGCAGGCCCATCAGCTGGTGGTCGAGATAGGCGCGCAGGCGGGTCAGCTCTTCCGGGTCGCAGAGGTCAGGCGCCTGGGCCACTTCGTCATGGGCGCGGGTGAAGACATTGTAGGCGAACCGGTCACGCTCGTCGCCATCGCGGAAATTCGGGCGCAGGGGCTTGGAGCCGTCATCGCTGTCATCAGCGTCTTCGTCGGCCTCAAGGTCGACATCCTGGTCG
The DNA here is from genome assembly GCF_037969335.1 of Hyphomonas sp. Classification (GTDB taxonomy): domain Bacteria; phylum Pseudomonadota; class Alphaproteobacteria; order Caulobacterales; family Hyphomonadaceae; genus Hyphomonas. Next base: position 5,244 of record NZ_JBBKXE010000202.1, on the reverse strand, counting down.
ACGCTGACATTTGTCTCTTCGCCGTCGATTTCCTCGCTGTCGCCCGATTCCATCTGTTCGGACGAAGCGCCCATCGGCTCTTCGGATTCCTGGTCCTGTTCGCCCTGCTGGGATTGCTCGTCTTCGCTGTCCTGTTCCTGCTGGTCCTCTTCGGACTGCGCCTCATCGCCGGACTGGTCGCCTGCGGTGAGGTCGCGGATCATTTCGCGAATGGTTTTGGCAAAGCCCGGCTGGTCGTGAAGCTGGGCGATCAGCTTGTCGAGCGCGCCGCCGGTGTCGGCCTCGACCCGTTCGCGCCAGACATCGGCGACGCGAGCGGCGGCTTCCGGCAATGGACGCCCGGTCAGCTTTTCACGCAGCAGGAATTCGACCGCCGGGGCGAGGACCGCTTCCGGGTCCTCTGCGCCCATGGCAAATTCGTCGGACTTGCAACGCAGTTCGAGGACAGCATCGAGATTGATGGCGGTGCCGCGCATGGCATTGGCGCCGAGGCTTTCGATGCGCGCGTGTTCGGCCGCGTCATAGACCTTGCGCGGCAGGTCGCCCGGCGGGCGGTTCCGGACGTGTGCGGCTGCGTCATGGTGGGCCCGGCGCAGGGCAACGGCGTCGGCCTCGCCGCGAATACGGGCGGCCACGGGCGCAGGCAGTTCGACCGGCGGCGGGCGCAGGACGATCCGTTCGCCGTCAGAGCCTGCATCATTGCCGAAGCCGACCTCGACGTCGCGGTCAGCCGTCATCGCCTTGGTAGTCGCGGCGAGCGCTTGCTTGAACAGTTCCTGAGGGGTGGTTTCGGTCTTGGCCATGACGATCACTTAGCGCGCGGGATCGCATTTGCGAAGAGGGATGCCGGGTTGCCGCCGCGCTAGTCCGGGCGAAGCGCGCTTCCCGGCTGTTCGCGGGGCGGGATCGAGCCCACCCGTCCAGCGCCCAGTTCGCGCACGAGCCTGACCCATTCCCGAAACGGAAACATCAGTAATTTCAATGCATTGTCGCCCGGGCTGCCGACAAATCCCGTGGCGAGCGTTTTGGCCGGGCCCGGCATGTAATAGGTCCCGAAAGCGAGGTCGATAAAGGGAAAGAAGAGCGCGAAATTCTTGTTGTAGGCATCGTCCCGGTCGACATGGTGCCAGCGGTGAAAGCGCGGGCCGGCGATGACGTAGCGCAGCGGGCCGTGCGACCAGTCCAGATTGGAATGGACGTAATATTGGTGTGCCTCGCGCAGCAGACCCAGGAACACGACATCATTGATCGACAAGCCGCAAAAGTAAGCGACGATCGCGCCGGTTGGCACGAGCAGGACCCATTCAAGGATGTGTGCACGATTGGCCGACAGGAAATGCAATTCCGTATCGGAATGGTGAACCGCGTGCATCGGCCAAAGCCAGGCATTGAAATGTGACAGCCGGTGCATCGTATAATTGGCCAGATCAAAAATCAGCAGCGCCATGAAGGCGCGCACGAGCCATGGTGCGTCCTGCCACACCTGGCCTGGCACGTGCGGCATGTCCTTCAGCAGGTTGAGCAGGAAAGCCGTCGCCGCGAGCGGAAGGACGAGTGCAGCCATATTGAACGCGACGATCACAAGGTTGACGGCCCCGCTACGCCGCAGGGAATCGTTCCAGTCCAAGGCATCGCGCCCGGCCTTGAACCAGGCCAGAACCGTGATCACCGCGAAGAAGCACAATATGAATTGTGCCTTCTCGGACAACAGCATCATCACGGAGTGGGCATATTCGGACATATGTCCGCATCGCATACCTGCGTGAAATCCGGGTTAACCCGACCCGCGATTATTTTTGATCGGAACGCGCATTCGCCGCGGTCAGCGGATAAGCGCCCTGTCAAACAGTTCAAGCGTCCGCTGGAAGGCCAACGCGTCTGCTGGCTGATCATGATCATCCGAGCCTTGTCGGGCAAAGCCGTGGCCAGCTTCATAGACGTAGACCGGAACATCGTGGCGCGCGGCGATGAAGGTATCGACGCCGTCCATTGGAATATGCGCGTCATGACGACCGAAATGCGCAATCGACGGGCAGTTTGGCGCGGCGGCCTTGAAGCTGGGCAAGAGGCTGCCGTAATAGGCCGCCGATGCCGCAAGCCCGCGCAACTGGCAGGCCGCTATATAGGCGATCGATCCGCCATAGCAAAAGCCGGTGATGAAGACAGGTCGCTCGAGCGCGTCCACGCAGGCACTGATATCAGCCATGGCGGCATCCAGCCCATTGGCGCGGGCGTAGCCGCCGCCTTCTGCGATGGCTTCCGGCGAATGATCTTCACGGACAAAGCCGGGCTTCTGGCGATCAAACATCGAGGGCATGAGCACTTCATAGCCTTCAGCGGCGAAGCGCTTGGCCGCATCGATCATGAACGAATTGATGCCGAAGATTTCCTGCACCAGGATCAGACCGCCCTTGCGCGCTCCCTTCGGGTCGACACGAACCGCGCCAAACTCAAAGCCATCGCCACTTTTCAGGATCAGGCTGGTTACGCTCATATCTTTCGTCTCAGGCGACCTTCACCATGAGGGCGCTTTCCGGCAGTTCCTCGGCGAAGCAGCGTTGGTACATTTCAGCGACCAGCGGACGTTCAAGTTCGTCGCACTTGTTGAGGAACGTCATGCGGAACGCGTGGCCGAGATTTTTGAAGATAGCAAAATTCTCCGCCCATGTAATCACCGTCCGCGGACTCATCACGGTGGAGAGATCTCCGGCCATGAAAGCGTTGCGGGTGAGATCGGCCAGCGTCACCATCTTGGACAGCGTGTCGTCATCGACGCCGGTGGCCTTGGATTTCACAATTTCGACCTCGGCATCGTGTTCCAGGTAATTCAACGTGGTGACGATGCTCCAACGGTCCATCTGGCCCTGGTTGAGCTGCTGTGTGCCGTGATAAAGGCCTGTCGTGTCGCCGAGGCCGACCGTGTTCGTTGTCGCAAACAGGCGGAAATAGGGGTTTGGCGCGATAACGCGGTTCTGATCGAGCAGGGTCAGCTTGCCGCTGGCCTCGAGCACGCGCTGGATGACGAACATCACGTCCGGGCGACCGGCATCGTATTCGTCGAAACAGATCGCTACCGGACGCTGAAGCGCCCATGGCAGGATGCCTTCGCGAAATTCGGTGATCTGCTTGCCGTCTTTCAGGACGATTGCATCCTTGCCGACCATGTCGATCCGGCTGACATGGCTGTCGAGGTTGACCCGGATCATCGGCCAGTTGAGGCGCGCTGCAATCTGCTCGATATGGGTCGACTTGCCTGTGCCGTGATAGCCTTGGACCATGACGCGGCGATTGTGCTCGAAGCCGGCGAGAACCGCCATCGTCGTCTGGGGATCGAACCGATAAGCCGGATCGATTTCAGGCACGTATTCAGTCCGCTTCTTGAAGCCGTGGACGGTCATTGTCGTGTCGAGGCCAAAAACCTTCTTCACGTTGATCTTCTCGGTCGGCTTCATGCCCTCAAGGGCATCGGTATCGCTCATTACAGTCATGGAGTTCTGTCTCGTCGGGGAGGATTTATCGTTTCAAACTAGGTTCTAGCACGCGAAGCGCCGACGCCTAGTGCGACGTAGGGTAAAACTGAGGCGGACATTGGGGCCCTCAGTCTTCCGACCGCCAGACAATTTCGCCCCCGATCATCGTCATCACAGGTTTGGCTTCGAGGATTTCGGCTTCCGGCACCGTCATCAGGTCGCGGTCAAAGACGGTGAAATCGGCTAGCTTGCCGGGTTCGATCGTGCCGAGGTCGTCTTCCTGAAAGCTGGCAAAGGCGGCCGCCGAGGTGAACAGTGCGAGCGCCTGCTGGCGGCTGAGCGCCTGTTCCGGGTGCCAGCCCGGACCGGTTTCGCCCTTGAGACTCTTGCGAGCAACGGCGGCGTAGAATTCGATCAGGGGCGAGCCAATTTCGACCGGGGCGTCCGAGCCGCCCGCAATCACCGTTCCGTTTTCGAGTAAAGTCTTCCAGGCATAGGCACCCGCGAGACGGTCCATGCCGAGGCGCGCGGGCGCGAAGAAGAGGTCACCAATCGCGTGCGAAGGCTGCATGGAGGCGATGAGCCCATCATCGCTGGCGCGCATCAGGTCTTCCACCGCGAAAATCTGCGCATGTTCGATTCGCCAGCGATGCGCGGCGTCATAACCGCCGGCCTCGACGGCCTCGAGTATGCGGCGATTGGCAAGGTCTCCGATGGCATGGATGGCCAGCTGGACGCCCGCTGCATCGGCGCGGGCCATGACCGCCGCCAGGTCTTCTGGCGTCATCAGCGCGAGACCGGACGTGTCGGGTCGGTCGCCATAGGGTTCGATCAGCAGGGCCCCTCGGCTGCCAAGCGCGCCGTCCATGTAGATTTTCACGGCCCGATTGGTGATCGTGTCGGTTTCCATTTCGCGGCCGGCGGCGATGTCGAAGCCGTCTTCGCCGAGCGCATTGTAAAGCCGGATCGGCAGGCGGCCCTGCGCGTCGAGCTCTGCCATGAGGGGGATTTCCTCAGGCGCAACGCTCATATTGTGCCCGCCCGTCCAGCCGCGCGAAGCATAGAGTTTCGCGCCAGTCTCAAGCGCGATCTTGAGCCCGTCCGCGTCGGGCACGGTGATCAGCGGAGCGACGAGGCCCATGGCATTGTCGATGAGCAGGCCGTTCGCCGCGCCATCGGCATTGCGCTCAATGCGCCCGCCGTCGGGATCGGGCGTATCCTTCGTGATTCCCGCCGCGGCCAGAGTGGCGGAATTGACCACCATGGCGTGGCCATCCGAGCGCACGAGGATGATCTTGTGGTCGAGGCTGACGGCATCAAGGTCTGCAGCTGTAGGCATGCGGCCCTCGGGCCAGCCAGTTTCAATCCAGCCGCTCCCGAAGACAACGCTACCCGGTGCTTTGTCGCTGACTTCCGTGTTCATTCGTGTGACGAGATCGTCGATGGAGGCAGTGCCTTCGAGGTTGAGCGTCAGTTCGCGCTGGCCGACGCCGAGCAAGTGGACATGGGAATCGGTAAAGCCGGGGAACATGACCGCGCCCTTGAGGTCGATCAGGTTGATTTCATCCTCGCTCCAGTCAGCCGAGGTAGGCGGCACCGTGGCCTGGATGCGCCCGTCCGGGCCGACGACAACAGCCTCGATGGTCGGCTGGTCAGGATTGCCGGTATAGATCGTGCCGCCGGTGATGACCGTGATCGCGGGGGCGGTGACAGCCTCCGGCGCGGGGGCGGCAGGGGCGCCGCAGGCGACCAGCAGGAGGGCGGCAAGGGCGAG
>NZ_JBBKXE010000201.1:0-11612 GCF_037969335.1 Hyphomonas sp. | reverse complement strand
CCCGGGTGTGTCGCGAGAGGCAGGCTGTGAGGCCTGTCGCAGAGGAATGGTTGCCGAACCGATGTCCCGAGAGGGCGCGGGGAACAGAACCCGGCTTACAGGCCGTCTGGTCATATATTTTCAAGCGTCCGGCCCGGTGCCCACGCGCTAGAGACATCCTTCCGCAAGGATCAGCTTGCTGATGGTCGCGTTCTTCCGGACAGCGATCAGGTCCTGAAAATCCGGATCGTCAAGAAACGCCCTGGCGTTCTCTGCTGCTGGAAATTCCAGGATAACCACGCGCTCAGGTTTCCAGTCGCCCTCCATCACTTCCGGCTCAACGCCGCGTACAATGTAGCGGCCACCATGCTTTGCGATGAAGGCTGGCACTGCGTCGATATATTGGCGGAATGCAGACATATCGAGAATGGTGAAATCAAGGATCAGATAGGCCGTCATACCCCCTTCCCCGCATACCGGTCCGTCGCGCGGATCAGCTGGTCGAGGATGCCCGGTTCGGAATAGGCGTGGCCTGCGCCTTCGATCAGGTGGAAGTCCGCCTTCGGCCAAGCCTTGTGCAGCGCCCATGCGAAGCGGGCGGGGCATGGCATGTCATAGCGTCCATGAACGATCGTGCCCGGAATGTCTTTCAGCCGCGAAGCATCGCGCAGCAACTGGTTCTCCTCCAGCCATCCCTTGTGGGTGAAATAATGGTTCTCGATGCGCGCAAAGGCGAGCGCGAAATCATCCTCGCCAAACACGTCACTGGTTGATGGTTCGGGCAGCAATGTGATCGTCTGGCCTTCCCACTGGCTCCACGCCAGCGCGGCTTCGATCTGCACGGCGCGATCATCACCGGTCAGGCGCTTGCGATAGGCCGCCATCATGTCGCCGCGCTCAGCCTCGGGGATCGGCGCAAGGAAACGCTCCCACTTGTCGGGAAACATCTCCGACACGCCGAACTGGTAATACCAGTCCATCTCGGCCTTGGTCAGAAGATAGATACCGCGCAACACCAGTTCGCTGACGTGTTCCGGGTGCGTCTCGGCATAGGCGAGCGCCAGCGTCGAGCCCCACGAACCGCCGAACACCTGCCACTGGTCCACACCCATCATCTCGCGAAGACGCTCAATATCGGCCACCAGGTGCCAGGTCGTGTTGGCGTCGATCGACGCGTGCGGCGTGGACTTGCCGCAACCGCGCTGATCAAACAGCATCAGGTCATACAGCTTCGGATCAAACAGGCGCCGGTGGCTGGGCGAAAAGCCCCCGCCCGGCCCGCCATGCAGGAACACGGCAGGTTTTGCGCCCTTGGTGCCAGACCGCTCCCAATAGATCGTGTGACCATCGCCGACATCGAGATGCCCCGAATCATAAGCCTCGATTTCGGGATAGAATGTTCTGAGCACGGTCATGGCGGCGGCCTTTACAGGGCAAGATGGAAGAACTGGTTGAAGTCACTTTTTTCATAGTCGCCAAATGCGCCGCCTTCAATGAAGCCATAACGCCAATACAGGGCCAGCGCCGCGTCAAAGGCCGGGCCGCTGCCTGTCTCGAGACTGAGCCGGTGATAGGCGCGCGCCCGTGCCTCAGCGATAATGTGTTCCAGCAAACGCGCAGCGACACCCTTGCGCAGGTGGACCTCATGCGTGCGCATCGACTTGATCTCGCCGCCGCCATCGTCCAGCCCCTTCAGGGCGCCCATGCCCATCAGGGTCTTGCCTTCCCAGGCCGTATAGAAACGCAGCCCCGGCGCTTTCAGGCCGGTCAGGTCGAGCGCGAAGACATTTCCCGGCGGCGAGTTGGCGTACATGCCGTCAAGGTGCGTGCGCAACAGGTCCAGCACCCGCGCATCCTCGAAATCACCCGGGACAATCTGCATCCGCCTCCCTCAGCTGCCAGCGCGCATTTCCGCGATAAAGGCATCAGCCTCGGCAATGGAGCGCTCCATCTCGGCAATCAGGTCGGCGACGTCGGCTTCAAGGCCTGCCGTCTCGGCCCCCAGTGAGGCAATCGCGCGGGCGTTGAGATTATGCTTCAGGTACAGGACACGGTCATGGAACACGGCCAGCACCGGGTCCATTGATGCAGCCGCCTTGTCCATCTTGGCGACCAGCGTGTCATAGCGCGCCTCGGTCGCCGCCAGTTGCTGGGCCGAAGACCGGCGCAGGCCCACATCGGAATATTCGGTCAGTTCGGCATTCCATTCCCGGAACAGGTCGCGCGCGACGCCTTTCACGTCCTTGATGCGGGCGCGCACCTTGTCCGCCTTGTCCTCTGACCGGTCATAGGCGTCGGACAAGGTGTCATAGGTCGATTCAAGCTCCCCGGCGTCGACATTGACCACAGCCCGGAAGGCCTCGAGCGCATTGGCGAACTCGACCTTCGCATTCTCCTGGCTGACGGCGGCATCGGTCACGCGCTGCACCAGCAGGTCGCGTTTCTCGAATCCGATCTGCTCCATCGCGCCGTAATAGGTCGAGGCGCAGCCCGCCAGTGTCGAGGTCGCCAGAAGCGCGCCGATCAGGCCCGCACGGAATAATGTCGTCATGATCGAATCCTCTTTGTTCCGTTCCAGTCTTGCCGCGCTCCGGCGACCGGGTCCAGAAATTACCGCGACAGGCAACCAGACGGCAGCACGCGAACTGTCCAGCGCCGCTCTCAAAAGAACGTGGAAATTGAGCCGCCAACCCCGAGGAAATTCCGGTGGCATCGCCTGTGGAAAACGGCCGATCCGCAGTAACTATTATGGTTTTCAAGAGGAAAGAAAAACCGTAAGATTAACCTGAAACTGGGTTTTGATCGGGGGACCATCCAGTTCTATCGGGAGTTTGGCATGGCGCGACCTGCAGGGGTACGCAACCACGATTTTGAACAGAAGCGTGCTGCGCTTGTTGACGGCTTGACCCATTTTGCTGTCACGGCAGAGCTGCGCCGTCCGTCGCTGCGACAGTTCGCAAAAGCCGTCGATGCGTCCGAACCCACGCTCCGTCACTATTTCATGGACCGACGGGGCGTCGTCGGCGCCATCCTCGAGAACATGGGCAAGATCGGACGATCAATCCGTGACAACATCGCAGCACCCTCCGACAGCATTTCAAGCGCGGTCAAAGACTATTACCTGATCGCAGCCCCGGGCCCGCAGTTCGAATTATACATGCGCGCACATGCGTTCGGGCTGATCGAAGGGATCGCAGAAGACACTGCGGGCAAGGCCTACCTCAAACACATGCTGGAGCCGGCCCTCTCCACGATCACCGAGAAATTGACCGCGACACCCGGTTCTCCGAAGTCTGCGTTAGAGTTGCGCGCGGCCGCCTTCGCGATCCTGTCGCCCCTGATCCTCATGGGAATACATCAGACACTCCTCGGCGGTGCAGAAGAAGCGCCTGTTGATAGCCAGGCGACGATCGGGTTGCTCCAGTCTTGGCTCGGTGAAGCCATCTCGGACTGATCGCAACAATCCGGCCCCCGACGACCGCTTGTCGTGCGACGCCGGCGCGACTGCGCGTCGATCGCAATTCGAAGACACATCCCAAAGAAGTTGAGTTTCGTCCGAATGCGGCAACAAAATCCGTGTGACCCCGTCTCTGTTTTATTGGCTAATCTGTAGTAAATATTATAGGTTGCCAGAGAGGGCAAAAGCCGTATGAATGAAATGAGAATGGTTCTTATTGGGGGGACCGTCCATTTCACCCGGGAGTTGACCATGCCGAGACCGGTAGGGGCGCGAAATCATGATTTTGAACAAAAGCGCATGGCGCTTGTCGATGCGTTGACGGATTTTGCACTCACCGCAGACTTGCGTCGCCCATCGCTACGCCAGTTCGCAATCGCGGCCCACGCATCCGAGCCGACACTTCGCCACTATTTCGACAACCGGCAGGGCGTCGTTTCGGCCATCCTCGAGAACATGGGAAACCGCGGAAAATGGATCTGGGAACTGGTCGCCCATCCTGCGACCACCCCGACCGAAGCCCTTGAGGAATACTACCGCGTGGCGGATGCGGGCATGCAGTATGGGCAATTCACCCGCGCTCACGCCTTCGGGCTGATCGAAGGCATCGCAGACGAAGTCGCCGGACGGGCCTATCTGAAATTCCTGCTCGAACCGGGGCTTGAATCGATCATCGACAAGCTGAAGGGCACACCTGGCGCGCCGCGAACCCGGGACGCGCTACGCGCTGCCGCTTTCGCCGCTATGGCGCCGCTCCTGTTCATCTCGATCCATCAGAAACTGCTCGGCGGTGCCGAAGAAGCACCGATCGACACCCAGGCGACGATCCAGCATCTGCAGTCCTGGCTCGGCGGCGCCCTGAGTTCCTGACCTGGTCAGCCCATTGCCGTCTCGACCGCCGCGATTTCATCGTCGGTCGTTGACCATGAACACACGAACCGGTGGCAGCCCCCCGGCCAGGGATAAAATTTTGCGCCTGCCGCTGTGAGACGCTCAGCCAGCCCGTCCGGCAGGCGCACGAACACCTCATTGCCATCCGGCTTGTAGGCAAGGTGCACGCCCGGCTGCGCAATCAACGCCGCGGCCAGCCGCGTCGCCTTCGCATTGGCCCGCCCGGCAAGATCCAGCCACAGGCCGCCATCCAGCATCGCTTCGGCCTGCGCCGCAAGGAAGCGCATCTTGGGTGGCATATGGCCGGAACGTTTCGCCCGCGCCTGCAATTCCCCCCACTTTTCCCGTGCCTTGCCGAACAGGATAATAAGCTCGCAGCCCATTGCGCCCGTCTTGGTCAGGCCGAGTGTCAGCACGTCGACCCCGGCTTTCCAGGTCATCTCGGCCGGGCTTGCGCCGGTCTTCACCAGCGCGTTCGCCAGCCGCGCGCCATCCATGTGCACAGCCAGCCCGTGCCCATGCGCCAGCACGGCATAGCGGTGAATCTCGTCGGCGCTATAGGCAAGGCCGCATTCGGACAGATTGGTCAGTGACAGGACGTGTGCCGGTGTCTCGTGCACGAAGCCCGGCTGGATCGCCGCAAGGGCGTCGCGCAGGGCCGCCTCGTCGATCTTGGCCCCCTTCCCCGGCAGCAGCGACAGCTTGCCGCCGCCCGAAAAGAATTCCGGCGCGCCACGTTCATCGCGCTGGATATGCGCCTCTTCATGGCAAAGCACGGCGCCCGCCGGCGGGCAGAAGCAGGATAGCGCCAAAGCATTGGACGCCGTGCCGGATGCCGTCATCCAGACATCGAAATCATCCGTCTCGAACACGTCTTTCAGCTGGAGGCGCACCCGCGCCGTCACACTGTCGGCGCCATAGCTCGGCTCCATGCCGGTATTCACGCGGGCAATCGCGGCGAGCACATTCGGATGAGCGGGCGCGGACGTGTCGGACGAAAAATTCATGCTCCACCTTCAGGTTCAGCTTGGTTTATCAGGCCATCTCAGACTTGCGTGTCGGGCGTCTGCCACATCAGGTGCTGGCCGCCATCGGCCGCAATCATCTGGCCGGTCACGCTGGACGCGGCGATGAAATAGCGCAGCGCCCGCAGGATCTCTTCCGGGCTAGACCCTTCGCCCGTCAAAGTCGCACGCGTCTCGGCGGCGAATACCTCATCGGTCTGGTGAATGCTTTTCAGCGTTGGTCCCGGCCCGATCGCATTGACGCGCACATGCGGTGCCAGCGCCTGCGCCAGGGTCTGCGTCGCCTGCCAGAGCGCCGCCTTGGACAATGTATAGGTGAAGAATTCCGGCGTCAGTTTCCAGACGCGCTGGTCGATCAGGTTGACCACGAGGCCCTTTTCGCTGGCGGGCAGGCCATTGGCCATCTGCTGTGCCAGGTGGACCGGCGCGCGCAGATTGGTCTCGAAATGCGTGTCCCAGTCCTCGCGCGTATGGCCAGCAGCGCTGTCATCGGCGAACACGGACGCGGAATTGACCAGCAGGCTGACCGGTTGGCCCAGCGCCGCGCCGGCGCGCGCCACCAGTCCCGCCGTTTCCGCTTCATCTGCAAGGTCTGCCTGCACCAGCGCCGCGCGGCCACCGGCCGTTTCAATCGCTGCCCTGGTGGCTTCGGCGCCATCTTTCGACGACCGATAGTGAATGGCCACAGCCCAGCCATCCTGGCCCAGCGCCTCTGCCATCGCCTTGCCCAGCCGCGCGCCTGCACCGGTGACAAGTGCCACGCCGGGCGTCATGCGCCTGCCGGCTGGAACAGGCCCAAAATGTTGAACCCGTTGATCAGTCCGTAAATATAGATCGCATACAGCAACAAGAGCAGGATCCCGACCAGCCGCCCAATCCGGGCCTTGGTCAGGATGAGCACGGCGATGATGGCCGCAGCCAATGCCATCGCCCAATGGTCGTACTGGCGGAATGTCGGGGCCACACTGATCGGTCCGAAGAAGGAGATGAGCCCGCCAGCGCCCAGGATATTGAACACGTTCGACCCAAGAATATTGCCGATCGCCACATCGCCGCGCCGGCGCAGGGCAGCTGCCACGCTCGCGCCGATTTCCGGCATCGACGTACCGATGGCCAGCAGGGTCAGGCCGATCCATTCCTGCGGCACATTGTAGAACTCGGCGACACCCACGCCGCCGGCGATGATCAGCTGCGCGCCGAGGATCAGCCCGGCAATGCCCAGCGGCACATAGACCAGCGCCCGGCGGACGCTGAGTCCCGGCGTCTCATCAAGCGGCACGCCGGGATCAATTCCCAGCGCCACGGCCCGGCGCGCGGCAAGGAATGTGTACCCGCAATAGCCAAACAGGATCAGGACGAAGAACAGGCCGATACCGGCGTGCAGCGGCATGACCGCCGTCAGGCCGATCCAAAGCGCCGTTGCGATCAGCATGGCGCCAAGCGCCCGGCCCTGTCCGCTGCCACCGGCCACGAATGGGAAGATCAGCGCCGGAATACCCAGGACGAGACAGACATTGGCAATGTTCGAACCGACAATATTGCCCAGCGCGAGGCCGGCGCGCCCCTCAAGGGCGGCATCCAGCGACACGATCATTTCCGGCGCCGACGTGCCGAAACCGACAATGAAAATACCGGCAATCAGTGGCGACACGCCGAGACGGTGCGCCAGCGCAACCGCCCCATTGACCAGGAAATCCCCGGCGAAGGCCATGATAACGAGCCCCCCGACAAGGGCGGCGATCAGCGAAATGTCCGGCATTGCGCCTGCGCGTCCCTAGTCGAGACGCTTGAATTCGATGAGGTTCAGGATGCCGAAGACCAGCACGATCGTGCCGATGGCAATCAGGGAGGGATGGATCATGACACCGTCTCGCTTTTTTCTTTAGGGTCTGTTTCGCTTCTGGCCCCGTCCTTAGCGCGCGTCGTGGCGATTGGCGAGCCTCAATCGACACGTTACCATGCGCCATGGCCAACCTGCGCACCCGTCTTTTCCAGTCCTATGCCCGCCTGCGCCGACCGATGACGCTGGGCGTGCGCGCGGCCGTTGAAAACGCCGACGGGCACGTTTTCCTCGTGCGCCACACCTATGTGAAAGGCTGGTACATGCCGGGCGGCGGCATCGAACGCGGCGAACCGGCGATCGAGGCCTTGCGCCGCGAACTGGTGGAGGAAGGGGGCATCCGCCTCACCGGCACGCCCCTTCTCATCGGCTTCTATTCAAACCATCCCGTTTTCCGCAATGACCACGTCCTGCTCTATCGCATTCCGCACGGCACATGGGACGAGACACGGGCGACATCGATGGGTGAAATCGCTGAAACGGCCTGGGTCGACCCGCTCTGCCCGCCGGACGGCGCGACACCCGGCACACGCCAGCGCCTGGCCGAACTCTATGGCGATCAGGGCCCGAGCCCCTACTGGGCGGCCCGCACCATATAGACCCCGCCCTGCGTCGTGGTGAGCGGCACGCGGGCGGTCGTCTCGAATGCTGTCCAGGCCGGGGCCAGTGATTGCCAGAAGGCGGCTGGCGCCTCGCCTGAATGACGCTGCAGGTTCTCCTGCGTCATCGGAAACGGAAAGATATGCACCGGCACCGCCGCCTGCCCGCCCTCAAAGGCGGCCTGCATCAGGGTCCATATCTCGGCGATTCCCTTATCCGTCATCGCGAAACAGCCGATCGAGACGCATGCACCATGCACCATCAGGAAACTCCCGGTATGGCCCAGCGCCCGGTCATGCGCGTTCGGAAAGCCCAGATTGAACGAGAGATGGTAGCGCGACGCCGGGTTCATCGCGGCGGGCCCCACCGAATAGAAGCCCTCCGGCGCCTGCCCGTCGCCTTCCCGGATCTTGGGGCCCAGTTCACCGGAAACGCTGCACACCGGCCAGGTGCGGAACGCATGGTACGCACCATCCTCCGCCGCCACATAGGCCGTCAATTCAGCGGGTTGCTTGGTAATGCGCAGATAGACCGGCTGGCCCAGATCAAGCCCGTCAGTCCGCAGCGCGTCGCGCAGGGACGGGGCATTTTGCGCATAGCCCGCATCGGAACGCGCCGTACGCGGCAATTCATCTGCCCCGGCAAAGGCGAACAGGGCTGGCAGGCAAAGAAAGGCCAGCGCGGCCAGGATGAACGCGAGGAATTTCATCTCTGAGGGCACACGCTGTTTCATCTGCCTATGTTTCCGGCCCGAATGAGGCCGATGACGGGCAGAATGCAGACCGTGTTGGGAAATTTTTGCCGCAATCCTGCCTTGGATGTTAACGCAGCGTTAAGACCCTTGGCCTAGCCTTCGGACATGGTCGGTTGCTTCCCCTCCCGGCCATGCGAGTATGATCAATTCCAAGGCAAACCGGCCCTTCCCCTTGTCCGGCGCGCCAAAAACTAAATTGGACGCCGGTCTTCTTTCCTTTGGACCGGCGTCCTTTTTATGTGCGCAGAGGATGTCAGGCGCGGGTCGCACGGATATAGCGCCAGCCCGTCAGCAGCGACAGCGCAGCGGCCATCCACAGCATACCCACCAGCAGCAGCGAACCGACGCGGAACACCAAGGGTGTCGAACCGCTCGCATCCACTGCGAGATCGGCTGGCGCAAAAGCCAGCGGCAGCATCAGGCCGATGATCGCGGCCATCTCGAACCCGGTTTTCCATTTGGCGAGATCGGACGGATCGACCACCGCCTTGCCGGCCGGGGTCGTGCGCAGCCAGGTCATGAACACGTCACGCCCAATAATCGCGGCAGCGGGGATATAGATCAGCCAGGTCTTCAGCACCATGGCGAGCCCGAGCAGCGCCGCGCCGACCAATAGCTTGTCAGCAATCGGGTCGAGCCAGACACCAAACCGGCTTTGCGCGTTCAGGCGCCGCGCAAAATAGCCGTCGAGGAAATCCGTCAGCGCGCCGGACAGGAACCCCAGCAGGGCGAACTGGTACCAGAGCTGCTGCATGATGCTCTGGCGCAGCACGTCATCGGCTGGCGTATCCGGCGTCGCGGCGGCCACCATCTGGCCCGCCAGTTCCGCGTTCCAGATTCCCCACAGGACAAGGCCCGCAAACACACAGCGGGCAATCGTCAGCGCATTCGGTATCCATTTGAAATCCATCAAGCCCATCTGCCAGTGCCCGGCCACGGGGGCAATGGGGCATGGCATCCAATATCGTCACCCAAACGTCGAGAATACGAGGTAGAGCCCGGCCGACAGGACACCGGCGGCAGGCACGGTGACCAGCCAGGCGGCGATGATCGTCATGAAATGGTGACGGCGCACGAGGCGGCGATAGCGCGGCTGGTCGTTCGTCGGGGCTGTCTCGCGGTCAGGATTGCTCGGGTTGCGGGCAATGTAGTCGCGGCGGCGCCGGGAATTCGCCGTGTACCATTCGCGGAAGAATCCGACGCCGAACACGGCGCCCACGGCGATATGCGTCGAACTCACCGGCAGGCCGAACGCCGAAGCGACGATCACGGTGATCGCTGCCGACAGGGCCACGCAGAAGGCCCGCATCGGGTTCAGCTTGGTGATCTGGTCGCCGACCATGCGGATCAGTTTCGGCCCGAACATGACAAGGCCGAACGAGATGCCGAGAGCGCCGATCGCCATCACCCAAAGCGGGATGCCCACCTTGGCCGCCACAGCGCCGGACTGCGCCGTCGTGACAATTGCCGCCAGCGGGCCAATCGCATTGGCCACATCATTGGCGCCGTGTGCGAAAGAGAGCAGCGCCGCCGAGAAGATCAGCGGCAGCTTGAACAATTCCCGCAAGGACTTGTTGCGGTTTTCCATGCCTTGCGACTGGCGCTTGATCAGCGGGCTGGAGATCACCCAGGTCAGCACCGCCGTCCCGAGGCCGATCAGGCCGGCCATCTGCAGGTCGATCTCCATGATATGCTTCAGGCCCTTGGTCGCCAGATAGGTCGAGAAGGCGCCGGCCATGATCGCCACCAGCAGCGGCACCCAGCGGCGCGCTGCCGCGATCTTGTCGTCCTGGTAGATGATGGCCGTCTTGATGAAGGCCAGGAACAGGGCCGCGACGATCCCGCCCAGCACCGGCGATATCACCCAGCTCGCCGCGATCTGCCCCATCATTGGCCAGTTGACGGCCCCGATACCAGCGGCCGCGATCCCCGCCCCGGCCACGCCGCCGACAATCGAGTGCGTTGTCGACACCGGTGCGCCGACAACGGTGGCCAGGTTGATCCAGAGCGCCGCCGAAATCAGCGCCGACATCATCAGCAGGATGAATGTGCTGGAATCAGCGAGGCCGGCCGGATCAATAATCCCCTTCGACACGGTGCCGACCACGTCGCCGCCCGCAATTAGCGCGCCCGCGCTTTCGCACACGGCGGCAATCGCCAGCGCGCCCATCATCGACAGCGCCTTCGACCCGACGGCCGGACCGACATTGTTGGCGACATCATTGGCGCCGATATTCAGCGCCATATAGGCCCCGACCGCTGCAGCGACGACGATGATATAGGATTGCGGCGCGCTTCCGGTCAGCGTTGTCGCGAACACGGCGCACACGGCAATGAAAACCAGGGCAAGGCCCGGCATCAGCAGCGACCGCCCGACCGAATGGGATGCCTGTTCGATCTGGCCGACCTTGGAGAGATCCTTGTCGAGGGTCGGTTTCATTCCGCTGGTCTGGGGCATGTCGCTTGGGTGTCCGTCTTCCTTGGCCGCATGAAAGGGGCGCGTTAGCACGGCTTTCCGCTGCCTGACAGGATTCGGAGACAGATTTTAGGCGGAATTTTCAGGCGAGCAGGCCGCGTTCAGGGTTCGAACCGGGTCAACAGGTCACTCAACTCGGGCGATGCCACCTTGGCCGCCGCCTCAGCGGGTGAAAACCAGCCAATCTGGCGCTGGCCGGATTCCGGGAATTCAGGATCAAGCCCGCTGACTTCCAGCGCATAGACAGTGGCCACGCACTCCATGACGGTGCCGGGGCCGATCCGCTTCTCGAGATGGAAGCTGCCCACCGGGTCCGGGTTCACGCTGCCGCGCACACCGGCCTCCTCATAGGCTTCCACCCCCGCCATCTCGGCATCCGGCGTATCCGTCTTCGGCCAGCCCTTGGGCACCATCCACCGGCCCCGCCACAACAACAAACGCGGCAACGGGCGGCCACAAATCTTTGTCGGCCTCACCCTCGACCAATACGTGGGGCTCGACCCCGCCGCCATGGCCGAACAAATCGGCCTCGGACTCATCCCCGACACCGTGCTGGCCGAATACCTCGAACACGCCGACATCATCGGCGT
>NZ_JBBKXE010000200.1:0-5108 GCF_037969335.1 Hyphomonas sp. | reverse complement strand
TGCTGAAGCTGATCGGTGAAATTTCACCGATTTCGCATTTAGCGTCCTGTAAACATTGGTTTTCGCTTTTCCAGGAAGGCCGCAGCACTCTCGGCGGCATCGTCCGTTTCCATCAGGGTCCGGATTTCTTTGATCGCCCAGCTGCCGACATCGCGCCAATCCGGGTCCAGCGTACGGCGCAGGCCTGCCTTGATCGACTGGACCGCACGTGGCGGGTTGGCGGCAATCTTGCCTGCTATTTCCAGCGCCGTCGGCAACAGATCGTCCGGTGCCACGACCCGCGAGACAAGGCCGATCTCTTTCGCCATCTGCGCATCGATGATCTCGCCCGTGAACAATAATTCCGCCGCCCGCTCCCGGCCTACGACCTGCGCCAGACGGCCCAGCCCCGGCGCATCACAGCAAAGGCCGCGCTGCACGAACAGTTCACCGAACTTCGCCGTCTCGGATGCCACCCTGATATCCGCCATCAGCGCCAGTTCCATGCCCCAGCCAAGCGCGAAGCCGTTAACTGCGGCAATCACCGGAATGTTCGTATAGAGCAGTGCGTCCGCGGCTGGCGTCAGGCCGCCCGTCCGGCGTCCGCGCGCTTTCATCTCGGCTGGCCCCTTCGCCTTCTGGCTCAGGATTTCCTTCACGTCGTCGCCGGTGCAGAAGCCGCGCCCCTCGCCGGTAATCACGATCACCCGCGCATCGCTCTCACGCACGGCGTCTTCGAGTGCCATGTAGAGTTCGTAATTGAGGGCATTCATCACCTGCGGACGCCGAAGCGTCATCAGGGCAACATGGTCTTTTGTCTCGATTGTCAGCACGGACATGGCAGCCTCCCGGTTGTGTTTCGGAAGACTATGATGCCGGTCAGGCGCCGCAGGCAATCATCGACGCCGCGTCAGGCGCCGCCGGAATATTTAGCGCTTGAGGTGCTCGAGGCCCTTGATCGCACCGGTCTTCACCGACGGATTGGACGCGTTCGTTTTCACTTTTTCCGCCTTCGGCTTGCGGACTTCCTTGTTCGTCTTCTTCTGACCCTTGGCCATGATCGTATTCCTGTGCAGGGACCCGAAGCGGATCCTCCCTCACAGGTGGGGGGACATGGCGCCCTAAATAAGGCCGCTCTGACACTAAGTTTTCCGAAAGAGGGTTGCCCCCTACTCGACCGATTTCGGCACGACGAAGAAGCCGTCAGCGCTGCTGGGCGCATTGGCCAGGATCTGGTCCTGGATGTTGCCGTCAGTGACGACATCGTCGCGCATTGGCAGCTTGGTCGCCACCACCGACGTCATCGGCTCGACGCCCTCGATATCCACTTCATTCAGCTGGTCGATCCAGCCGAGGATGCCATTCAGTTCGCCGGCCATCTCTTCGAGGCGCTCTTCCGGCACGGCAATCCGCGACAGGCGGGCAACCTTGCGGACATCATCCTTGGTAACACTCATGGCACGGGCTCCTCTGGGGCGTTGATGGCCCGAATACGTCATAGGCAAGGGCGTTTCAAGCCGCTATAGCGCTCATCCTGAGCGAAGTCGAAGGACGGGCGCGGGCCGCAGGACGTGTGCGCTATGCCACCGCCCATCCTTCGACTTCGCTCAGGATGAGCTTGCCCCTTCACCGACAGGACTATTTTGCCCGTAACAGATCTCGCCTCCCTGCCGCGCACCGGCGTCCTTCTCGGCATCGACCCAGGTTCCAAGACCCTGGGGATCGCCGCCACGGACGGAATCCGCATGCTCGCCACGCCCGTCGAAACCATCCGTCGCGGCAAGACGCTGGCGCCATCCCTGACTCGCCTGTTCGAGATATATGACGAGCGCAAGGCCGTCGCACTGATCATCGGCCTGCCACTCAACATGGACGAATCCGAAGGCCGGCGCGCCCAGTCGTCCCGCGCCCTCGCCTACAATATCCTGCTCAAGCGCGACGTGCCGATTGTCTTCCAGGACGAACGCCTCTCCAGCGAGGAGGCCGAGAGCGTGATGCAGGAGGCCTCCATCTCCGCCAAGCGCCGCGCCGAAATGATCGACGCCACCGCCGCCGCGATCATCCTCAAGTCCGCCCTCGACCGTCTGGAGCGCCTCGGTTGACCGGGTTTCTCTACGCATTGCTGCCGGTCATCGCGATCGTCACGCTCGGCCACGTCCTGTCGTCCCGCAACTGGATCCCCGCCGAAAGCTGGCGCGCCATCGAACGCCTGTCCTATGTCGTCCTGTTTCCGGCCCTGATCATCAGGACACTCGCCAATACGCCCTTCGAGACCGCGCCATGGCGACTCGCAGCAGCGCTGATCCTCGCCCAGCTCGTGCTGGCCGGTATTGGCCTTGCCGCCCGCTTCCTGCCCAATATGAGCCGCCCTGCTGTCGGCACGATCATCCAGTCGAATGTGCGCTGGAACACGATGATCGGCCTGTCCATCGGCAGCCTCCTGTTCGGACAGGAAGGCCTCGCGCTCGTCACCATCGCTGCGGCCGTGATGATCCCCACTGCCAACGTCATCTCGGTCTATGCCCTGATTTCGCATGCCGACTCACCGCACGGCCCGGCGCCCAAGCCCCTCCTCGCGCTGTCACGCAACCCCATCGTCCTCGCCTGCATCATCGGCATCGCGCTCGCCGCCGCGAATATCGAACTGCCCCGGCTGGCTGACGACATGCTGCGCATTCTCGGCGATGCGGCGCTCGCCCTCGGCCTCTTGTCGGCGGGTGCGGGCGTCGATCTGTCCGCCCTGAAGCGCGCCGGCCCGCGCACCCTCACCTGGTCGCTGGTCCGCCTGCTCGGCCTGCCGGCCCTCGCCATCAGCTTCGGCCTGGCCTTTGGCCTGTCCGGCATGGCCCTGACCATCGCCGCGATCTGCGCTGCCACGCCGACGGCCACCAGCTCCTACATCCTGGCCCGCGAACTGGGCGGCGACGCCCCGCTCGCGGCCAACCTGATCGCCGTCCAGACCGTTCTGGCCATGCTCACGCTGCCACTGGTCTACCTGCTCGTCAGCGGCTGACACTTGCGAACGGCCGGAATCGCGCCTAAACCGCCACAAATCGAAAGGGCCTCCATGGCAATGGCGGGATACACTTACAGCTTCGATCACGAGCATTTGCTGGGAATCGAAGGCCTTCACCCTCTGGATATCACGCACATTCTGGACCTGGCCGACCGCTATGCGGACGCCACGCGTGCGGGAAAGCGTGCCGACCCGGTCCTCACCGGGCGCACCGTGGTGAACCTCTTCTTCGAGAATTCCACTCGCACGATGAGCAGTTTCGAGATCGCAGCCAAGCGCCTCGGCGCTGACGTGATTAACATGCCGGTCGCCCAATCCAGCGTCAAAAAGGGTGAGACCCTGATCGACACCGCGATGACGCTGAACGCCATGAAGCCGGACGTGCTGGTCATCCGCCACTCGGCCTCGGGCGGCGCCAAGCTCCTCTCCCGCAAGGTCGACTGCGCCGTCATCAATGCCGGCGACGGCACCCACGAACACCCCACACAGGCACTGCTCGACACGCTCACCATTCGCCGCCACAAAGGCCGCATCGAGGGTCTCAAGGTCGTCATTTGTGGCGACATCGCCCACAGCCGCGTTGCCCGCTCCACCACGATGGCGCTCCACCTGCTCGGCGCCGAGGTCCACCTCTGCGGCCCGCGCACCCTGCTGCCGCCGGGCACCGATACCTGGGGCGCCGCCAGCGCCACAACCGATTTCGACGCCGCCATCAAGGGCGCCGACGTGGTCATGATGTTGCGCCTTCAACTGGAACGCATGGACGGCGCTTTCCTGCCCAGCCGCCGCGAATATTTCCGCTATTTCGGCCTCACGGCTGACCGACTCGCGCTCGCCCTGCCGGATGCCACGGTCATGCACCCCGGCCCGATGAACCGCGGGATCGAGATCGAAAGCGCCATCGCCGATGGCCCACAATCCGTCATCACCGAACAGGTGGAAATGGGGGTCGCCGTGCGCGAAGCCGTCCTCGACCTTCTCGCGGGGACACACCGATGAGCCTGTCTATCTTCAATGCCCGCCTGCTTGACCCGGCCACCGGCCTCGACGCGCCGGGCGCCATCTTCATCGACAAGGGCAAGATCAAGGACTTGACCAAGGGCCAGTCCGGGCCGCATGCCGATGCGAAGGAAACGCTCGATGCAGGCGGTCTCTGCCTCGCACCCGGCCTGATCGACCTGCGCGTCAAGACAGGCGAGCCCGGCGACGAGCAGAAGGAAACGCTCGCCACGGCCTCGCGCGCCGCGCTTGCAGGCGGTGTCACCAGTTTTGTTGTCATGCCTGACACGCGTCCCACAGTGGATGATGTTGCGCTGGTCCGTTTCATCCGGGAACGCGCCCGCGAAACCGCCAAGGCTCGCATCTATCCATCCGGCGCGCTCACCGTCGGCCTCGGCGGCGAGTTCATGGCCGAGATCGGCCTCATGGCAGATGCTGGCGCCATCGCCTTCACCAATGGCGACATGCCTGTCGCCAATGCCTCGATCATGAAACGCGCGATGGTCTATGCGGCCAGCCGCGGCGCTCTTGTCATGTCCCGTCCGGACGACGGGGCCCTGTCCGGCTCCGGCGTCATGAATAGCGGCGCGTTTGCCGCGCGCTTTGGCCTATCCGGCATTCCCGTCGAAGCCGAATGGATCGGCGCCGCCCGCGATGTGATGCTCGCGGAAACGACCGGCTGCCGGCTCCTGCTCGACCAGGTCTCGACCGCCCGCACGCTGGAAATCGTCGCCGAGGCGCGGGCACGCGGCGCAAAGGTCCATGCCACGGTCGCCGCCCATACCCTGTTTTTCAACGAGCGCGACGTCGGCGACTATCTCACCTATTGCAAGGTCAACCCGCCCTTCCGCGACGAAGACACCCGCCAGGGCCTGATCGCTGCCCTGAAGCGCGGAGAAATCGACGCCGTCGTTTCGGCCCACGATCCCCAGCCACCGGAAGAAAAGCGCCTGCCCTTCGGCGAAGCTGCCTTCGGCGCCGCCGGCCTGGAAACCACGCTCGCGGCCCTGATGAGCCTCGTCAACGACGCCGACCTGCCACTGCTCGACGCGCTCGCTCCGGTCACCTGCCGCCCGGCCGACCTGCTCGGCCTGCCGCAGGGCCGGCTCAAGAA
>NZ_JBBKXE010000199.1:0-13690 GCF_037969335.1 Hyphomonas sp. | reverse complement strand
GTGATGGTGGGGGCGAGGGCACCGGAAAGGGCGGCCTGGAGGCGCTTGCGCGCGGAATCAAGCGCGACCGGATCGGCGGGTTTACGCTCGAGGAACAGCTCGCCAACTTCCGGCAGGCGAGTCAGCAGCGCGGCAAATGCCGGATCGCCGGACGCATTCCTGATGGCCGTGGCGACGGCGGACACGAGATCGCTGTCCGGCTTGGCCTGGCTGCCTTCGGACAGTTTGAGGATTTCCTCGGTGACGAGGGTCTGGACGCCTTCCCACTGATTGTAGGGGTCGGTCTCGGCCATCACCAGGGCGAGGCGCTGGTCGCGGGTGAGGTCGCGTTCCACGCGGACCGGAGCGCTGAAATCGCGATTGACCGAGAGGAGCGGACGGCCGCCCGCCGCCTTGCGCGTGACGGTAGCTTCCGGCGTATCGAGCACGACCATCCAGGCATCGGTGCCGCCCTTGCCATCGAGCAGGGCGAGTTCGAGCGGGATCGGCACGGGCTGTTTGTTGGGCTGGCCGGGCGTGGGGGGCATCTTCTGGGACAGGCTGACGGTCAGTTCCCCAGCCTCCTCGTTCCAGCTTTCTTCAACCGTGACTTTCGGCGTGCCGGCCTGAGCGTACCAGCGCAGGAAGGGACCGAAATCCTTACCCGTTACTTCGGCGAAGCAGGCGTAGAAGTCCTCAATGGTCACGGCCTGGCCGTCATGGCGGTCAAAATAGAGGTCCATGCCCTTGCGATAGGCGTCCGGGCCGATGATGCGGCGGAGCATGCCGATCAGTTCGGCACCCTTCTCATAGACCGTCGCGGTGTAGAGATTGTCGATCGCGCCATAATTGGCGGGCCTGACCGCATGAGCCAGCGGGCCGGCATCCTCGGCGAACTGGCGCGCGCGCAGGCGGATGACATCCTTGATGCGCTGGACAGGGCGCGACCGCATGTCGGCGGAGAAATTCTGGTCACGGAAGACGGTGAGGCCTTCCTTCAGGCAGAGCTGGAACCAGTCGCGGCAGGTGATGCGGTTGCCGGTCCAATTGTGGAAATATTCGTGGGCGACAATGCTCTCGATGGCTTCGAAATCAGCATCCGTGGCGGAGTCTTCGTCGGCCAGGACATAGGCCGAGTTGAAGACGTTGAGGCCCTTGTTCTCCATGGCGCCAAAATTGAAGTCGCGCACAGCGACAATGTTGAAGACACCGAGGTCATATTCGCGGCCATAGGTTTCCTCGTCCCAGGTCATCGAGCGCTTCAGGCTATCCATCGCCCAGGCCGCGCGCGGCGCGTCGCCCTTGTCGACATGGATGGCGAGATCGATGTGCTTGCCGCTCATCGTGGTGAAGCTGTCACGATAGACGTCATAATCGCCGGCACAGAGGGCGAAGAGGTAGGACGGCTTCTTGTGGGGATCGTCCCAGGTCGCCGTGTGGCGTCCGTTGCCGGCATCGATCACGTCGCCCGGCGTGCCGTTCGACAGCATGATCGGACAGGTTGCCTTGTCACCCGTGATGGTCACAAAGAAGCGGCTCATCACGTCAGGGCGATCCGGATAATAGGTGATGCGGCGAAAGCCGACAGACTCGCATTGGGAGCAGAAGCGACCACCGGACATGTAGAGTCCGGACAGGGCCGTATTCTTTGATGGCGCGATCTCGACCACGGTCTTGAGTTCGAATGTGTCCGGCACGTCGGGCAAAGTCAGGTCGTGATCGGTCAAGGTATAATCGGAGGGCGTAAGCGCCCGGCCGTCGATTGCGATGGAGACCAGTTTCAGCGCCTCGCCGTCGAGAACGAGCGGCGCACCGCCTTTGCCCTTGCGCGAAACCTTGAGCGTCGCCGTGACCTTGGTCGCGTCAGGATCGAGGTCGAACGACAGGTCGACATGCTCAATGTCGAACGGATAGGGCGTATAGTCAGCGAGCTTGACGGCAACGGGGGTTTCAGTGCGCATGATGTCTCCGGGCAGCGGGAACGGGATAAAGCCTCGATACGTGTTGGGAGACAGCGCGTCGAGGGCTGGGCCCATTCACATCGGGATGGACGAGGGCCATTCCAAGGGGCAGACTGGGTCAGAACCGCAGGAACAACAGCACAGATCTGGCGCGACATGAACATTTTTTCCAGGCTGGATACATTGCTCGTGCGGCGTCTCGCCGGATTGGCCAGCGTGGTGGTGGCCTCCGTGATTGCGATCCTGTCAATATTGCCAAGCGAGGACCTGCCGGAGGTTCATCTGAGCGACAAGGTGGAGCATGCGATCGCCTATGGCGTGCTGTCGGCCTGCATCTGTTTCTGGCTTGGCCGCCGCCGGATCGTTGCAGGCGTGCTGCTCACGGTCGGTTTTGGCGCTGTGCTGGAAATCGTTCAGGCGCTGGCCGGGACAGGGCGCACGGCGTCTTGGCTGGATGGCGTTGCCAACCTGGTCGGCGCCTGTCTCGGCGCCGGCCTGGCCTGGATGGTCGCGAGAGCCGCGAGTCCCCGGTAACCCGGCCTACTCGGCGGCGGTTTCGTGGATGTTTTCGTCGGTCTGGAAGACATGGCGCAGGAACAGGGCACAACGATCAGCCAATTGCCTGATCTCAACCGGCAGGTCGTCGGGGCGCTCGCTGGCAATATCGGCGAGCTTGCGCGCCACGCGCAGAAGGTCGGGTGTGTGCACGATCATGCGGGCCTGGTGCTCGATGCGCTGAGGATCGCGGTCATACTCGCTGCCGGTCACACGCCAGCCGCCCCAGTCACCATCATCGGTAACAACAACGGGAAAGGTGCCGGGATTGGGATCCATGCCGAGCATGGCATCGGCGCGCCATTTGATGACCTTGCGGTCGATGCGCCACCGTTCGAGCACGAAATCATCGTCCTCGTCCTCCGGGCGCTGGAGCTTGTGCATGACCTGTTCAGAGACAAGTTCGGCGCCTTCAAACCGGCGGCCCAGTCCGCAATCATATGTGATGCGCAGAGGCTCATCGACGTCCTTCACCCATTGGGGAATGACTTGCTCGATAAGTGCCCAGGTGCCGACGGGTTTAACGAAAACCCGTTGCGCCTTGTGGAAGAGTGCCTTGGCCATGCGTTCAAACCCCGAAACTGTTCCTTCATCATGCCGTAACGAGCTTTAATTCGCCTGAAGCGGATTGGTAAAATTTGACCTACCGGCCATGAATCCGCGACAGAAATTGCGATTTCCGCTGGGTCACGGCTTTCCGCGCACGTAAAGGACGCTATCTTGCGGCCATATTAGAAGTGCGAGCCTCCAGCGGGAGGCCAGGGAGCGAGATGCCATGAATTTTGATTTTTCCGAGGACCAGAAGTTTCTCGCCAATGAGGCGCGAAAATTTCTCGAGAGCCAGTGCAGCATGGCCGAGGTGCGCGCCATTCTGGACGACGAATCCAAGCCTTATAATGAGGGCGTCTGGAAAAAGGTCGTCGAGATGGGCTGGCTCGGCACATCCATTCCGGAAGAGCATGGCGGCCTCGGCCTCGGCATGCTGGAAATGTGCGTACTCGCCGAAGAGATGGGCCGTGTCCTGGCACCCGTGCCATATGCCTCGACCGCTTACTTCTTTACCGAAGCGCTCAAGCTCGCCGGATCCGAGGCGCAACAGGCTGACCTGTTCCCGAAGATCGTCTCGGGCGAAGTCGTCGGTTGCTACGCGGCCAGCGAAGGCCCGGGCAACCCGGACGCCGGGTCGCTGAAGACGGTTTTCGACGGCAAGACGTTGAACGGCCTGAAAGTGCCGGTCACCGATGGCGACATTGCCACCCATGCCGTGGTGCTGGCCAAGGACGGCAAGGGCGCGAGCCTGGTGCTCGTCGACCTCTCGGCCAAGGGCGTGACGAAGAAGGTGCTATCGACGCTGGACCCGACACGCAGCCATGCCGAACTGACCTTCAAGGATGTACCAGCCACCCTGCTCGGCAAGTCCGGTGACGGTGCGCGGCTCAATGATGCGCTGCTCGACCGGGTCGCTGTCCTGATCGCTTTCGAACAATTGGGCGGCGCGTCGCGCTGCCTCGAGATGGCGAAGGATTATGCCATGGAGCGCTACGCCTTTGGTCGCCCGATCGGCGGCAACCAGGCGATCAAGCACAAGCTGGCCGAGATGTATGTGAAGAACGAAGTCGCGCGCTCCAACTGCTTCTATGGCGCGTGGGCCCTGTCGACCGATGCGGCCGAACTGCCAGAAGCGGCTGCGGCCGCCCGCGTGGCGGCGTCGGAAGCCTTCTGGTTCGCTTCGAAGGAAAACATCCAGACGCATGGCGGCATGGGCTTCACATGGGAAGTCGACTGCCACCTCTTCTATCGCCGGGCCAAGCTTCTCGCCGTTCAGGCCGGCAGCCCGAAAGTTTGGAAAGAAAAACTCGTCCGCGCTCTCGAAACCAAGAACGCAGCGTAAGGGAAGGATCAGACACATGGACTTCAACGACACAAAAGACGAAGCCGCATTCCGCGCCGAGGCGCGTGCGTTTCTCGACAAGCACCTGACACCGAAAAGCGGCGCACGTCCGCGGCCGGGTTCCGGCAAGGACGCCCTGCAACGGGCCAAGGACTGGCAGAAGATCAAGGCCGAGAACAAATTTGCCCAGATCACCTGGCCCAAGGAATGGGGCGGGCGTGGCGGCACGTCGATGCAATCCGTTATCTGGGGACAGGAAGAGTCCAAATATGACGCGCCGACCGGACCGTTCGCCATCGGCCTTGGCATGTGCGTGCCGACCGTGATCGCGTTCGGCTCTGACGGCCACAAGGACCGCTATGTCCAGAAGGCCCTGAAGGGCGAGGAAATCTGGTGCCAGCTGTTCTCCGAACCATCGGCCGGTTCCGATGTCGCGGGCCTGAAAACCCGCGCCGTGAAAGACGGCGACGAATGGGTGATCAATGGCCAGAAAGTCTGGACCAGCGGCGCGCACTATTCCGACTATGGTATCGTGCTGGTACGGACAGACCCGAAAGTGCCCAAGCACAAGGGCCTGACCATGTTCATCGTGAACATGAAGCAGAAAGGCGTCGAAGTGCGCCCGATCCACCAGGCGTCCGGTGGCCGCGAGTTCAATGAAGTCTACTTCACGGACGTGCGCATTCCGGATTCAGACCGTCTCGGCGAGGTCGGTGCCGGCTGGAAAGTGGCCCTCGTGACGCTGATGAACGAGCGCCTCGCTGTTGGCGGATCGCCCGGCCCGGACTGGGGCGAGATCATGGAGTATGCCAAGACATCCGGCAGCATGACCGATCAGGCATTCCGCGAGAAACTCGCTGACTGGTATGTCGCCGCACAGGGCTACAAGCTGACCAAGTTCCGCACCATGACGGCCCTCTCGCGTGGCCAGACGCCGGGACCGGAAAACTCGATCGGCAAGATCATCACCGCCAACCATTTGCAGGATATCTGTAACTCGGCGATCGAGATGCAGGACCATTACGGCATCATCAACGATACCGAGACGATGCCGGGTGACGGCATCTTCCAGCAGAGCTTCATGTGGGCCCCCGGCCTGCGGATTGCTGGCGGCACAGATGAGATCCTGAAGAATATCATCGCAGAACGCGTGCTGGGCCTGCCCCAGGACGTACGGGTCGACAAGACCCTGCCGTTCGACGAGTTGAAAGCGGGCTGAGCCCGGCGTCAGGAAGCTGGCTTGGCAACAACCGACTTCTCGGCGACGAACGCAGCGACATCACTGACACAGGCCCTGCCCGCATCGGTCAGGGCCTTTGCACGTGCGGCATTCCTTGAATCAAGCGCAATGGCCGTCGTCGACACGTTGGTCTGGGCCAGGACCTTCCGGCTGCGACCTTCCAGAAGTGTCGCCTCGATGCGGCAACGGGCGGTGGTTCCCGACAGCGTGAAGTCGGAGATGCGCCAGGCGAGTTCATAGTCGGTCGGTGCGCCTGTGTCGGACGCGACGGCAATGCCGCCATCCGAGCCGCCCAGCGTATCGAGCAAGGCGATCTGCATCATGCGCGTGGCACTATCGGTCCACTCCACGCCCTTAACCAGGCGCAAGGCACCATCGCTGTCCTCAGCGGCAATGGCCCGGCCCCCGATCAGGCGCGAGGCTTCCGGTTCGCGGATGACAATGGACGCTTCGAGCGAATGCATCGGCTCCATCGGGCCGAAGCGGTAAAGTCCGTCCGGGGCCTTCTTTTCGGGCAGGATGGACACACAGGCCGCAAGGCTTGCGGCGACGATCATCAAAACGATGGCACGGACCATTAGCGGCCTCCTTCATAGGGTGCAGGGTCGCCAGTGACGAAGCTCTGCGGATTCTGTTCGATCTCACGGGCGATCCGGTCAAGCCGGTTGATCAGGAGGCGCAGGTCCTGGCTGGCGAGACGCGCGTCCTGGATGGCAGCCGTGGCTGGCCCCTCAATGGCGTCGGCCGCAGCCGAGACGGCGCGTTTGCTCTGCGTGATCGTGTCGCCTGCAGATTGTGTGACATCGCGCACATCGCCGACGAGGCCGTCCATCTGATCCGCGAATCCGGCAATCCGGACATCGGCCGTATTGCCGAATTTTTCGAGCGAGGCGGACGCGGCTTCAAATCGCGTACTCGCATCGGAGACGTCTTTCAGTGTGGCTGATGCCTGGGTGACCAGCCCGTCGCGCGCGGCCAGCGCGCCGCTGATGGTCTCAAGGTTCTTGATGATGGCGGTGACCGAGTCGATGTTTTCATCGGTCAGCAGGAGATTGACCTTCTCGATCGACCGGTTGGCCTTGCCGAGGACCTGTGCGCCGCCGGCGAAAAGCTGGTCGAGCTGCGTCTTCTCGGCCCGGATGACCGGCACAGGCTCGCCGGGGCGGGCCTCAAGCGGTTTGCCGGTGCCGGCGGTGATCTGGACGAATGTGATTCCGGTGATGCCAGCAAGCTGGATCGACGCCGTCGAGTCTGTGCGGATCGGCGTCTCGCGGTCGATACGGATACGGGCGCGCACTTTGGATGTATCGGCGCGATCGATGCGCACCGTCGACACTTCGCCGACCTTGATGCCGATATACCGGACGCCTGCACCTTCTTCGAGAGACACCGGGCCATCGAACACGATGTCATAGGCCTTGAAGTCCTGCCGGAACTGCGACTCGCCGAGCCACATCACGAAGCCTGCGACTGCGAAGGCCGCAATCAGCACGAAAGCGCCTATGAGGGCGTAATTAGCGCGCGTTTCCATATCGGGTCTCCATTCTAGTGTCCCGTTGCGGCCCGGCCACGCGGCCCGCCAAAATATTCCTGCACCCACGGATGATCGAAAGTGCGAAGTTCTTCAATCGTACCGACCGCGAGCACGTGTTTCTCACCGAGCACCGCGATCCGGTCGCACGTCGCCTGCAGCGTATCGACATCGTGCGTCACGAGGAAGACTGTCAGGCCGAGCGCCCGTTGAAGCTTGCGCACAAGCACGTCGAAGCCCGCGGCTGTGATCGGATCGAGACCGGCGGTCGGTTCGTCCAGGAACAGGAGTTCCGGGTCAAGCGCGAGGGCCCGGGCGAGGGCCGCGCGTTTGCGCATGCCACCCGACAGGTCAGACGGGTTTTTCGCACCGGCATCCGGGCCGAGACCGGCCAGGCGTATTTTCATGTCGGCGAGTTCCTCGCGCAATTGCGGGCCGAGTTTCGTGTGCTCTTTCATCGGCACCTCGACATTCTCGCGCACGGTGAGGTTCGAGAACAGGGCGCCGTCCTGGAACATCACGCCCCAGCGTCGCTCGAGCGCGCTGCGTTCGACCGGGTCCAGCGTTTCAAGGCGGCGGCCAAACACTTCGATACTGCCCGCGGCAGGTTCCTTCAGGCCGACAATGGCCCGCAGGAGGACCGACTTGCCGCAACCTGACGGGCCGATAATGCCGATGATCTCGCCGCGACAGATATCGAGGTCGAGATTTTCATGGACGACATGACTGCCATAGGCCGTCTTGAGGCCCCGGATCCGGATGATGATGTCATCCGTCATATCCCCATCTCCATGTAGAAGATCGCGAACATGGCATCGATTACAATGATGGCAAACAGAGCCTGAACCACGGACGTTGTGGTGGAATGGCCGAGTGACTGGACGCTGCCACCGACATTGAGGCCCTGGCGACAGGCAATCAGCGCACACACGAAGCCGAAGACCGGCGCCTTCGACATGCCGACCCAGAACTGGTCCAGCGGCACGGACGTGCGCAACCGCTCGATGAACACGCCGGGATTGATGTCGAGCGAGAGCCAGCCGACCATGATGCCGCCGGCGATACCCGCCAGTGTGGCGACAAAGGCGAGCACTGGCGTCATGATCACCATGGCAATGATACGCGGCGCCACCAACACTTCCATTGGCTTCAGGCCTAGCGTCTGCATGGCGTCGATTTCCTGGCGCATCTTCATCGTGCCGATCTGGGCGGTGAACGAGGAATTGGTGCGTCCGGCCAGGACAATGCCGGTCAAGACAACGCCGAATTCACGCAGCTCGGAATAGCCGATCAATTCCACCGTATAGATCTGGAGGTCGAAGTCGCTGAGCGTCGTGGCGCCGATAAAGGCGACCACCATGCCGACGAAAAAGGACAGGAAGGCGATGATCGGCAGGGCATCGAGGCCGGCCTCTTCCATCACAGCGACGATTGAGGTCCAGCGCAGCTTCCAGGGCCTGAGCAGCAGGCGCGCGCAGGTCACCAGCGTCTCACCGAGGAAGGCCAGCGTGGCGATCGACTCCGTGACGATGTTGAGGAAGCCCTCACCCGTGCGTTCGAGCATGGCCATGAGCCCGCCTGGTCGGACGGGCGGCGGCGGGGCCGGCGTGGAGACGGCGTGAACCTGCGCAATCAGGCCGCGGGCCGTGGCATGGTCGCCAATGATCTCTGCGGAGTCCTCGGTTCCCGGCATGGCAGCCCGCAGGGTCCGGTCGAGGACAAAGGCGCCGGCCGTGTCGAGCCGTCCGAGGTTTGTGACATCAAGGCGCAGGGGCGTGGCGGGAGCCAGCTCGCGCAGGGCCTCGTCCACGTCCTGTACGGTTGCGACTGTCCAGTCCCCGCTGACGCGGAGAACGGAACCTTCGTCGCCTTGATCAAGCGCGAAATCGGGGGAAACTGTGTCTGCCATCGGTGTGTAACTACCTGACTTGCCTAGCAAAACATGCTTAAGGCAAGGGCATTGGAATAGATCAAATTTGATCGATCAGGATGAGCCATGAGCATTCGGCGTCTCGACATCACTCCCGTATCGTCCCCTCTGAGGGCTGCTTTTGCGATTTCGCGGGGGTCGAAGACAAGCGCCGAGACGGTGCGGGTCAGGGTGCAGCAAGGGGAGCACACGGGGTGGGGCGAGTGTGTGCCCTATGGGCGGTATGGCGAGACGGTCGAGAGCGTGACGGCCACGATCGAGACCTTGCGCGAGGCGATCGAGGCCGGCCTGACGCGCGCAGACCTGCAAGGCCAGATGCCGGCCGGCGCGGCCCGCTGCGCGGTCGACTGCGCATTGTGGGACCTTGAGGCCAAGATGAGCGGCACGCCGGTCTGGCAACTGGCCGGCCTGCCCGAACCGAAGCCGGTGGAAACGGCCGTCACGGTGAGCCTGGATACGCCGGAGAAGATGGCCGACGCGGCGCGCGCGATCCAGGGGCGGCTGCTGAAGCTGAAGCTTGGCGGGGCCGAAGACCTGAAGCGGATCGAGGCGGTGCACGCTGCGCGGCCCGACGCGCGGCTGATCGTGGATGCCAATGAGGGCCTTGTCCCGGCCGAGTTCCCCGCCATCTCACGCGCGGCAGCCGACCTCGGCGTCGTGCTGATCGAACAGCCCTTCCCGGCCGGCAATGACGCAGCGCTCGAGCGCAAGCCCGGCCCGGTCGCGATCTGCGCCGACGAGAGCGCGCATACGAGCGCCGACATCCAGGACCTGGCCCGGCGCTATGACGCGGTGAACGTGAAGCTCGACAAGACCGGCGGCCTGACCGAGGCGCTGGCCATGGTGCGCGCCGCCCGGGCAAGCGGCATGGGGGTGATGGTCGGCTGCATGGTGGCGGGATCCATCTCGATGGCGCCCGCCGTGCTGCTGGCCGGCCTGTGCGACGCGGCCGACCTCGACGGACCACTCTGGCTGAAAGACGATGTCGCCAACGGCCTCACCTATCGCGACGGCTGGATCGACCCGTCAACCGCTGCGCTCTGGGGTTGAGCGGAAACAGTTCGCGACACGAAAATCGGGATGTCGTGTAACCTTTCTCCGTTTCTGCCGTCCAATGGGGCAGAAAGGATGGAAAGATGCCCGCTAAAAAAGTCTCATATGACACCTTGCCGGACAGCGCTCTGGCCACCCTCGCTGCGGCACGCGATGCCTATGCCGTCCGCACCATCACGACACGGAACAATCAACGCCTCTTCCGCGCTGCCTGGAGCGTCGTGCACAGCCACGCAGACGCCGAGGATATCGTTCAGCTTGCCTATCTGAAAGCGTTCGCGTCAATCAACAGATTCTCCGGAGAGTCGAGCCTGTCGACCTGGCTCACCCGGATCGTGCTGAATACAGCCTTTGACCACAAGCGCTCGACCGACCGCCGCCGGGCCGCTTTGTCGCAGGAAAATGTGTCGATGATTGAAGACTACCGCGCAGCAAGCCGGAAGACCGCGCAGAGATTATCAGTTTCCTCGAAAGCGTGAATGCGCAATAGGCAACCCCCGCCTGCCCCACCGTCAGGCGTTGCTAGGCGCGCGAGGGCCTCATAGGGTTCCGGCATAAAAGACAAGCCGGGAGGATGGGCGATATGACACAAGCCAAAGCGCAGGGTGTTGCAAGCGACAAGTTTGAAGGCGTTCGGAACCAGTTCCAGACGCATCTGGATACAGGCGCCGACATTGGCGCCTCCTTCTGCGTCACCAAGGATGGCGAAGCCGTGGTCGACCTGTGGGGCGGCTATGCCGATATCGAGCGCACACGGCCCTGGGAGAAGGACACGATCGTCAACGTCTATTCGACGACCAAGACGATGACGGCGTTGACGGCCCTGTTGCTGGCCGACCGGGGCGAACTGGATTTTGATGCACCTGTTGCGAAATACTGGCCGGAATTTGCGGCGAGCGGCAAGGCAGACGTGAAAGTCAGCCATCTGATGAGCCATTCAGCCGGGCTGCCAGGCTGGCGTGAGCCGTTCACGACCGAAGACCTGTATGACTGGGAAAAGGCGACAAGCCTGCTCGCGGCGCAGGCGCCGTTCTGGGAACCGGGCAAGCAGGCCGGGTATCACGCCATCACGCAGGGCTACCTTGTCGGTGAGGTCGTGCGGCGCATTGCAGGCAAGTCGCTCGGCACCGTGTTCCGCGAAGAGATTGCCGAGCCGATGGGCGCGGACTTCCATATCGGTCTGCCCGCCTCGGAAGACAATCGCGTGGCCGACCTGCAGCCACCGCCGGACGGCAGCATTTCGATGGATCCGGTCATGACCGAGACAAAGAAACTGACGCTGACCAATCCGGTGATCGATGTCAGCGCGACGCGGACGCGTGACTGGCGCGCCGCTGAAATTCCCGCAGCGGGCGGAACGGGCAATGCCCGCGCCGTCGCCATGATCCACACGATCCTGGCCAATGGCGGTTCCGCTGGCGGCAAGCAGTATCTGAGCGAGGCCGGGTGTCGCAAGGCGCTGGAACAACAGATTGAGGGCACAGACCTGATCCTCGGAATCCCGGTGCGCTATGGTCTTGGCTTTGGCCTGTCGGGGCCAATGTCTCCGGCGCTGAACGAGCATTCCATGTTCTGGGGCGGCTATGGCGGCTCCATCGCGCTGATCGACATGCAGGCGCACACGACAGTGTCCTATGCGATGAACCGGATGGAAGGCACCACAACAGGCGACATGCGGGCGATCAGCCTAGCCATGCAGGCAATGCCCGGCCTGACTGCCTAGTCCTGTGACGGGGCCTATTTGGCCCCGTCGAGGATGTCCTTGAAGCCGCTGGGCGCGTGAAGCCCCATGAACAGCTGTTCGAACGTGCCGATGCCTTCGGAGCCGAGGCCGTCCGGGCCTTCATGCGTTGCACGGACGATTTCCTGGATGTGCAGGTTTTCAGGCACCTGCCATGGCAATTTCGCAGGCTCGAAGTCTTCGCGGGCGATGGCGAGCTGGTCGCCCCGGAAGGCGCCATGGCGATACTTGTCATGGCCATAACCGATGCCCTTCATCTGGAAGGTGCCTATCGGTTCGAACGTCACCTTGTGGGCGCGGCCTTGCGGGTCCGTCATGTCGAGATAGGCGCTGGCCATGCGGCGAGTGCCGGGCGCGTAGGTGATGTTCATCTGGGCATCGGAGAGATGGATGCCTTCGCCCTGCGCAACGCCGTCCGGCACGATCACGGCGCGGGTGTTCCAAGGCACGCCATGCTCATCATGATTGACGTGATAGAACATGGACAGGTTCGGGAAATTGGTCGGCGTCCATATCCAGTAGAATTGCGGCGTCGGCGCGGGGATCAGTGGCTGAGGATCCGGCGCACCAATCGGGCGAACACCCCATGAGCGGTCGCGGGTGCCGCTGAAGTCTTCCGGGCGAATTTCAATCGACTCGCCATCGACGCGGACTCTGCCGGTCCATCGGCCATTCTGCGTCATGCGCGTGAGGTCCATCATCATGCGCGAGCCGATCCGGCGGGTGAAACGCGGTTCCTCGATCGGGAAGGCGCGGCCCTCGAATTCGACATCAAGCGCGAGGCCTTCGGTTTCCTCGAGGCGCAGACGGATTTTCTTGAGCGGTTCGACAACCTCGACCGAGAGCGGGCCGACATGCGTATCCATGCGTTCCATATTGAGCGGGCGCGAGAGGTAGACGCTCGACTGCTTGCCATTGCGCAGGATGGAAACGGCCCCGTCAATGATGTTGAGCGCCGGGTAGACGCCCATGGCGGCTGCAAAGAATGTCGACCCGTCAGCGCTGTAGCCATTGAAGAAATAGCGGTCGTAGAAATTCCGGTCGGAGCCGGAATAGGCAACGGGTTCGGGAGTCTGGTGGATCGGGTATTCGTCACCGGCGCTGAGCATGGGATATCCTTCCTTGGCGTCACCTCTTGGCGGGTGATCAGTCGGCTTTAGGGTGGACGAAGCAGGCGGGCCCAGCAAGGGGTGACGCGAAGGGAGCCGGTTTGAATGACAACACGCATGACAGCAGACGAGGCCAATTCCTTCCTGGGCGCAGCGTTCCCGAACACCGGCAATCGCAGCGAGGTCGTCCTGATGGAGGAAGGCCGCGCAAAGATGCGGCTGGTCGCTGACGAAACGCATTTGCGGCCGGGTGGATACATTTCTGGCCCGACACAGATGAGCCTCGTCGATTCGGTGGCCTATATGGCCGTGATGACGCTGACCGGGCACGAGCCGATGACGGTCACGAGCAATCTCAGCATCAATTTCCTGAGGCCTTGTATCGGCGACGTCGTCGTGGCGGACGCACGGGTGATGAAGATTGGGCAAGCGCTGGCGGTGATGGATGTCGACGTGCGGGTCGAGGGCGCTGACAAGCCGTCGAGCCATGCGGTGGTGACCTATGCCCTGCCCCGCAAGCCAGAGGCAAAGCAATGAACCGACTGGCGCTTGGCGCGGCGCTGGCCGGATTTACCGGCGTGGCGCTCGGCGCTTTCGGGGCGCATGGCCTAGCGCTGGGCGCGGAGGCCGCCGGCTGGTGGCAGACGGCGACGCTGTATGCGCTGGTTCATGCGGCAGCCGCGCTGGCGATTGCCCTGTC
>NZ_JBBKXE010000198.1:0-5339 GCF_037969335.1 Hyphomonas sp. | reverse complement strand
GCCCTGCGGGCCGCCCGTCCATGACCCTTACGCCCACCGATATCGATCGTCACAAGCGCCATATCCTGCTCAAGGAAATCGGCGGTCCGGGCGTGCAGAAACTGCGTGCGGCCGCGGTCTCCATTGTCGGGGCAGGGGCTTTGGGTGGCCCCTGCGCGCTCTATCTTGCGGCCGCCGGGATCGGCCAGATCGAGATCTGGGACGATGACCTGGTCGACCGCTCGAACCTGCAGCGGCAGATACAATTCGGCGAAGGTGATGTCGGCCGCCCAAAGGCCGAAATCCTGGCCGCCCGTCTCCAGGAGGCGCACCCGGACTCGCATATCCGCTGGCACCAGCACCGCTGGAGCGAAAGCCACCCGCTGGCGGGTGAGATACTGGTCGACGCGTCGGACAATTACCCGACACGGTACGCCCTCAACGCCATCGCGCATGCCACCCACCGCCCGATGGTGCATGGCGCCGCCGCCGGCTGGACAGGGCAGGTGAGCGTCTTCGCTTCAGGCGTGCAGGCAGACGCGCCCTGCTATCGCTGCTGGGTTCCCGAGACGCCGCCGGATGCCCAAGCCTGCGATGAGGTCGGCGTCGTCGGCGCACTGACCGGGATTGTCGGTTCGTCCATGGCACTGGAGGTCGTGAAGCGCGTGACCGGCGCCGGAACGCCGCTGGTCGGTCGGCTCCTGCTCATTGACGGCCTTGCAGGGACGCCAAGAACGGTCGGGTTGAAAAAAGATGCAACCTGTAAAGACTGCAACTGATCCAACGGCAATTGACAGGCGGCGCCGGGTCGACCCTATTGCGGCCTGAAAATGAATCAGATCCGGGGAGGGACCTATTCAATGCTGCGACGCCTGATAGCCATTTTTGTGACGGTTGCGATCATTCTGGGGGCGGGATGGTTCGTGATGCGCCGGTCGGATATCGGCTATGATCGCTTGGAATCCATGTATGCCAATACAGACAGCCGGTTCATGCCGATGGGCGGGGACATGCGGGTCCATTACCGCGATGTGGGCCCGCGCAATGCGCCCGTCCTGGTCCTGGTACACGGCTTCTCGGCCTCGCTGCACACATGGGAGCCCTGGGTCCAGGGGCTGCGCAAGGACTATCGCGTCGTCTCGCTCGACCTGCCGGGCCACGGCCTGTCGCGCTGTCTCGATGTCTCGCAGACGGGCATCCCCCAATTCGTCGACACGATCGACCGCGTAACGCGCGAACTCGGCATCGATCACTTCACGCTGGTCGGCAGTTCGATGGGCGGCCACACCGCCTGGAACTATGCGCTCGCCCACCCGGACAGGCTCGACGGCCTGGTCCTGGTCGATGCATCCGGCTGGCCGAAATCCGGAGACGAGGCTGAATCGTCACCGCTCGTCTTCAAACTGCTGGCCAATCCGCTGGCCCGCAGCGTCATGAAGGATCTCGACATGACGGGCATGATCCGGGGCGGGCTCGAGGACAGTTTCGTCGACCAGTCCCTGGTGACGGAAGATATGGTCCAGCGCTACGCCGCCCTCGGGCGCGCGCCCTGCCATCGCGCCGCGATTCTCAACCTGATGACAGACCGGAACGGGCGAACCGAAGCGAGCGCCGAGACACTCGCAGTGATCGCGGTGCCGACCCTGATCCTGCAAGGCGAGCAAGACAATCTCGTGCCTGCCTCGCATGGCGAGAAGTTCAATGCCGCAATCTCGGGCTCGGTGCTGAAACTGTACCCGAATGTCGGCCACGTGCCGCAGGAAGAAATCCCCGACCAGTCGCTCGCCGACCTTAGGGACTTCCTGTCGACGCAGGTCTATGTCGCGTCGGAAGACGTGACCCCTGACGCGGCAGCGGACGACTAGCGAACGCGCCTGCGATCAGGAAACGCGTTCCACCATCATGTGCTTGATCTTGGCGATGGCCTTGGCCGGGTTCAGGCCTTTCGGGCAGACCTGCGCGCAGTTCATGATCGTGTGGCAACGATACAGCTTGAACGGGTCTTCCAGGTCATCAAGGCGCTCGCCGGTGGCTTCGTCGCGGCTGTCGATCAGCCAGCGATAGGCCTGCAACAGGGCGGCAGGGCCGAGATACTTGTCGCCGTTCCACCAGTAAGACGGGCAGGATGTTGAACAGCAGGCGCACAGGATGCATTCGTAAAGGCCGTTGAGTTCGTTGCGGTCTTCTTCCGACTGCTTCCATTCCTTTTCCGGATCGGGTGTAACCGTCTTCAGGAAAGGCTGCACATAGGCGTGCTGGGCATAGAAGTTCGTCAGGTCCGGGATCAGGTCCTTGACCACGGGAAGGTGGGGCAGGGGCGAGATCGAAATGACGCCGCCGGGCAGCTCGTCGAAGCCCTTGGTGCAGGCAATCGTGTTCACACCCGCAATGTTCATGGAACATGATCCGCACACGCCTTCACGGCATGAGCGGCGGAATGCGAGCGTCGGATCGACGTTGTTCTTGATGTAGAGCAGGACGTCCAGGATCATCGTCCCGGCCTTGTCCATGTCGACCCAATACAGGTCCCAGCGCGGGTTGCCGCTCTCTTCGGGGCTGTAGCGATAGATGCGGAACTGGCGCAGGTTCGTGGCGCCCTGCGGCTTCGGCCACGTCTTGCCCTTGCCGACTCTGGAGTTCTTCGGAAGCGTTAGCTGGACCATCTTTAAACCCCTAGTAAACCCGAGCTTTTGGCTCGATATAAGCGATCTCGCTCGACATCGTGTAATCGTGCACGCCGCGATAATCGATCGTTACCTTGCCGGCGTCAGAGACCCAGGCGAGCGTGTGCTTCATCCATTTCGCGTCATTGCGGTCAGCGAAGTCCTCGCGCGCATGGGCGCCGCGGCTCTCTTCGCGGTTGGCCGCAGAATTCACCGTGACGGCGGCCTGTGCGATCAAATTGTCGAATTCGAGCGCTTCAAGCAGGTCGGTGTTCCAGACCAGGCCGCGATCCTTCACGTCCAGGCCCGGCAGTTTCTTGTAGACCGCGTTGATGGCCTCGACGCCGTCACGCAGTACTTCACCGGTGCGGAACACGGCGCAATTGTCCTGCATCGCTTTCTGCATCTCGAGGCGCAGCTTGGCGACAGGCTGGTCGCCGGTCGCGTTGCGCATCTTGTCGAAGCGGGCGAGGTGGCTGTCGGTCGCGCCCTTGGGAAGGGTCGGCTGCGTTGCGCCGGCTTCCGTGGTGGCGCCGCAGCGCAGGCCTGCCGCGCGGCCAAACACGACAAGGTCGATCAGCGAATTGGAGCCGAGGCGGTTGGCGCCGTGAACCGACACACAGGCCGCTTCGCCGACGGCCATCAGGCCGGATACAACCGAGTCGGCATCGCCATCCTTCTTGGTCAGCACTTCGCCATGATAATTGGTCGGGATGCCGCCCATATTATAGTGCACGGTCGGCAGCACCGGGATCGGTTCCTTGGTGACATCGACACCGGCGAAGATACGGGCCGTCTCGGAAATGCCGGGCAGGCGTTCGGCGAGAACGTCGGCGCCGAGGTGCTCAAGGTGGAGATAGATGTGGTCTTTTTCCGGGCCGACACCGCGGCCTTCGCGGATTTCCACCGTCATGGCGCGGCTGACAACGTCGCGAGACGCCAGGTCTTTCGCGCTTGGCGCATAACGCTCCATGAAGCGTTCGCCTTCGGAATTGGTCAGGTAACCGCCTTCGCCGCGCGAGCCTTCGGTGATCAGGCAGCCTGAGCCGTAGATGCCGGTCGGGTGGAACTGGACGAATTCCATGTCCTGCAGCGGCAGGCCGGCGCGCAGCACCATGGCATTGCCGTCACCGGTACAGGTGTGGGCCGAGGTGCACGAGAAGAAGGCGCGGCCATAACCGCCCGTCGCCAGGATCGTTTTCTGCGCGCGGAAGCGGTGCAGCGTGCCGTCGTCGAGCTTCCATGCGGTGACACCGCGGCAGACGCCGTCATCGTCCATGATCAGGTCGAGTGCGATATATTCGATGAAGAATTCGGTCTCTTCGCGAACGCACTGGCCGTAAAGCGTGTGGAGCATGGCGTGGCCGGTCCGGTCCGCTGCGGCGCATGTGCGCTGAACCGGGCCTTCGCCGAAGTCGCGCGTCATGCCGCCAAAGGCGCGCTGGTAGATCTTTCCTTCGTCGGTGCGGCTGAAGGGCATGCCCCAATGCTCGAGTTCGTAAACGGCAGCAGGTGCTTCGCGGCAGAGATATTCGATCGCATCCTGGTCTCCGAGCCAGTCGGAGCCTTTGACGGTGTCATACATGTGCCAGCGCCAGTTATCTTCGCCCATGTTGCCGAGCGACGCGGCGATGCCACCCTGCGCTGCAACCGTGTGCGAGCGGGTCGGGAAAACCTTGGTGATGCAGGCGGTCTTCAGTCCGGCCTGCGCGGCGCCAAGCGCGGCTCGAAGGCCCGAGCCACCCGCGCCGACAACGACGACGTCATAAGTATGGTCAATGAATTTATAGTCGGTCATCTTGGTTTCTCCCGCGGCCGCCATCAGGCGCCAGCGCCAATCCAGAGTTTCAGCACAGACAGGGCCACTGTCACGAACAGGGCGATCACCGCGAAACTGTTCAGGATCAGCAGTGCCGAGCGCGTGCTCGTTTTAGCGATATAGTCCTCGATGACGATCTGCATGCCAATCCGCATGTGATAGAACGCCGCGCCGGCCGTCAGGATCAGCAGGATGGCGTTCCACGGCTTGCCGGCCCATTCGGCGGCCCCGGCATA
Organism: Hyphomonas sp.; assembly: GCF_037969335.1. Classification (GTDB taxonomy): domain Bacteria; phylum Pseudomonadota; class Alphaproteobacteria; order Caulobacterales; family Hyphomonadaceae; genus Hyphomonas. The sequence continues at coordinate 642 of NZ_JBBKXE010000198.1, read as the reverse complement.
GCCGATGGATGACGCGTTGATCACCGAGTACAGGAACCACGGAACCAGGAAAACAAGTGCGATTGCGGTGACGCGCTGGCGGATATGATCGGAGGTCCCGGATTTGGCTGAACCAAGTCCACGCGTGACCTTTGCGGGGGTGACGAATTCGCTGTTTGCCATTGTTGATGACTCCTTAAAGCCAGAGAACAGCGGCCCAGATGGCCACCGATCCCAGAACGGCAAAAACATAGAGAAGAACGGAGACGGCGCTGGCTGTCTTTGGTTCGAACCCGACATGCGGGCCGTCCCAGAGCAGGAAACGTATCCCGCCCGCGAAGTGGAAAAGGACAGCCACGGTCCAGACAAACAGGATGATCTGGGCCGGGAGACAGGAAATCAGCGCCTCAACCTGCGCATAGGCCTCAGGTCCGGTCGCAAGCGCGACCAGCCATGCGGCGATCAGGAATGTTCCGACATAAAGGCCCATGCCGGTAAAACGATGCGTGATCGACGCGAACATGGTTGCGTGGGGTCGCCAAATTTGCAGGTGGGGCGACAGGGGGCGGGGATCGGCCCGGTTGGTGCCTGACATGAAAGCTTACCTCACCTGTAATGAAACGCTTGGCTTCGCGTTCTAGGCGCCTCTATGATCCTGTCAAC
>NZ_JBBKXE010000197.1:0-6709 GCF_037969335.1 Hyphomonas sp. | reverse complement strand
GAGGTCGGGCGCGACGGCGGCCGGGGCAACGGCCTCGGGCTGCATCACGCGGACCGGTGCCCGCTTGCGAAGTTCATACACGGCACTCAGCAGAAGGACTGCGCCGATCGCGGCCCCTGCCACGGCGCCTTCCGCGATGCTCGGATCCTGCCACCAGCCGTTTTCGAAGCTGACAAGATAGACCGTCGGGAACCCGGCGCAGAGGCCCATGACATACCAGAGCACACCGCCGCTGCGGCGGCCGGAAATCATCACGGCAGAGCAATAGAAACACAGCGCAGCGAGCAGGTAGGGCGCGCCATAGGCAATGCCGAGCGCCCGCCAGTCGACGGCATCAAGGCCGCTCGCGATATCGTCCTGCACCATCCAGCTGACCAGCATCATGATCGACGGCCAGCGCACAGCCGACAGCGCGCCAAACGCGAAGGCGATGGCATAGAGGGCGATCAGCGAGGCAATGAGCTTGCGGAGCATCCAGTATGGTTACCATGGCGACGGTATATGCCGGCTGAACAGGACGGTGCAAATTTCACCGATCAGGCCCGATTCACGCCTGCGAACTGATGATCAGGGCCGGCAGGGCCATGACGGCCGACTGGAGCAGCCCGGTCATGATGAAGGCGTCAGCATCCGACTTGAGCTGCCAGGCCAGGAATGTCAGCGAATATAGGAAATAGGGCCAGGCAAAGATCAGTCCCGCCTGCAGGCCTGCGCCCAGGCTGAACAGGACCAGGAAGATCAGCGCCGATATGCCGGCGGCATGCCAATAGGTCGGCGTGATGCGCCTCAGCCCGGCCAATAAGGCCCAGATCACCAGTGTCGACACGATGGGCCAGATTACGAGCAGGCCGACCATCGGAGGGGCTGTCTGGTCGCTGGCATCGGGTGCGGTATTTTCCGGCAGGAGCAGAACTGCCAGCGTCGTGACAAGGACGGTGCCCGCGACGGCCGCGGCGAAGGCCTTCGCCAGGTATTGGATTCGCGGCACGTCGGTCTGCGTCATGAATTGGAGGAAGTTCAGCATGACGTGGCCCCCGTATCTCCATGCATGGCAACCTGCGCATCCGCGTGGATGCGCAGGCTATCCTTGTAGAGGCGTGATACACACAGAAACAGTGTCAGGCATGTCGCCTATTGAGTGCCGGGATCAGGCCATTTCCGCCACGGGCCAGCGATTCTTCGCGAAATAGCGTTTCGTCATCCGGTCCATGTAGCCGACGAGGTTCGTGTGGCCACGTACGCGGTCAGACAGCGGCGTGTCGAAGAATTCGGTCGCGCAGGAAATCAGCACGGACGAGACGCTGGCATCCGCTGCTGTCGGCCTGTCTCCGAACAGGAAAGGCTTGGCGGCCAGCTGGATCGCCAGGGCCTGCAGGTCCCATTCGGCGAGTCGCATCCGCTCGGCTTCCGTATGACGGCCCATGCCGGCGGCATAATGTGTCGCCACCATGCCTTCGCGCAGTTCCTTGACGACCGCCGGTCGGCTCGCCTCCGGCACGTTACCGAAGAAATGGATGGGGCCTTTGAAGAAATTGTCGTCCTTCAGCCAGCGCTCCATGGCCATGATCGTGTGGAGGTGGCCCTCCGCCATCCGTTCCAGTGCCCAGCTGGCTGCGCGCTGTTCATCCGTCAGGCCGGCATCCAGCGATTTGCCGAGCTTTCTTTCAAAGTGTGCCCGGATGAAATTGCTGTCCTGGACTAGGAAGTCGCCATCGGTCACATAGGGCGCCTTGTGTTTTGGCACCGATTCCAGGTCGGCGATGGCGCGGTCGAAGTCGACGCCCAGCATCTGCAGCTGGATGTCCGATTTCATCACATAGGGGCTGGGCGAAGGACAGTCGAACTGCGGGCCCCATCCATAAAGCGTAATCATTGTCAGTCTCCATATCGTGGTTGCGATAGGGGCTTGATACGCGAGGCCTGCTGACAGCATGGTGTCAGCAGCGTGGCAGTAGGGACAAGAGATGAGACGAACTGAACGCCTGTTCCAGATCATCCAGGTCCTGCGCCGCCACCGCGCGCCGGTCACCGGACAGGCATTGGCCGAAGAACTGGAAGTCTCGCTGCGTACGCTCTACCGCGACATGGCAGAACTGATCGCCCAGCGCGTGCCGATCCGGGGTGAGGCAGGCACCGGCTATGTGCTGGAAGACGGCTACGACATGCCGCCGCTGATGCTGACGGCGGATGAGCTGGAGGCCGCTGTGCTCGGGGCGCAATGGGTCGCCGCGCGCGGGGATGAGGCCTTGTCACGCGGCGCGCGTGACCTGATCGCCAAGCTGACAGTCGCCGTGCCACGCGAGCTGCAGCCGGTGATTGTCGACTCCGGCCTCGTGCCCGTCAGCTACCGTGAGCGCCCCAAAGACAATTTCGACGTCGCACTGGTGCGTGGAGCGATCCGTGGACAGATGAAAATGGCCATCGACTATGCCGACGAGACGGGCAATGTCACGCGCCGTGTCATCTGGCCCTTCCTGCTCGCCTATTGGGACCAGGTCCGCCTCATCGGTGCATGGTGCGAATTGCGCCAGGATTTCCGCCACTTCCGGACTGACCGCGTGCGCCGCGCCGAAACACTGGGTCGCTTCCCGGAGCGTATTGCGACACTGCGCCGTCGTTGGGAGGCGCAGCGCAGGGAACAGGACGGCAAGGCCTGAATTCAGTCGAACAGACCCGGCAGCATCGGCGCCGCCCCGTCGGCATCGGCGCGTTCCAGCTGCAGCATGTGCCGCTTGGTCGCCCGGCCGCCATAGGCCGAGAAACCGCCAATCTTGCCCGACGCCGCCAGCACCCGGTGGCAAGGCACGATCAGCGGCCAGGGATTCTTGCCCATCGCGGCCCCGATCGCCCGCGCGGCGTGCGGATCGCCGAGCGTCTTCGCCAGCGCGCCATAAGTGGTCGTTTGTCCCCAGCCGACCTGGCGCAGCGCGGTGTAGACCTTCGCGTTGAAGGCGCTCATCCGGCCCATGTCGAGCGTGACATCGGTAAAGTCGATCGTCTCGCCGTCGAAATAGGCGCGCATGCACCCGGCGCAATTCTGGATCGACCGGGGCAGGGTGTCGGTCCATGTCGCCGAGGCGCCCCGGCCGAGCCGTGTCTCGGTGGCCGCCTCGCTGGCTTCGGGTAGCTGGACCTGGACGAGGCCCGCAGAATTCCACGCCAGGCCGCACGGCCCGATGGCCGTATCGAACAAGTGGAAATGGGCTTCTGCCCGATCAGGATCAGCGCCCTGCGTCATGGCCGTCAGGATCACTCCGAATGACGCGCGCATCAAGCGGATTCGGGCAAGAATGCGTTTGGCCCCCATCACTTTCGCCTGCTAGGGAGAAGGTCACAGAAAAAAATCGAGAGGAAACAGGTATGGGCAGAGTTCAGGGAAAAATGGCATTCATCACCGGCGGCGCGCAGGGCCTCGGCGAAGCCATCGGCAAGATGCTCGCCAAGGAAGGTGCCAAGGTCACGCTGACGGATGTGAACGGCGCAGGCGCCGAAAAAGTGGCTGCCGAGATCAATGCCGCGCATGGCGCTGGCACCGCCTTCGCCTTCCAGCATGACGTCACAGACGAAGCCCAGTGGCAGGAAGTGTTGAAAGCCGCGCATGATGCGATGGGCGGCATCAACGTGCTCGTCAACAATGCCGGCATCGGTTCGCTCGGCTCGGTCGAAGACGAAAACTACGACATGTTCAAGAAGGTGCAGACGGTCGACGTCGATTCCATCTTCCTTGGCTGCAAGTATGCAATCCCGCTGATGCGCGCCCATGGCCTGGGTTCGATCATCAATATCTCGTCCATCGCAGGCATCATCGCCAGCGCCAACTACGTCTCCTACAACACGGCGAAGGCCGCCGTGCGTCACATCTCGAAATCCATCGCGCTGCATTGCGCCAAAGGCGGCCAGATCCGTTGCAACTCGGTGCACCCGGTCTTCATCAACACGCCGATCCTCGACCGCACCAAGGAAATGTTCGGCGAGGAAGAAGCCCTCGCCAAGCTGGGCCGCCAGATCCCGCTCGGCAAGGTCGGCGAGCCGGACGATATCGCCTATGCGGTGCTCTACCTTGCCTCCGACGAGAGCAAGCTGGTGACGGGTATCGAACTCAAGGTCGATGGCGGCATTTCCGCCCAATAGGGACTTGCCCGGAAATATGTGTTCATGTTATGTTCTTTTCCTCAACTGGGGAGAAGGACATGATTGGATATGTAACTCTAGGGGTGAGCGACCTCGCCCGTGCCGCTGAATTCTACGATGCGATTGCCGCTGAAATGGGCACGCCGCGGATGATGGAATTCGACACGTTCATCGCCTGGGGCACACCGGACGGCCCGGCCGGAATCGCTGCAACGCTGCCTTTCGACGGCCAGCCGGCGACGTCTGGCAACGGAACGATGGTGGCACTGCAGGCGAAAGACAAGGACCAGGTCCACCGCCTCTACAAGATCGCGCTGACGCATGGCGGCACGGATGAAGGCCCGCCCGGGCCGCGCGGCGACGGCGGTTTCTATGCCGCCTATTTCCGCGACCCTGACGGCAACAAGCTCAACGCTTTCATCATGGGCTGATCGGGCGGCGCGCCGTGACGACGAAGGCATAGACGGCCAGTATGCCGACAACGCTTGCGGATGCCATAAGCGGCAAGCTTGGCATGATCGAATACAGCGTGGCACCGATCAGCGGCCCAAAGATGAACCCCGCAGGCGGGGCCGCTGCCAGAAGCGCAGCGGCCGAGCCCTGTTCCTCGCGTGAGACCGACAGGCTGCCGAGCGCGTTGGCCGACGGCACGGCCAGCGCCGCGCCGACACCCACGACAAGGAAGCTCAGGCACATCGCCCAGAAGGGTTGGAACGTGTCCGCGCAGACATAGCCAATCGTCACAAGGGTGAGCCCGATGGGCAGGATACGGCGCGGATCCGGCTTGCGCGGCGTGATATAGCCGAATTGCACGACGATCATCGAGAAGGCGAGGCAGGAGAAGATGATGCCGGTGAAGAGGACCGCCATTTCAGCCGCCGTACGCGCGGCCGTGTCGACGAATTCGTAGCGGTCCTCAATGAACCAGCCAACGGTCTGCTGGATCATCCCGATGGCGACGAAATATATGAACAGGAACATCAGGTGCGGCCGTACGCGGGCATCCGTGAAAGAGAGCGGTTTCGGTCGGTGGCTCTCGCGCACCCGGTCGCGGCTGCGCGGCAGGACGAACGCCAGGATGACCCCGACGACCAGGTTGAGGATGATCGTGCCCCAGAGCGGCACCAGCGCGCCAAACGGGGCCAGCACGGCAGCGCCTGCCGGGCCGAGGATCGAGCCGACACTCATCGCCGCGCCCAGCATGCCGAGGCCACCGGCGCGGGTCATTGTTGTGGTTGCGTCCGTCATTGCGGCCATCGAGGCGGGCTGCAGGCCCGGCGAGAGCAGGCCGAACCAGACCCTGACGAAGACCAGCAGGAAGAACGTCGTCATCCCCGTCACCACGCCCGCCAGCGCAGCGCTCAGCGCGAACAGGAAGGCCATGTTGGTCAGGCCCATGGCGAACAGTGAAAAGACCATCACGCGCTTGCGGCCAACCCGGTCCGCGATCCGGCCCCAGATCGGGATCATGATCGTGTAGATCACGGTCGACAGCGTCAGGATGCCCGCCACCTGGATTTCGGTCAGCCCGGCCTTGCGGGCCAGGGGCGCCACAACCACGAAATTGATCGTCATGCCGGCGCCCATGGCGACCATGGCCAGTGCGATCATGCCCTGTTGCAGGCGGGTCAGTGGGCGAAGGGGTGTTTCAGTCTCTGTCATGCCCGTGTGCCCTCCCGTAGCATCCTCCAGAGCTAATCCGGCACCGGTCCGATGCAAACCATGTCGCAGGGTAAAGCGACAGTGCTGACCTTGCATCCCCTTGCCAACACATCCTAAGTGACACTTTGCAGTCACCTTGTTTCCGGAGAGTTTTCAATGCGCGCGATACTGGATGTCATTCTGTTTCTCCTGAACATCGCGACATGGATCATCATCGTCCAGGCCGTGATGTCCTGGCTGGTCGCGTTCAAGGTCCTGTCGATCCAGAACCCTACAGTGCGCAGCATCTGGGGCGGCCTCGAGCGGATCACCGAACCGGTCTACGCGCCGATCCGCCGGATTCTCCCGCCCCTTGGCGGCCTCGACCTGACGCCGATGGCCGTGCTCCTGCTCATCTTCTTCCTGCAGCGCCTGATCGTTCGCTACGGCTACACGATCGCGCCCTTCTAGCGCATGCACCGGCTCACGGTCCGCGTGCAGCCAAACGCGTCGGTTGACCGGATCGAAGGCCCCGAAACGGATGCCGCCGGGCGACGCTACCTGAAAGTGCGTGTCCGTGCCGTGCCGGAAGATGGCAAGGCCAATGCGGCGGTCGAAAAACTCCTCGCAAAACATCTCGGCGTACCAAAGTCTGCCGTCAGGGTGGTGACGGGCGGCAAGAACCGGCTAAAAGGCCTTGAAATTGACGGGCCGCCAGACTTGGCGGGCGTCTTGGCAGGGATGATGCGAGAATGAGTGCAAAACGGATCGACGGAACCGGTGTGGCCGCAGCGGTGCGGGCGAAGGTCGCTGTCGCAGTCGCGGCCCTGCCGGGCCAGCCCTCGCTTGCGGTTGTCCTTGTCGGTGAAGACCCCGCCAGCCAGGTCTATGTCCGCTCCAAGGTCCGCCTCACCGAAGAGGCCGGAATGGTCTCGGT
>NZ_JBBKXE010000196.1:0-2587 GCF_037969335.1 Hyphomonas sp. | reverse complement strand
GTAGACTAGGTGTTCGGGATGAGGCCGGAGGTTTCCGGATCACCGACAATTTGCACCAGTGCCTTGCGCAGCTTGCCGAGCGCCTGGAACTCGATCTGGCGGACCCGTTCCTTCGAGATGCCGAGTTCCTGACCGATCGATTCCAGCGTGACGGACTCTTCGCACAGGCGCCGCTGCCGGATGATATGCGTCTCGCGCTCGTTCAGGGCCGTCAGCGCATCGGCGATCCATTCCTTGCGGCGATCCCCATCGCGGTGGGCCATGACCTGGTCTTCGGGAATCGCGGACTCGTCGATGATTAGGTCCTGCCACTGGCCGTCGCCATCTGCCGCGAGCGGCGCGTTGAGCGAGCGGTCGGACGCGGACAGGCGTGAAGCCATGGATTCGACATCGCGCATGGGCACGCCGAGATGGTCTGACACCCAGGCCATGTTGGTCCGGGTCATCACGCCATCATCCGTGTCGTCGATCTGGGCGCGCAGGCGGCGGAGATTGAAGAAGAGGGATTTCTGCGCCGCTGTCGTGCCGGTGCGGACAATCGACCAGTTGCGCAGGACATAGTCCTGGATGGCGGCGCGGATCCACCAGGTGGCATAGGTGGAGAAGCGGACTTCACGCGAGGGTTCGAACCGGCCCGCTGCCTGCATCAGGCCGACATTGCCTTCGGAAATGAGGTCGGCCATTGGCAGGCCGTAATTGCGGAAGCGCGTCGCGATCGACACGACGAGGCGCATATAGGCCGTGGTCAATTCGTGCAGGGCGGCCTCGTCTTCCTGTTCGCGCCAGCGGCGGGCAAGGTCCAGTTCATGCGCCTGTTCAAGCATGGGGGCTTTCATCGCCGTCTTGACGAAGCGACGGTCGGCGGGGCCGTTTGAATCATAGGCGCTGGCCATATCGGACTCTCCTGCTGGATATCCTGTCTACGCGGCGCGGGGCCGGATGGATCAGGCACGGCGCCGGTTTTTCGCCCCGAAGGCCCGATCAGGCCCCACAGACCTTGACCCTGACGGCGTCGCGGGCTTAGGATTTTTTCGGAACAATTCCAGAACGGAAAGCCCCTGCCCCATGCCTGACAGCGCCCTTGATGAGCTGACAGATGCCAGCCTGCCGCAGACGCGGGCGGGCGAGATTGCGCGCGGCACGCTGCGCCTGCTGGCGGGGCACGGCTATTTCGGGGTGACGGAAATGACGCTGGCGAACAATCGCCGGGCGGATATTGCCGCCGTCGGCCCGGCCGGCGAGATCGCCATGGTGGAGATCAAGTCCTCGGTGGCCGATTTCCGGGCGGATTCGAAATGGCCGGACTATATGCCCTTCTGCGACCGGTTCTATTTCGCCGTGATGGCGGATTTCCCGCAAGACCTGATCCCCGAGGCGGCGGGCCTGATCGTGGCCGATGCCTTTGGCGGGGCGGTGATACGGGAGGCCATTCCCGACAAGCTGGCGGGCGCGCGCCGCAAGGCCGTGATGCTGCGCTTTGCCCGGCTGGCCGCAGGCCGCCTGCAGGCCGGGCAGGATGCGGGCTGGACGGCGGCACAAGTCTCGCATACCTGACGCCCAGATGAGCCACGCCTATCCCCTTGCCCGTACTATCACCGAAGCGCTGGACCCCGGCGCCAAGGCCGCGCGCACGCGCGCCGATGCCGAGGCCATTGCGGGCGACCTGAAAGTGGAGTCGCTGCACACCGAATGGCTGAACCTGAGCGAGGCCGACGCCGACGTGCAGATGGCGGCCAATGCGGGCGGCCTCGCGCACGGCTTCCTGCAGCGCTATGAGGACGACAAGGGCGCGCCTGTGCTGGCGGTGACCTATTGGCGCCTGGTGGACGAAGCGAAGACGAAAAAGGCCGCGAAAGCGCCCACGCCCGAACCGGCGCCGGAACCCGCAGAAATCGACCATACCGACGACCTCTATTTCCGCTCCGGCCGGACCAAGCCGTCACGGCGCAAGCGCTGGGTCGACCCGCGCCAGATGGACCTGTTTCCCGAGGGCGAAGAGGCCTAGGCCTCGACGAGGCTCCAGCCGCCCTTGCCGGTGAGCTTACGGACGATCAGGTAAAGCAAGAGGCCAACCGGGCCGAGCATCAGCGTGAAGAAGAGGCAGGGCACGAGCGCCAGGTGCGGCACGCCGCGGCGCTGAGCATCACGCGCCTGCCACGCCCCGACGAAGAGATCGAACACAAGATAGTGCGACCAGCCGACCAAGATGCCGAGCGGATGGGAGAAGAGCTGTGACACGCCGGCGGCGCTGCTGAAGCTGCCGCCCTCGGCGCCCATGCCGAAGCCGAGATTCATCACCATGACCACGATGTAGAACACGCCGAGTGCGATCGGATACAGGCCGGAATGCACGAGCGTCTGCGTGATGCCCGCGCGCGGCAACACGACCAGCAGGAGCCAGGCCGGCAGGACGCTGAGATTGATGAGCGTGTACAGGGTTTCGTAGTTCATGCTTGTCCCCTCCCTTTTAGGCCATCCTGACGCGGCGGGGAGGCGGGTGCAAGACATTCGCGCCTGCACGTGCGGCGCCTGTGAGGGCGCTTCCGGGTGGGTACGGATTTTCAGGGCTGGGGGGATGGGTCAGGTG
>NZ_JBBKXE010000195.1:0-19000 GCF_037969335.1 Hyphomonas sp. | reverse complement strand
GTCGACATCGACAAGGAGCGTATCTCGCTCGGCATCAAGCAGCTCAGCGGCGACCCGATTTCTGCCCCTGCAGACGGCGGTACCGGCGTGAAGCGTGGCTCGATCGTCACCTGCACAGTTACCGAGATCACCTCGGGCGGGATCGAAGTCGAGTTCGGTTCACCGGCGATGAAATCCTTCATCCGCCGCTCCGATCTCAGCCGCGACCGGGCAGACCAACGTCCCGAACGGTTTGCTGTCGGCGACAAGGTTGATGCCAAGATCCTCACCATTGATCGCGGCTCGCGCCGTGTCACAATGTCGATCAAGGCACTCGAGATTGCTGAAGAAGCAGATGCCGTCGCACAATACGGTTCGGCTGATGCCGGTGCTTCGCTCGGCGATATCCTGGGTGCAGCCCTTGCCTCCTCGACCGCCGGCAAGACTGAAACCAAGGCTGAACCAGACGCAGAGCCCAAGGCGAAGAAAGCGGCACCTGCTCCGGCAGGCGACGCAGCATCGCTCGACGAGCGTGGCCGTCTGGCCGCGCCACAGGGTGATGCCGACGACCTGAAGCAGATCAAGGGCGTCGGTCCGGCGTTCGAGAAAAAGCTTCACGAAGCCGGTATCTTCCACTTCTGGCAGGTTGCCGCTCTCAATGAGGCTCAGATCACCGAGCTTGAAGAAGAGCTCAGCGTCCAGGGCCGGATGGAGCGTGACGACTGGAAGAGCCAGGCCGAAGCGTTCATGAACGAGGCCTGATACGGAGCGGGTAACCGCTTCCTAAATTCGACGAAATGTTTGCGGCGGGGGCCTAGCGCTCCCGCCGCAAATGCGTTTAATAACAACCACATGCTAAAGTCTGAACTCATCGCGAAACTCGCTTCGGAATACAGTCACCTCCGCCAGGAGGACCTTGAGCGTGTGGTCAATGTGATTCTCGACGAGATCGGCGAAGCCCTCGCCCGCGGCGACCGGGTGGAGCTGCGCGGCTTCGGCGCCTTCTCGGTTCGCAAGCGTGACGCCCGCAAGGGCCGCAACCCGCGCACGGGCGAGCCCGTCAAGGTGCCCGCAAAGGCCGTTCCCTTCTTCAAGGCCGGCAAGGAATTGCGCGCCCGCGTCAATGGCGGCGAAGATCCCGAAGCCAGATAGACTGCCCTCCGGCAGCTCCCCCTGCTGTTGAACCGGCTTGACCCTCAATTCGAATAGTAGGAATTATTTCCACTGGCGAGTGGGATAACCAACCTTAGGAGGGGTATACAATGTTCAAGGAATTCAAAGAATTTGCCATGAAGGGCAATCTCATCGACATGGCCGTCGCCTTTGTCATGGGCGGCGCTTTCGCAACCGTCGTAACTGCGTTCATTGAAGGCGTGTTCCTGCCGATCCTCGCGCCGGTCATGGGCGGCATCGATCTGGCAGCGCTGACTTACACGATTTCACCTGAAGTCCTCGACGCCGCTGGCGAAGTGGTTCAGCCCGCTGCGATCGTCGATATCGGCGCATTCCTGACCGCGCTGATCTCGTTCATCATCGTCGCGTTCGTGATGTTCATGATCATCAAGGGCATGAATTCGATGAAGAAAAAGGAAGAGGCTGCACCGGCAGAGCCGCCACGCCAGGAAGTCCTCCTCGAGGAAATCCGCAACCTGCTTGCTAAAGGCGCCAAATAGGCCGCCACAACGAGGTTCGTAAACCGTTAGGACTTTTTCCTTAAGGCTTACGATCAGTAGAGTACCAGGTAGAGTATGAGAGGGGCAGCCGATTGGCTGCCCTTCTTTTTGGCCTCAATACTCGTATTTCTCGATGCTCGTCATCTCGATCGTATAAGCCGCGTCCGCAAGATCCGAATTCTGTGTCTGCGTCAGCATCGTGCCTTCGATCCAGACCGCCTGAGCCAGGTCCTTCAGCTTGATCGGCGTGTCGGTCCTGACGAAAATCGTCTGGTTCGGCGGCGGTGGCGGCGAATGGATACAGGCCCCGAAATACGGCACCAGCAGGAATTGCGTGATCTCGGCTTTCGATCCGTATTCGAACGGCACCGTATAGCCGGGAATGCGCACCTTCACGCCGTTCAGCGCGTCAACTGTGTTGAACGTGCCGATCTGCACCGAAGTATCGGCAGCCGAGCCCTCGGCAATCGCGGCGCCGGAATAGAGCGTCGCCATTTGCGACTGGTACATCTGGGCCAGGCGTTCTTCCTCGCCCTCCGGCATCAGGTCTTCCCATCCGACGCTGAGAATGCCGCGCGCCTCAAGCTCCGCCTTGATTCGTGCGGCCTCGGCCGCCTTGGCGACGATTTCGGCATCCTTCTCGGCTTTCCGGGCGGCCTTCTCGGCATCGCCCTCGCCAATCTTGTCACCGACTTTCGGCCCGGCATTGGCCGTCGCAGCAGCTGGGGCTGAGGCCGTTTCCGGCACAGCGGTCTCACCACAGGCAACAACAAGCGCGAGCAGTATGGCGGAGGTCAGGATCAGGGGTTTTTTCATGGCTCTCTAAATAGGCTCCGGGGGCCGGTTCCACCAGCCGGTTTCAACGGTACAAATCATCACAGTTTCACAGACAGGCCATCGGCCAGTGAACGGCGGAACGCCGCCCAGGCCGGCACCATGCCGATCACCAGCGCGGCCAGCGTCACCGCCAGCAGCGTGTAGAGGTCAGTCAGGCCCGGCCCCGTCCCCGCCAGCGACACGCCATAGTGCGCCTCCACCATCGGCCCCGCCACCAGCAGGATCGCATGGATCAGGCCAATCCCCGCCAATGCGCCGAGGAATCCGACAAGTCCGGCTTCCAGCACCAGCAGGGCGAAGATATGGCCCGGCCGCGCGCCGACCGCGCGCAGGATCGACATCTCGCGCCGGCGCTCGTTCAGGCTCGTCAGGATAGAGGTCAGGATCGATACCAGCCCCACCGCGATGACAAACACCGACACCGCCATCAGCGCCCGCTCGGCAAACGCCGTCACGCTCCACAACTCGGCCAGCGCCGCGCCGGGGATGATCGCCATCAGCGGCTCGCCCTTGTTCGTATTGATCGCCCGGCGTGTCGTCAGGATCGTGCCCTTCTGGGCCAGGCCGACAAAGATCGCGGTCACGCTTTTCGGCGTCAGGTCGAAGCTGCGGATCATCGTCTCGTCGATCGAGTCCGAAAGCGGGTTCTTCGCGCCTGTCTCCCAGCCGACATGGATGGCGGTGATCGCTTCCAGCGAGACATGCACCGTGCGGTCCACCGGCGTACCTGTCGGTGCCAGGATACCCACAACCCGAAACGGCCGGTTCTCATGTCCGCCATCAAGGTTGGCCGTACCCAATCCGTGGCTCAATACCAGCGGCGAGCCGATCTCATGGCCAAGCTCGCGCGCCACATCGGCGCCGATCACGGCATCAAACACATCTTTGAACCGCTCGCCCTTGGCCAATACCAATGCCTGTCCCCGGCCATATTTGTAATGGTCGAAATACGCGTCCGTCGTGCCAAGCACGCGAAAGCCCCGGTGGCTGTCGCCCAGCGAAATCGGCACGGTCCAGGCAATGTCCGGACGTGCCGCGAGCTTCTCATAAGTGGGCCACGACACTTCCGCCGTCGCATTGCCCATCCGGAACACCGAATAGAGCAGCAGGTTCACCGTCCCGGTCGGCGCTCCCACAATCAGGTCGGTCCCCGAAATCGTATTGCCAAAGCCCTCCCGCGCCCCGGTCCGCGCCTTCTCGACGCCAAGGAACAAGGCGACCGACAGGGCCACGGCCACCAGTGTCAGGATCACCGAGCCCTTGCGGTTCATCAGGCTCTTCCAGGCAAGAGACAGGATCGCCCTCATGCGCTCACCCTCGCCCGGTTGATCTCGGCAAGGTCCACCGACCGATCGAACAACCGCGCCAGCGAGGCGTCATGGCTGACGAACAACAGGGCCGCGCCGGTGCGGGCGGCTTCTTCGGACAGGAGTTCAATGAACCGGTCGCGGGCATCGGAGTCGAGCGCCGAGGTGGGCTCGTCCGCGATCACGATTTCCGGCCCGCCGATCAGCGCCCGCGCCGCGGCCACGCGCTGCTGCTGGCCGACCGAGAGGTCTGACACACGGCGCGCCAGAAGGGCTTCATCGGTGAGCCCCAGACGGCCAAGCAGGCGCCGGGCCTCTGCATCGGCGTCGCCGCCAACGATCCTGCGCCGACGGCCCGAGAATTTCAGCGGCAGGGTCACGTTCCCCACCACAGAAAGATAAGGCACGAGATTGAACATCTGGAAGATCACGCCGAGATGGTCGGCCCGCATCCGGTCGCGCGCGGCGCTGGACAGGCTGCCAAGCTCGTGGCCCAGCACATTCACCCGCCCGGCATCCGCCACCAGAACACCGGCGATCACCCCGAGCAGGGTCGACTTGCCTGAGCCTGATGGCCCCCGCAGGAACAGGCGCTCGCCGCGCGCCAGTGTGAAGGCGGGCACATCAAGCACTGGCTCAGAACCCTTCCAGGCAAAGCGCAGGCCTTCGATCTGTATGGCAGGATCAGTCATTCAGCCGTTTCAGGGTCTAGCGTGTGGACAGTTCAGGATTTCCGGCCGTCAGCACACCGGCGACTTGTGTATCCCGACCGATGAAAACGGCATTGACCGTCTCGAATCCGGGGAACTCGCTGAACGCGTTCAGGCGGACGCCTTCAAGCTTCTCGATATCCGCGCAGGTAAAGGACAAGGTCAGCGTCAGGCCGCTATGGTCGCCCACTGTGCGTGTCTCGATATGGCGGTCGCCGGGCTGGCAATTGGCGCCGCCCTCGAAACTCACCAGCCCGTCGCCGATACCGGTGCTGACTTCCAGCGTGTCGGTATCGCCTTCACCGAGGCCGAAATTCGCCAGCGGCGCGTCCAGCGTCACCGTCAGGACATCGCCATCGACCGCCACGGCAAACTCGCCAGCGCCATGCACATGCGCCTCTCCGCCCGCAGACGGTTCCGCGATGTCGGGCGTTGCAGGAACCACCGGCGCAACCACTTCAGGCACAGGCACGTCGTCAGCAACCGCCTCTGGTGGCGCGGCAGGTTCGGGATCGCGGCCGCAGCCGACGAGACCCAGCATCGGAACGCCGATCATCAGGCACAAAAACACACGCGGTGAAGTAAACATCGTCAAAAGGCCTCCTCACGGCACACTGCAGGAAAACACGCAAACAGCAAATTTGTTCTCGCGATTTGAATAATGAGACTATATAACATTATCGCACAAGAGCACATCAACGCATTTCGCCGCAGCTTTGTCCTCTATTTCCTTTCCCGGCCCTGCGCGGCCCCCGTGAGACCGCTTTCCGACCTATGCTCCAGTCCATGCAGGCCCCCTTATTCTTCGGCTTGATCGCCGCCTTTGTGACGACGATCGCCCTGATCGCGGTTGCAGCGCGTGGCGACTGGAGCGCGCGCCATTCCGGCCTCTTCGCGCTGGCAGCGGGCGGCATGCTGGTGACGCTCAGCCTGCTTCACATCACGCCGGAAGCCTTCGCGCTCAGCCGGCATGCGCCTGCCCTCATCCTCACCGGCTTCCTCGGCGGGCTGTTGCTCAGTTTCCTGGTCCGCGTCCTGTTCCCGGAAGGCGGCGAAGAGGGTCACGCGGCTGCGGCCACACCAGTCATGGCGATCGCCCTTCATTCGTTCATCGACGGTGTGATCTACTCGGTCACCTTCGCCGCCAGCTTTTCCTCCGGCGTTTATGCTGCCGCATCCCTGCTGCTGCACAAGTTTCCCGAAGGCGTGATCGCCTTCGCGATCCTGCGACGCCATGGGTTCGGCAATCGCCGGTCCTTCCTCTTCGCGTTCCTCGCTGCTGCGGTCACGACCCCGCTGGGCGTTATCGCCTCAGTACCCTTCATGTACGGGCTCGGGGCCGAATCCGTCGGCAACCTTTTCGCCATCTCGGCCGGCCTGCTGCTCTATGTGGCAACCGGCCCGCTGATGGAGCCATTGAAGGAAGAGCCGCCCCTGCGCAGCTTCCTGTCGCTTGGCGGCGGCGTCCTGATCGCGGTCCTGATTGCCGTCCTGCCCGTGCATGGCCCGGACCATTCGCCCCATGATGGGGCGTTAGGCACGCACGAGCTGCTGGACACGGGCCCATGAGGGCACTGGTCGGTCACCTGCTCGCTGCGCTGGCCTGCGTCATGGTTATCAGCACGACCGTCCCGCTTCAGGCCCACGCCCATCCCGAAGACGAGCTTTGCGGCCCAAACGGCGGCATGGATCCGGCGCTCTGCCGTGAACTGGCGAAACTCGACCGGAAAAACGCGGTACCTGAAAAGCCCGTGTCCGACACGGTGTCAGAGCCAGATGAGATGAACCTGGACCGGTCAGGCTTTGCCACGTTCGGCTTCTATATCCACATCGGATTCCAGCACATCCTGCCGGGAGGCATGGACCATATCCTGTTCGTCCTGGCCCTGTTCCTCTCCAGCCTGCGCGTCAAATCCCTGCTCTTCCAGATTTCGGCATTCACCATCGCCCATACCGCCACGCTTGGGCTGGCAGCCTCCGGCGTAATCACGCCGTTCCCCGGAATCGTCGAGCCGCTGATTGCGCTGACAATCGCATGGGCCGCGTTCGAGAACATCCTTTTCAAGGACACGATGGCCTGGCGGCCCTTGCTCGCTTTCGGCTTCGGCCTGATCCACGGCATGGGCTTCGCCGGTGCCTTCGGAGATCTCGGCCTGCCGGGCAATGTCTTCCTGCCCGCCCTGCTCGGCTTCAATGTCGGCGTGGAATTCGGCCAGCTCG
This sequence comes from Hyphomonas sp., assembly GCF_037969335.1. Taxonomy (GTDB): domain Bacteria; phylum Pseudomonadota; class Alphaproteobacteria; order Caulobacterales; family Hyphomonadaceae; genus Hyphomonas. The sequence goes on along the minus strand of NZ_JBBKXE010000195.1, from coordinate 12,274 downwards.
CGGTGATCGGCATGGCCTTTGCAGCGTCGCTCTACTTCAAGGGCGTTCTCAGTCGGGCCGGTCAGATGCAACTCTACCGGCCGGTCCTGGTCTGGCCCGTCTCAGCCGCCATCGGGGCAACCGGGCTCTGGTGGGCGATTGAACGGGCTTTCCTGCAGGGTTGAGAATTCCCCTTGTCGGTATAGCAAGGACGGTTCCAATGACTCAGCCCCGCTTCGCCCTCAAACTCGCTTCGGCGGTCATCGCTTCAGGTGTCAGCACCCTGATCGGCTTCACGCAATATGCCCACGGCGAAAGCACCTGCGGATTGTCCGAAGCCGGACGTTTCCATGAAGCGATCACAGCCCCGACCGAGGAAGGCAGCCCCGCCTATTTCCTGCGCACGTCCGAAGCCTTCATCGACACCTGCCCCGACCGCCTGGAGATCCGTGAGGCTCATGTCATCGCCGCGCGCGCAGCCGTTGACCTCGGAAATGCCGAGCGCGCCGCCGCCCACTATGACGCGGCAATCCAGGCCGGCGCGCGACTCAAACCCTCGGCGCGCATGGACCAGTCGGTTGCCCTCATGCTCACCGGCAACTCATCCCGCGCCCGCGAGGCCCGCAATATCGCCGTTTCCGACTGGCTGGCCGGACTCGATGCCACAGATGCGGCAAGCCTCTCGGCCCACAAGCATTCAGGCGGAACGATCTATTCGGTCCGCTACACGAGCCCCAAGGCGCGTTCCGGCGTGAGCGCGCTCTGGCTGGCCGTGCCTGCAGGCGATGGCCTGCCTGCCGCCATCCTGATCCGCAACGCGCCGCAGCAGGCGGCCTGGCGCGCCATCCGCACGGGCGGGGCGCCTGCGCCCCTCATCGTTGCCGAACAGCTGACCTGCCGGAAATCCACACTTCTCGGCGACGTCACAGAGGACATGACCTTGGACGCGTTGGAGCGCGGTGCGACGGGCGACCTGATGGCCTATCTCAAGAAGCCCGACAGCGCCGAAAAGACGCCGGAGGGCGAACCCCTCGCCGCCTGCCTCGGCCTCAGCCGCATGCTGCACGTCCCCGGGTTCGCTGAAACCGCCATGCTCCGCTAGACCGGCAGTTCGGTCGTGTTCTTCAGGCATTCCATTGCGAAGGTCGCGCTGACATCAGCAATATCAACGCGCGCGATCAGCACCTTGTAGACCCGGTCATAATCTTGGACGCTGCGCGCCTGCACTTTCAGCAAATAGTCGACTTCGCCGGCCATCCGGTAAAACTCCACCACTTCCGGGATCGTCCGCACGGCGTCGGCAAACCGCTTCAGCCAGTCCGCCGAATGGTCGCGCGTGCGGATCGCGACGAAGATCGTCTGGTTCAGCCCCAGCTTTTCCGGATCGATCAGCGCGACCCGGCGTGCAATCACGCCGCTATCCTCCAGCCGTTTGACCCTGCGCCAGCACGTATTGGTCGAAATGTCCGCCCGACCCGCCAAGGATTCGAGCGACTGGGTGCCATCCGCCTGCAAGGCGCGCAGGAGAATCCGGTCTACATCATCTAATTTTTCTTCCATTCCAGACAATTACCGAATATTTTACCCATATTCCAGCGAATAAGTTGCAAAATTGCGATGCATTTTGATGGCCGCCATGTGAATCTCCCCATTCTTGCAAATGGAGCTGACCCCCATGCCGCCTATTGCCCTTGCCGCAATCGACAGAGTTTCCCGCGCCCGCATGGTGCCAGCCACCGCCCATCCGCGCCTGCGCGCCCTCGCCAGCCTCATCGGCCGTACGCCGCTCCTCTCGATCCACCTGCGCTATCGCGGCGTCGAGCGCGTCATCCATGCCAAGGCGGAGCACTACAATCTCACCGGCTCGATCAAGGACCGCATGGCCCTTTCGATCCTCAGCCGCGCCATCTGTTCCGGCGCGCTGCGCCCGGGCGACACGATTGCCGAGGCGACCAGCGGCAACGCCGGTATCGCGCTCACCTCGCTCGGCCGGGCGCTCGGCCACAAGGTCGACATCTACATGCCCGACTGGATGAGTGACGAACGCAAGGCGCTATTGCGCAGCCTCGGCGCCGATCTCCATCTCGTCACCCGCGAAGAAGGCGGCTTCATCGGCGCCATTGCCGCCACCGAGCAACTGGCCCGGCGCCAGGACGGCGTCTTCCTGCCCTGCCAGTTTTCCAATTGCGACAATGCCATCGGCCATTGCGACACGACCGGGCCGGAACTGCTGAAGCAGATGGCCCTGCTCGGCCTCGCGCCAGACGCGTTCGTGGCCGGTGTCGGCACGGGCGGCACGGTCATGGGCGTTGGCCGGGCCCTGCGCGCGGCTGTGCCCGGTGTGAAAATCCACCCGCTGGAGCCGAAGGAATCCCCGACCCTGTCGACGGGTCACAAGATTGGCAGCCACCGCATCCAGGGCATTTCCGATGATTTCATCCCGGCCATCGTCGATTTCGCGGAATTGGATGACGTGATCGCCGTCTCGGATGGCGATGCGATCCTGATGGCGCAGGCGCTGGCCAGCGAACTCGGTCTGGGCGTCGGCATTTCCTCAGGCGCCAACCTGATTGGCGCCCTGATGGCGGCTGAGCGCCTCGGCCCGGACGCTGCGGTCGCGACCGTCTTCTGCGACGACAACAAGAAATATCTCTCGACCGCACTGGCCGGTAGCGAGCCGGTGAAGGAAGGCTATCTCAGCCCCGAGATCGAACTGCTCGGTTTTGAAGCCACATGCTGCCCGGCCTGATCTGACACATCCCTCAGAGCGTACGCAACTTCCTCAGCCGGAAGGCGAGGACGATCATCAACGCGCCGAATACGAGTGCCCAGAGGGCAATCAGCCAGATCAACGCCAATGCACCCGCACCCGGAGCGATCAGGAGGGCGGCACCGAACAGCACTGACAGAATACCTGACAGGATCAGAAGCCATTCATTCTCTATTTCGCGGCGTACACGGATGGCCAGCACGATTGCGACGATGCCGCTGAAAATGGCCCACCAACCGATGACGAAAACCAGCACAATCGCCGTCAGGCCCGGCCAGGCCATGGCAATCACGCCGGCGCCAATGCCAAGAACGCCGTTGAGCAGCAAAAGCCAATAGCGTGAAACACCACCCTTGAAGGCCGCGCCGACCAGGAAGGCGCCATCCATGATCACGTAGACACCGAATACGATCATCAGTGTCTGAAGGCTGATCTCCGGCCACGCGAAGCTGAGAATGCCGAACAGGACCGCCGCAATACCGCGCAGCAGCATGGCCCACCAGGTCACAGTCAAAAACTGCTCGATAATGGTATCAGGGGAAGCATCAGCGGCCGCCATCGTCACTCTCCATCATAGCAGGCGCGAACGACCCGCCCAGCTTGTGCATAGTAACGCATCTGCGGGGATCGGTCAGGCGAGGCTGACGCTTCAAATCCGCGCAGCCGCGACGTCCTTCGCCTCAGCTTCAGCTTTCACATCGATGAAACGGCGCGTGAATTGCGTCACGCGCGGCACGATCTCCGTACGGAAGCGGGCGCCGTTGAACACGCCATAATGGCCAACACCGGGCTGGACATAGTCCGCCTGCATGTCTTTGGGGATATTCGTGCAAAGGTCATGAGCCGCCTGCGTCTGGCCGATGCCGGAAATGTCGTCCAGCTCGCCCTCGACCGTCATCAGGGCGATGTCACGGATCGCCTGCGGCTTCACGAGGCGTGTCCCGCGATACTTGTAGATGCCGCGCGCAAGATGATGTTCCTGGAACACGCGCTGGATGGTCTGCAGGTAGAATTCCTCGGTCAGGTCGAGCACCGACAGGTACTCGTCATAGAATTCGCGGTGCTTGTCGGACCCGTCGCCGTCGCCTTCAACAAGGTGATTGAAGAATTTCCACTGCGCATCGACATGCTTGCCCCAGTTCATGTGCATGAACGAAGCGAGCTGGACAAAGCCCGGATAGACGCGGCGCATCACACCCGGATAAGGGCCAGGCACGGTTTGGATCATGTTCTCTTCGAACCATCCGAACGAGCGCTCTTCGGCCAGTTCATTCGGCACGGTCGGGCTGCGGCGGGCATCGATCGGCGAGCCCATGAACGTCATCGACGCCGGACGGGCCGGATCGTCATCCTCGGCCATCATCGACAGCGCTGCCAGCACGGGCGGTCCCGGTTGGCAGACGCCAAGCACATGCGCGCCGCCGCCGATCTGGGTCAGCATCTTGCGGATATGGTCGATATAATCGTCAAGATCGAACCGGCCCTGCCAGACAGGCGCCATGCGCGCGTCAGACCAGTCGGTGATGTAGACGTCATGATGTGGCAGGAACGCTTCAACCGTCCCGCGCAGCAAGGAAGCGTAATGGCCCGACAGCGGTGCCACGATCAACATGCGCGGCAAGGGCGGCGATCCGGGCTTGCGCACGGCGGCCAGCTGGTCCGGGTCCTTCTTGAAATGCAACAGGGTGCACCAGGGCGAGCGCCAGGCGACCGTCGGCGTCACGTCAATTGGGGCACTGTTGACCCGGACGGTGTCGATCCGCCATTCCGGTTTGCCATAATAGCGCGTCGAGCTTTCAAACACATCGGCGAAGGCGGCGAGCGACTTGCCATAGTCTGTCTGGCCGAGCGGGTTGAGCGGGGACCGGAGGGCGGCCCGGCCAGCCTTTGCGGCCAGTCGCATTGGCGCCATTGCCACGCGGTTCATTTCGACAAGTGAGTAAAGCATCGCGTTACAAACCTTTCATGCTGCATTGCAACATAAGTACAACATTCCCGAGTGGCAAACGGATTCACCAGACGGGCGTTCAGGCAATTGCGCGCCCGATTGGTTGAATTTGTGTAAAATTTTCGAGCCGTGATCGCCGGACGATTAACGAGCGGCTGTTTTAATTAAGCCTTCAGGGAGGACGACCGCATGTTTCTCAAGTGCGCAGCTAACCCGCATCGTGCCGGCCGCATGACGCGAGCCCTGTTCATGGAGCACGTTCCAGGACAGCGTTTCGCCATCGACGCCGAAGAATTGCACAAGCGCCCCGAACTCCTCAACGCGTTCGGACGCAACATGTATGTGCGATTCCGCGTGCTCGACGCCTTTGCCTACCTGATCTGCCTGATCGGTGTTCTGGCCACGTTTGCCGTGGTCTGGTGGGCCTTCATACCGGGCCTTGCCATCTGCGTGCTGATGCTGGGCGCCAATCGCAAATCCGCAGGCGAAATCGCGCGCAAGGCCGCAACCCGCTCTGTCGACGATTTCCGGGCCCTTCACGAGATGGGCTGTCTCTGGCTGGTCTATGCCTAGATCCCGATCAGGCCGAGAATGCCCGCAATCACGGCAATCAGCATGAACATCAGCGACAGGCTGACGGAAACCGCCCGCTGATCCTTCCGGCGGGTTTTCACGCCCTTCGGATTCTTGCCTTCCTTCGGCGCCAGCATCAGGCGCGTGGAAAAGAAGCCAAACGCTGCCAGCGCCGCGGTCACCGCTGCCGCCCAGCTTGTTGCCAGCATGAACAGGGCCGCCGCCGCCAGCATGATCGCGGCAATCGGCGTGGCCGTCTGGTGCAGCAGTTCGCGCACATGCCGGTCGGCCCGGCTGCCATCCAGCTTGTCAAAGCTGCAATTGGGCGAGGCAATGGTCACGACCCAGCCTGCACCAATGGCCATGGCGCTGGCGGCAACGCCCAATCCACCTGCATAATGCTGTATTTCTGCGATCATGTGCTGATAATGGTCGGATTCGCACGAGCACGGAAAGCGATTTCAGCGCCGCCGGGTGCCAATGAGACGGAGAGATCATGCGCCCCATCCTTATCCGCGGTATCGTGGTGGCCATTCTGGTCGGCACAATCCTGACCCTGATCAACCAGTTCGAACGCGTCATCGCCCTCGAAACGCTCAATTGGTGGAAGATGGGACTCAGCTATCTTGTGCCCTTCTGCGTCTCGGTGTTCAGCGCGCTGGCCGTGAAACCGGAATAGGGGGTCACCCCACGCTCAGCGCCAGGATACGACTGATCGCTGCGCGCGGCAGGCCGCTACCCGAGTGCCAGTGATTGATCGCCGACTGCACCTTGCCAAGGTCGCGCTTGCTGGTCGCCACGGGCTTGTCCAGCACACCTTCGCGGACCAGCGCCGCGCAGACGTCGCGCGACGTGATCCATGCGTCCCAGCCGCAGAAGCGCAGAAAATACTGCCCCGTCGCCCCGCCCAGCCGCGACCCGCGCCTGTTCAGCTCAGCCATGAGGCCGACCTGGTCACCTGCGGGCCAGGCCGCGAGGAACGCGCCGAACCCGCCTTCCGACTGCTCGATCCCGGCGACCATCCTGGCATTCTCGAGCGTTGCCTTGATCTTCTGTCCATTGCGCACGATCCGCGTGTCCGACACGAGGTCGTCCATCATCTCGTCGCCGAAGAAGGCGAGCTTGGCCGGATCGAAGCCCTCGAACGCCGCCTCGAACCCGCCCCACTTGGCGTCGATGACCTTCCAGTTGAACCCGGCATTGAACACGCAACGCGTCATCACCGACAAGAGCCGGTCAGCCGGCACCTTGGACAGGTCGGCCTGCGCATGGCCGTTCTCCGCCTGTTTCAATACGGCCACCTGCCCGCCATGATGCCCGGCGGCCAGGTGCAGGATCGGAACAAGCGGACGCAAGGGCCGTCCTCCTAGCCGAGGGCAATCTCATAGACCTTGGCATAATCATCGGCCGTCATCGTGCGCGGATTGCCGAAATGCGCGAGGTCTTTCAGGGCATATTCGACAATGCCGGGGCCGTCCGCCGCCGTCAGGCCAATATCAGACAGGGTTTTCGGAATCCCGATGGCATCGTTCAGGTCCTGGATCGCATCGCCGAGATCGGCTTTGGGCCTCAGGCCCATGGCCAAGCGAAGACGCACGTATTTTTCGTCCGCTGATCCGTCATGGAAGCGCAGGATATGCGGCAGGAAGATCGCGTTCAACGTGCCATGGTGCAGCTTCTTCTCGTGCAGGCGACCGGCCGCATGGCTGAGTGCATGCACGCCGCCCAGGCCTTTGACGAAGGCCAGCGCGCCTTCATAGCTCGCCATCATCATGTTCCAGCGCGCCTCCGGATCACTGCCATCCTTGACCGCCTTGACGAGCCAGCCGCCGCCCAGTGCCCGTGTGGCGCCGTCATAGCCAATGCCCTCGGCGGGCGGGTTCACGGTCGGCGTCAGCACCGCCTCGATACAATGGGTGACGGCGTCCATGCCGGTCGCCGCCGTCATGAAAGCCGGAAGGCCGAGCGTCAGGTCCGGGTCGCAGATGGCTGTCGACGGAATCAGGAAAGGTGAGGCGAAGGTCTCCTTGCGGCCATTCTCCATCGTCGTGATCATGCCGATCGAGACTTCTGAGCCTGTACCCGCCGTGGTCGGGATGGCGATCAGTGGCGGGATCTTGTGGATCTTTTTCGCGCCGCCGATGATGGCCGCATAGTTTTCAAGCGGTTCGTCATGCGACGCCATCAGGCCGATGGCCTTGGCATGGTCCATCGACGAGCCGCCGCCGAGCGCGATGATGCCGTCTGCGCCGCTATCCTTGTAGGCCTGCGTCGCAATCTTCGCCTGCTTTTCCGTCGGATTGGCGACTGTCTCGGCGAAGATGCCGGCAGGCGTGCTGCCCAGCGCCGCAATCACCTTGTCGAGAATGCCCGCAGCCTTGATGCCGGGATCGGTCACGATAAAGGCCCGCGTGATGCCAAGCTTCTTCGCCGTGACCTCCAGTTGCTTCAACGCGCCGGAGTCAAAGATGCAGGGCGTAAGAAAATTGATGACGGGCATGAGCGATATCCTGTGATGGCCGTTTCCGGCATGGGTCTGACGGGCATGTTCATCGCTCGCGCCGACAAGTTCAAGCCTGCCGCAAGGGGAAAGGCCCTGCCATCACGCCGCACCAGCCATCCGGGACCAGGGCGCAATTCCCCAATATTTGATCGACTGGCGTCCCCCGCAATCGGGACTACTACCTAGAAGCGCGCACATGCCGCGCGGCGTGCAACCGCGCGTCAAAACGGGCAATTACCGGCGCAAAATCAAAGGCCTACATCAGCCGCATTGGAACACACATTGCGGGGTACAGACCAATGAAAAAGCTACTCATCACCGCCCTCATGGCGAGCGCAGCATGGACCGGCGTCAGCGCCACGGCCCACGCCGAAGACAGTCCTTGGATGCTGCGGGCACGTGTGCTCGGTGTCCTGCCGGATGAAGCTGGTACGCTGAAAGCCGGCGGCGCGACCCTGCCCGGCGACGTCGATATTTCCGACCAGTATGTGCCGGAATTCGACATCACCTATTTCTTCAACGAGCATATCGCGGCGGAACTCATCCTCGCCGTCACGCCGCATGACGTGAAGGCCGTCAACGTCACCGTACCCGGCGCGCTGACCGACGCGACGGTTGACCTTGGCGACGTCTGGCTGCTGCCACCCACTTTGACGGTGCAATATCACTTCACCGAAATGGGCCAGTTCAAGCCCTATGTCGGCGCAGGCGTGAACGCGACCTTCTTCTTCAACGAGGACGAAGGCCCGGTCGCCGACGGGATCTCCTATGATTCCAGCTTCGGACCCGCCCTTCAGGCCGGGTTCGACTATGACCTTGATGGCGAGCCCGGTGGCTGGGCTTTCAACGCCGACATCAAGAAAATCTGGATCAACACAGACGTCAACGTCAACTTCACCACGGCGCTCGGCACCCATGTGAATGCTGACGTCGATATCGACCCGCTCGTTGTCGGGGTCGGCTTCGGCTACAGGTTCTGACAGCCCGGCGACCGGCCTGCCTCCCGATGGGCCGGACCCGCCAACTCAAACCGCGCCAGCAATGGCGCGGTTTTTTTGTGCATTGAAAACATTGCACACCCTCCCCGTGCCTGTAGAGATTGCCGCCATGAGCATTCTTTCCGTGAAAGACCTGAAGGTCGATTTCGATACGCCCGACGGCATCGTGAACGCCGTACGCGGCATCAGTTTTGACGTCGCTGAAGGTGAATGCCTCGGCATTGTCGGTGAAAGCGGCTCCGGCAAGAGCCAGACGGCCCTCGCCGCGCTCGGCCTGCTGGCTGGAAACGGCACCGCCACAGGTCATATCGACTTTGATGGCACCAATATGCTGGACGCGCCCATCGAGACCCTGCGCAAGATCCGCGGTGCAAAAATGTCGATGATCTTCCAGGATCCGCTGACCAGCCTGACGCCGCACATGACCGTCGGCGCGCAGATGCGCGAAGTGCTGGCCCTTCATAAGGGCCTGAAGGGCGAGGACGCTGACAAACGGTGCGTTGAATGGCTGGAAAACGTCCGCATTCCGGAAGCCGCTCGCCGCATGGACCAGTTCCCGCATGAACTGTCCGGTGGCATGCGCCAACGTGTCATGATCGCCATCGCCATGCTGTGCGGCCCCCGCCTGCTGCTGGCGGACGAGCCGACCACGGCGCTTGACGTCACCGTGCAGGCCCAGGTCCTCGACCTGATGAACGACCTGAAGCGCGATACCGGCACCGGCATTGCCCTCATCACCCATGACATGGGCGTCGTCGCCCGCATGTGCGACCGCGTCATCGTCATGCGCCATGGCGAGATTGTCGAACGCGGCAGCGTCGACGACATCTTCTACAAGCCCCAGCACCCCTATACGAAAATGCTGCTCGAAGCCGTGCCCCGGATTGACCAGCCTGACCGGCGCGGCAGGCCGACACTCGGCCCTGCCCCCGATCCCGCCGTGAAGCCCGTGCTCGAAGTCGATGACATGAAAATCCACTTCCCGATCCGCGTCAAAGGCGGCCTGTTCGGCAAGACCAAGCCCCTGAAGGCCGTCAACGGCGTCTCCTTCGACCTGCGTCCCGGCGAAACTCTTGGCGTCGTTGGAGAGTCCGGCTGCGGCAAGTCCACGCTCGCACGCGGCGTGCTGCGCCTGATACCGCCCACTGATGGCACCATCGCCTGGCTCGGCAAGGACATCACCAAGGCGGGCAAGTCCGAAATGGACGCCCTGCGCGACGATCTCCAGATCGTCTTCCAGGATCCGCTCGCCAGCCTTGACCCGCGCATGACCATCGGTGCCTCGATTGCCGAGCCGCTACAGGTCCACGAGCCCCGCCTCAGCCGCGCCGAGCGCGACCAGCGCGTCCAGGCCATCATGCCCCGTGTCGGCCTCGACCCGGCCCTGATCAACCGCTATCCGCACGAGCTGTCCGGCGGCCAGAACCAGCGCGTCGGCATTGCCCGTGCCATGATCCTGAAACCGAAACTGGTGATCTGCGACGAGGCCGTTTCTGCCCTCGACGTCTCCGTGCAGGCACAGGTCGTCGACCTCCTGATCGAGCTGCAGAAGGAATTCGGCCTCGCCATGAACTTCATCAGCCACGACCTCTCGGTCGTGCGTGAGATCAGCCACCGGGTCATGGTCCTCTATCTCGGTCGCGTCGTCGAACTGGCCGGACGCACCGCCATCTACGAGGATGCCCGCCACCCCTATACCAAGGCCCTGATCGCCGCCGTGCCGGCTGCCGACCCGAAGCTCGAGCGCACCCGTGAGCGCATCAAGCTGACCGGCGACCTGCCAAGCCCGCTCGACAGCCGTGCCCCGCTCCGATTCCTGAAATCCAAACGCATCGATGACCCGGACGCCGAGCAATACCAGCCCCAATTGGTCGAGATCGCGCCCGGCCATCTCGTCGCTGAGCATGACGCTGTCTTGGGCAGCGAAGGTCTCCACATCGGTTAGGCGTTCGCGCCAAGGCTGCATCCAACTGAAAATACACCTAGGCCGCGTTCCAGAAGTTGGACTAGAATGTCGTGAAGGACGTTCACCTGCTGCAAATACACCGTAGGGCCCGCTGACGCGGACTTATGTGAATGAGGTTCGACCCATGGACGACACCACGAACCGCCGCCTGGATCGCGCGCCCTTGGGCGAAATCGACTTCCTGCAGGTCTTTGCCGCGACCCCGACACCCCTGATGATGGTTGATCGGGACCTCGCCATCGCGTTCGCCAACGAAGCCTATCTTGAAACCACGGGCTGCACGATGTCCGAAATCCAGGGCCGTTACGTATTCGAGGCCTTTCCGGAAACCGAGGAACGCATGGCGCTCTTCGAGGCAGCTTTTCGCAAGGCGCTCGCCGGCACGCCCAACGAGTTGACCACGGAACCCTTTGCCATTCCCATCGACGGTGGTGGCACGCGCGAGATTGTATGGACCTGCACACATGAACCCATCCGGGATGCGCGTGGCGACGTCGCGTTCGTCCTCCAGAACGCCCTCGACATCACCGAAAAGTACAATAGTGAAAAGGCAAACCAGGTCCTGATGCGCGAGCTCGACCACCGCGTGAAGAACTCACTGGCCACCGTGCAGGCTGTCGCGCGCATGTCGCTGGTCGACTCCAAGACCATGCAGGAAGCGCGCGATGACCTGCTCGCCCGCATGCACGCCATGTCAGAGGTCCAGAACCTTCTGGTGGAGAAAAACTGGAACGGCTCGCACGTCGCAGCGGTCTCTGCCAATGCGATGAACCCGTTCGGCTATGATGCGGACGCTGCCGGCAGGATCACCCTCGACGGACCGCATGTCACCGTCACGGCCAAGCAGGCGCAGGCCCTGTCCATGGCGCTGCATGAACTCGCGACGAACGCATCGAAATACGGCGCCCTGTCGAATGATGAGGGAACCATTCACATCGGCTGGACGTATGAACAGTCAGGAAATGGGCATTTCGCCCTGACCTGGCGGGAGTCAGGCGGTCCGGAAGTACGCAAGCCCACCCGCAAGGGCTTCGGGACCACGATGCTTACCCGCATCCTTGCGCAGGAAATCAACGGCGATATTTCGCTTGAGTACAATGCTGACGGCCTGGTTTGCACGATGGAGGGTTGGCTCGAAGACAGGACATAACAGTGACCGCAAAACGCATATTCATTGTCGAAGATGAAGCCATCCTGCTCTGCGACCTCGAAGACATTGTCCTCCTCCTCGGCTTTGACCTTGCCGGCAGCGCCACCAGCCTCGACCAGGCCATGGATTTCCTGGCCTCCGGCCCGAAAATCGACCTCGGCCTCCTCGACCTCAATCTCAACGGGGAACCGAGCGACCCGGTCGCCGACCATCTCCTCGCTGCCGGCGTCCCCGTCCTCTTCGTGTCAGGCTATGGACGCCGCGGCCTCGCCGAGCGCTTCGCCGACTGCCCGGTCCTTCAGAAGCCCTATGATGAACAGAAGCTGGCCGCAGCACTTGAACTGATCCTCAACACGCGCGACTGAGCCACCGCACGGGATCCCCCGC
>NZ_JBBKXE010000194.1:0-5193 GCF_037969335.1 Hyphomonas sp. | reverse complement strand
CCGAAAGATGGTGATGAAATCAGCTTCCACGTGCTTCGCGAGGGCAAACCTTTCGGCACCCATACGGTGTCGTTCGACGTCGCACCGGACGGCACGCTGAAGGCAACAACCGACGTCCGCCTGAAGGCTGGCCTGGGCCCGATTACGCTGTTTCGATACGCCTTGGATGCCACCGAAACGTGGAAAGACGGCCAGCTGGTCGCCCTGAAAGGCGCGGTGAATGACAATGGCGATGACGGCTCGGTGAGCGCCATGCGTGTCGGCAACGTGCTTGATGTCACCGGAACAGAATATACAGGCCAGGTCCCGGTCGGCATCCTCCCGTCCAGCCACTGGAATGTGGCGCAGACCCTGGCAGGGCAGTTGCTCTCCACTGAGGATGGCGAACTGATCGAGGTCAATGTCGTGGACAAGGGCCCCGACACCGTGAGTGTCGGCGACACATCGGTCGAAGCCAATCGCTACCTGATGGATTCCGATATCGACGTCGACCTCTGGTATGACGCGCAGGGCCGATGGGTGAAACTCGCCTTCGAGGCCCGCGGCCAGCTCATAGAATACGTCCTGACCAAACCCTTCTGAGCCACAGCCAGCTTATTCCGGTTCTGCAGGCGCTGGCTCGACTTTCTTTTTCTTCTTGAACAGGTCGCCCAGCGCGTCCCTCGCGGCTTGCTCCGCCGCGCTCTCAAGCGTGACGGGTGCTTTGGCCTCCGGCTGCGCGGTCTCGGGCGCCGCGTCGGTGGGGGTGGCAGGTGTGGGCTCCGGGGTTGGTGCGGAGGTGGTGGGCACGCCGAGTACATTCCCGAGAATGGCACCGGCATCTCCGCCGATCTTGTCGGATAGCTGGTCTTTCAGCGTGTTGCCAAGTTCAGCCTTCAAGGCCGACTGGATGCCTGACGTATCCGGCGACACTTTAAGCTTGTTCCATGACCCTGAAATGCGCACCGGAACCGGTATGCCGTTCAACTGAACCACGCTTCCGGTTCCCTGACCGGATTTGTCGATACTGGTCGCGAGGCGGAGGTCCAGCGCCTGCCCGCCAAGATTGATCTGGCCGGATCCATCAATGCCCAGCACCGGGTTGATCAGCTTCATCAGGTCGACATTGGCGACACCATCATTGATCGTGAGCACGGTGTCGAAGCTTGAAAAGTCAGTCGACGCAGAGGGCGACAGGGCTGACGAAAAATCGAGGTTCTTGAGACTGCCGGTCGTCAGGGCCTGCTGCAGGGACTGCGCGCTACGCACGAGCTGGGAGACGTTCAGTCCCTTCAGCTCGCCGTCCACAAGGTTGGTCGTAACCTTGCCGTCGAGCGCATTCATGATGTCATTGATCGAGTTGCCTGCGGCTGCACCGGTCACGGTAAAGCCACCCGTGCCGCTGAGTTTATCGAAACCCGCGAGCGTGCCGAGCAGGCTCGACATGCCGACGCCGCTGCCATTCATCGTGAAGTCAACGGCAGGCGTGGCACCCTGGGCGTTAACGCCCAATTTGCCGTTCCAGTCGCCACCGAACGCTTTGAACTTCGACAGGTCGGCCGTGAGAACGCCTTGATTGAGTTTGGTGGCGAGTGCCGCGTCAGTGAGTTTCACATTTCCGACTGTCAGTGCGCTCGTGGTGATCTGCACATCGGCATCCACCGCTTTGAGGCCCGCAAGATCCAACGGTTCCTTGCTCCAGCCCGTGCTGGCCTGTTTCGGTTTCGCCGCCTGATCAGCGTCGCCAAGGAACGGCGACAGGTCCAGCGGTCCCATGTCCAGGTTGCCGGTGATCTTCGGGCGGTCGCCGGTGAGATCTATACCTGCGGTGCCCTTGCCCGTGATGTCATCGAGCACAAGCGTGAGATTGGTCAGGGACAATGTCTTGAAGCTGCCCTTGATTGCACTGGCCACGTTGAACGTCTTGAGCGTTTCACCGGGCGCCATCTCGACGTCTGCCGCCTTCAGCAGGGCGCGCAGCTCATTGCTGGAAGCCGCAACTTTGCCATCGATACGCCCGTCGCCCGCCAGGCCGACGGCACCTGTATAGGTGGCGTTCAACAGCGCGCCCGAATGCTTCACGTCCAGACCGCTCAAATTGAGCGCATCGGCGGGCCCCTTGATCGCTCCCTTCAGTTCCACCCGCTCCAAGGCGTTGCGGGCAGGAAGGTCGAGACCCATTTGCGTCGCAAGATCACCGGCCTGTGGCAACACGGCCGAGATGGAGCCATCCAGTAGAGGCTTTTCGCCGAGCGTGAGGGCGCCGGTATAGTTCGCGTCAATCTGGCTGCCCTTGATCGACAGGGTTTCAAATCGGATCGCTGGTTCGGTCAGCGCACCGGACAGGCTGGCCTTGGCCGAAACCCCGCCCATAGGCGCAAGATTCAGCGGCATCTCCACACCCGAAAAAGTCGCTAGGTCAGCAATGCTCGGCGCCGAAAGGGCCAGGTTACCGGTGATGGTGGGGGCTTCGGAGAGCAGGATCTGGCCGGTGAAATCCGTCTTCGCCATGTCCGATGACTGGGTGAAGCTGACGATATCGATGTTCAGCGCCGAGAAGGGGCCGGACAATGTGCCCTTTGTATCGATCTTTCCAAGACGCGAGAAGTCCATCGGAAGATCGACACCCGCGAAGGCTGCAAACTTTGCCAGCGCATCTGAACTCGCTGAGAACGCGCCGGACAGGGCAGGCGCGTCGCCGAGTGTGACGCTGCCGTCATACCCTGCTTTGCCGAGCGTGGAGTCCAATGCGAAGGTTACGGCGGCCTGTGTGCCTTTGGTCAGGGCGTCCGGCGAATCAATCTGCAGGTCCACGTCAAACTGCTCGTCCTGGAACAGGCCGGACGCTTTGGCCTTGAGCGGTTTATCGAGTGCCTGGAGCGAGGCCTGGAGGTCCAGTTCCTTCACGTCATAGGCTGAGCCTGCCACATCGTCGCGATAGGTGAGGTTCGCATTCTTCAGGCGCGCCGATGCGATTCCTGCATCGAATCCGCCGCTGGAACCGTCAGAACCGGATTCGTCGCTGGCCTGCGTTCCGAACTCCCAGTTGGCGGTTCCGTTGGCCATGCGGTGAAGGTCGACATTGGCATCGACGAAGGAGATTTCCTGGACATCGACCCGGCGCGACAGGAGGGGCAGCCATTTGACAGACCCGCGCAATTCCCCCGCTTCGATCATGTTCGGCCGGTCGAATCCTGCGGGATTCGCGACGGTGACCCCACCAACGCTCGCTGAAATCCTTGGGAACACCGAGATTTTGACGTCGCCGGTCAGTTTTACGTCCCGTTGCAGCGCATCTGTCGCGGCCTTCTCGATCTGGGTCTTGTAGACATCGCGTGGCACCAGAAAGGGCACGACCATCGCGGCAACGACCAGAAAGCCGACGATACCCGCGACAATGAGCAAAATTCGTTTCATAGGAGGGTCCTGTTTCCTGTGTAGCTGTCCATTATATGTACATTGTGTCTGATGAATGTCGCCTGAAATGCATATAATCGAACTTGGCCTGACGTTCCTTGCTTGACCGCCATAGTCCCCTTGATTAGAGAGGCGGCTCGCTGCTTAGCGGCAGCAGGAAATACGCGGGTGTAGCTCAGTCGGTTAGAGTGCCGGCCTGTCACGCCGGAGGTCGCGGGTTCAAGTCCCGTCACTCGCGCCATTTCCTTGATTTTTCTGACAACTATTCCTTGATTTCACTGAGCTTCGGCTCAGGGAAGTTGAGGAAATTTGTTGTTAGTCGAAGAACGTGAGCCAAAATCCGGATGACGACGATAAAGCATCCGGAACGATTGCCCGTTTTTCGGCCCCATCGCTGAAGCTTTCTCCGGCGCATTCCGCGCGATTCTCAGCCGTCGATTACATGATGCTTGGATTGGATGTCGGCAGGCAGCAATTTCCCGGACGGTGCCAGAAAGATACTGGATCGCTCTCGGTCAGTCTGGTTACAGCTTCGGTCGAACGGGCCAGGCAGGTCGTCAAAATCGCTCAAACAATTGGAAGCGAAGACTTTGAGCCGCCGCTTGGGGCGATTCAGGCGCCAATATTCGTCCGCAAGTACCGTTCCCTGTTTTCATGGGATTTTCGTTTGGCATCTTCGATGGCTTGTTGTTCCGATGCATCGAGAAGTGCGCTCAGAAGTCTCGAGAAATGCCCTCGCATGGCCGCTCTGGCCGCGTCAGGATCGCGGCGCCTGAGGGCTTCCATGACTTCGGAGTGCTCGTTCACCCGATGGTCAGAATCTTTGTGACACACGGCTGAATAGACGCGCTTCACGGCAGCGATTTCTGTTCGCATGCGCCAAAGGGTCTGCAGCATAAACACGTTCGCCTCATTGCCAGTCGCTTTTGCAATCAGCATGTGAAAATCCTGATCAGCTGCTTCTCCGTCCGGAGAGTCGTGTGACGCGTTTGCCATCTTCTTTACGGTTGCTTCGAGCCCGGCAATTTGATCGTCGGTGATCGTTGTTGCGGCAAGCGCAGCGCATTCAGATTCAAACAGAAGGCGTGTCTGGGTCAGCTCGAACGGGGTGACTCCGGGAAGGGCTAGACCGCCAGAGGCGAGTGAGTCACGCACGTATACGCCGGAGCCGACTTTGATTTCGACGCGGCCAACGGCCTCAAGTGAGATCTCCGCCTCTCGAACAACCACCCGGCTCACGCCAAACCGTTCGGCCAGCTCACGTTCGCCAGGCAAGCGCGTCCCTGGCGGATAAGAGCCGGATTCAATCATGTCGAGAATGGCGCGGGCGACAGTGTGGTAGAGCCGCTTTTCGGACATTCTGGTCTTCCTCTGTTGATGGCCAAGCTGAGCACAATGATCCTGCTCCACTCAACCCTAGATGCTTCCGAAATATACAGTACAAGCAAAAGGTTTACAAGGTGGTATAACCAATTGTGTATTTGCTGGCCTGAGCGTTCGCGTGAGGACCTGCTGCCAGCACGCCCCAAGCCCCAATTGCGTTGATGTGGTCGACGCCCATGACATTGCATGACTGGTATATGCTTGGCGATCGGAGGAGCTTTGCAGCGGGCTTGCAGCCAGAATCGACTGGGATGCCGGACCGTGCAGCGTTTCTTTAGGCGGTATTGGACTGTGCGCAGTCTGCATATTGGTAGAGGCGATACACGGCATTTACGGCCAATTCCCGACCGGAGTGCTCATTCTGCCCTGGAATTCGCCGTACAGACAGCAATCGCCTCTACCGTTAATCAAGAT
>NZ_JBBKXE010000193.1:0-24422 GCF_037969335.1 Hyphomonas sp. | reverse complement strand
GCACACCCCACCCCCTAGCGCCCTCACAGGCGTCGCAAACTTTTGCCCCGCATTCTGGATTCCTCCGATCATCTGTGCCACCTAGATTGCTGATGGCGCCGCAACGGCGTTCGGCTTTCTGGAGGAAACGCGATGTTCAACCGGCTCACACTGGCGGCGCTGGGAGGCGCCTTCCTGCTCACGGCCTGTACCCATGATGCACCGGTCGAACCGGAGACCCTCGTCGAAGCGCCCGCCGCGCCGCAACCGGTCACCGAAGCCTATACGATCCGCCTGTTTGGCGCCGATATCGGCGAGCTAACCGCCACGACGATCGGCGCCGACATCCAGGTCGACTACGCCTACAGCAATAATGGCCGCGGCCCGACAATGGCCGAGACGATCATCCTCGGCGCAGACGGCCTGCCGACCCATTGGACCATCGATGGCAACACCACGTTCGGCAACAAGGTCGCCGAAACCTTCGCCCTCGATGACGGCACGGCCAGCTGGGTCGACACGACCGGCCCGGGCAGCGAGCCGGCGACCGAGCCGCGCATCTACATCGCCCAGAACGCCTCGCCCTATGCGCTCTCGGTCTATGCCCAGGCCCTGCTCGCCGACGAAGACCACACGCTGCCCGCTTGGCCTGCGGGGGCCCTGCGCCTTGAAGCGCTCGAAGACGTCACCGTCGACGGCGGCCCGGAACCCATTGCCACCACGGCCTACGCCCTGACCGGCGAAAGCCTCGACCCGACCTATTTCCTGATGGACGGCGAAGACGAGCTGTTCGCGCTCGTCACGCCGCGCTTCCTGATCGTCCGCAAGGGCTATGAAGGCGCCGAAGCCCAGCTGACCGCGCTGGCCGTCCGCCTCGCATCGGCCCGTTACGAGGCCATCCAGGCCGCAACCGCCCACACCTTCGACGGCCCGCTCCGCATTGCCGACGTCCGGATTTTCGATCCCGTCAAGAAAGCCCTCACCGGCCCGGTCTCGGTCCGCGTTGAAGGCACTACGATCAAGGCCATCGAAGCCGCCAATGCCAGCCATCCCGACGAAACCGTCATCGACGGCATGGGTGGCACCCTCATTCCCGGCCTCGCGGACATGCACGGCCATGTCGGCCAGGACGATGCCCTGCTCAATATCGCCGCCGGCGTCACGCTGATCCGCGACATGGGCAATGACAATGCCAAACTGGCCGAACTGATCGGCAAGATCGGAGACGGAACGCTCGCCGGTCCCCGCATCGTCCGGAACGGATTCATCGAGGGCAAGAGCCCGTTCAATTCGAATAACGGCATGCTCGTTTCCAGCGAGGAAGAAGCCGTCGCCGCCGTCGACTGGTATGCCGACCAGGGCGACTATTTCCAGGTCAAGATCTACAACTCGATGAACCCGGCCTGGGTGCCCGCCGTCGTCGCCGAAGCGAAGAAACGTGGACTTGGCGTCACCGGCCACGTTCCGGCCTTCACCAATGCCAATGCCATGATCGAGGCCGGCTATGACGAGATGACCCATATCAACCAGGTCATGCTGGGCTGGGTGCTTGAAGAGGGTGAAGACACCCGCACGCTCTTGCGCCTCACCGCCCTGCAGCGCCTGCCCAAGGTCGATCTCGACAGCGAACAGGTCCGGCACACGCTCGATCTCATGGTCGCCAACAATGTCTCCATCGATCCGACCTATGCCATCCATGAAGCCCTGCTCCTGTCACGCAATGGCGAAGTCCAGGCCGGCATGGCGGATTATGTCGATCACATGCCGGTCGGCGTCCAGCGCGATGCCCGTGCGGCCTGGTCGAATATCGAGACCCCGGAAGATGATGCCGCCTATGCTGGCGCCTTCGACCAGATCACGGGCACGCTCAAGCGGATGAAGGATCGCGGCATCCTCATTCTCATGGGCACCGACATGGGCGGGTCTTTCACCCTGCACCGGGAACTGGAGCTCTACCAGAAAGTCGGCTTCACCCCGGCCGAGATCCTCGCCCGCGCGACGCAGGAGGCCGCCGACTATGTGAGGCTTGGCGGTGAAATCGGCTCGATCACGCCCGGCAAGAAGGCCGACTTCTTCCTCGTGCCTGGCAATCCGGTCGAGGACCTGAAGGCGATCAAGACGATCGAACTCGTGGCCAAGGACGGCGTCGTCTACTTCCCGAGCGAGATCTATCCCTATTTCGGCATCGAGCCCTTCACCGAGGTTCCGCAAATCACCTCACCGGCACCGGCTGAATAGGGCCCGCAAGACCGGCCTGTAACTAGTGTTGCGCATAGGCCACGGCCAAAAGCTGCCTGCAGCATTATTAAATTCTTAGTGGCCGCAGCTGCTCCCAATAGGGCGGCTGCGGCCATCTCTGTTAACTCAGGCGCTTGAATAGTCTTGGGAAATTAACCCCGCCCCCCGCGGCAACAGGGGCGGCGTTAACCAACATTACCTATCTGCAAGAAGTGGCGGGCTTTCACGCTCTGTTTACGCGTCCGGCGCATTGTCAGCGAAGGTTAATACCAAGCCGTCCGTTGTTAAGAGGTAATACAATGCTGAAGAAAACTGTGCGCTGGGGTGCAGACGTTGGATGCCAGTCGAAAATCAAGCCACTGGAAACCACAGCAGAACTGTCGGATTTCGGCCTGAAGGGAAAGCTGGCCCAGGGCGAACTCGGCTTCAATCGCACGCTGACCAAGCGCGACGCCAAGAATGATGCGGCTGACGCAATTCCGGCCTCGGATGCGATCACGCAGGACCAGTGGAGCGAACGCGAGCAGCAGATCGCCGAGCGCGCCGAAACCGTGCGCCGTGGCTTGACCACCTGGCTCAGCACGACCGCCGCCAGCGTCCGCAATTTCCTTCACGGTTGTACGCCGGTCGACATCTATCCTGACCAGTTGCGCGAAGCGATCAAGTCGGAAGAAAACGAATACCGCCATCACGAGATGGATGACCGGTCAGAGGCAAAAGAGAGCCATGACGCCGCCATCACCGAATTGCAGACATTCCGCGCGCGCCATGGTGACCGGATCGGCGACCGGACGCCCGACATCAAGAAGAATGTCGAGCAGACCGTCGCGATCCTCGTCTTCATCATGTTGCTCGAAGGCGGCTTCAATGCGCTCCTGTTCAAGGATGCCCAGTCGTCCGGCCTGATGGGCGGCCTGATGATCGCCTTCGCTGTCAGCGCAGTGAACGTCTGTATAGCGGTCGTCACCGGCTTCTTCGGCATTCGCTACGCGTTCAATCACCCGAACATCGCCGCCCGCGTCTGCGGCGGGGCGATCATGGCGCTCGGCCTGTTGAGCGGCCTGTTCCTGAACTTCTTTGTCGCGCATTTCCGTGATGCCGTGGAGACCGGCCTGATCGCCGCGACTGCGGCTGGTACGATGGGCGAATTCTCCATGTTCGACATATCGCCCGCGTCGGTGATGTCCGGCATGTTCCCGAACATCATTGGCCTCGATAGCTTCATCGCCATGGGCCTCCTGTTCATGGGCCTCACCGTGTTCGGTCTCGCCGTCTATGAAGGCTATGACCGCATTTCCGACAGCTATCCCGGCTATGGCCGCGTCTGGCGCAAGGAACGCAAGGCCTATGAGCGCCGCCAGCAGGTGCGCAATGGCGTGCGCGATGACCTGTCGGACTATTTCACCCAGTGCCGCATGTGGTTCGAGACCCAGCTCTCGCGCCATGCGGCTGCCAAGCGTGAAATCGAGAAATCCATGAACGAGCTGGAATCGCGCCGCGACATCGCTGTTGCCATCGCGGCCAAGGCGGCTGACCAGGAGCGTTCGCTCAAGGTCGCCTACCGCCAGGCGCACCGCCGCCATCGCAACCAGTTGCGCGACAAGCTTGGCGAGCAGGCGGCATGCCCGGCCTATTTCGACGAGATCGTCACGCCGCAACTGCCGCCTTTCGATTACACGAAAGAGCGTGACCAGGCGAACGCGGCGATCAAGGCGATCGACCAGAATCTCAAGGCTCTCAACATGAGCCGTGAATGGCTGGAGACACATATCCAGCAGGTCCAGAAGGGCCTCTCGAGCATCGAGAAAAAAGTGGGCGAAGAAGTCGAGAAGGTTCGTGACGGCAAGTCTGCCGGCAAGGCCTTCGTTTCCGTGGACGAAGCGCGCCGCGCCTGAGGGCGGGGCCAGGAGAATAGACGATGGCAAGAAGACGAGAAAAAGGACCGTGGTTCTGGCGCGGCATGATCGGCCTGATGCTGTCAGGCGTGTTCGGACTGTTTGCGCTGGTCGCCTTCAATATCCCGCCAAGCGTGATGGCCGAAACCAGCTGTCGCATGGACCGCAAGGACCCGGCGCATACGGTCATCCTGCTTGACCAGTCCGATCCGTTCAATCCGAACGATCTCGACTGGGTGCATGAGTTCGTCGACAATGAAGCCCGGGCCCTGCCAAAATACGGGCGCCTCACGGTGATGACGCCGAATGCAGCCAGCCCCTATGATCCGAAGGTCATCTTCGTCAAATGCTCGCCCGGCAGCGTTGCTGACGCCAACCCGATCACGCAGAATCCGAAAATGATCGAACAGGCTTGGCAGTCCGACTTCTACAAGCCGCTGATCGCCGAGATCGAAACCGCGCTCCAGGACACCCGCCAGCCAAGCTCGCCCCTGTTCGAGGCGCTCTACACGATCGCTGACCGGGCCGACTTCCAGTCGACCAATGAGAACCGCCGCGTCGTTGTCGTGTCCGACCTGATGCAGCATTCGGACGGCTTCTCCTTCTACAAGGTCGGCGCCGACTATGACGCCTATCTCGGCTCGAAACTCGGCCAGACCAAGCCGCACATGGACAAGGTCCAGGTCGTCGCGCGCATCGTTCCGCGCCAGATATACGACCTGCCGCTGGCCGATGTGAAAGCGTTCTGGCGCGCCTATTTTACAGAGGCCGGGGCCGACTACGGTTCGGTGAACTGAGCGTTCCACTCTCCCGTTTTGATACAGGCCGCCCCCGCAAGGCGGCCTGTTTTCATTGGGACCGCGGTAAAGAACGGGATTTCCCGGCAGCCTGCTTTGGTGTAACCGCCGGTCATGACTGACATTCGCCCGCTTCCGCACATCCTGAAGACCAAACCCTATGTCCCCGGCGGCAAGCTCGCCGGCGCCAAGGGGCCGGTCGTGATGCTGGCCTCGAACGAAAACCCGTTCGGGCCCAACCCGCTGGCCATCGAAGCGATGCGCGAGGCGGCGGCCAGTGTGCACGTCTATCCCGATCCGACCTATGGCGCGCTGCGCGAAGCCATCGCGGCTGCTGCGGGCATCAAGGATCCGAACCGGATCGCCGTCTCGTCCGGCTCTGATGAGATTATCCACCTGCTGACGCAATGCTATGCCGGGCTGGGCGATGAAATCCTGCAGACCGAGCATGCCTTTTCCATGTACGCTGTCTCGGCAACGGCGCACGGCGCGGCCTGCATCTCGGTGCCCGAAACAGACCTGACGGCGGGTGCCAATGCGATTCTGGGCGGCGTATCCGAACGCACCAGAATCCTGTTCCTCGCCAATCCCAACAACCCGACCGGCACAATGATGCCGGTTGAGGCGCTGGCGCAATTGCAGGACGCCCTGCCGCCTCATGTCTTGTTCGTGATTGATGGCGCTTATGCCGAATATGTCGGCCCGGACTATGAGGCGGCGATCCGCGATCTCGTCGACCGGCGCCCCAACACGGTGATGATGCGAACCTTCTCGAAGATCCACGGCCTCGCGGCGGCCCGCCTTGGCTGGGCCTACCTGCCACAGGAGATTGCAGAAACCTTCCAGCGCATTCGAGGCCCGTTCAACGTCAACAGCCTCGCCGTGGCCGCCGGCATTGCCAGCATCAGCGACCCGGCCTTCATCGCCATGAGCCGCGAGCACAACTCGCTCTGGCGCGCGAAGATGATTGATGCCCTCAACGCGATGGGCCTGACGACGCCGGTCTCGCACGCCAATTTCGTGATCCCCGATTTCGGCTCGGCTGAGCGCGCGGCGGACGCCCATGCCTTCCTGAAGGATCGTGACATCCTCGTGCGCGCCGTTGGCGGTTACGGCCTGCCGACGCGCCTGCGGATCAGCGTCGGGTCGGCGGACGACAATGAAGCCGTCCTCGCCGCCCTGAAGGATTTCACCGCGTCGCGCTGATATTGTCGATCAGGCGCGTCTTGCCGATCCAGGCCGCGCCGAGCAGACGCGCAACCGTACCCGGGGCCAGCGGCGCGTCGGGCAAGTCGATCAGCGTGTCCGGATCGACAAGGCTGACATAGTCGAGCTGGCGGAATCCCGATGCCATGACCAGCGCGCGCGCCTCGTCCAGCGCCACGGAGGGCATCGTGCCAATCGACAGTCGCACTGCAGCGCGATGCAAGGCCGCCTGGAGCGCGGCCGCAGCGATTCGCTCCTCAGGCGTCAGGTAGAGATTGCGGGATGACTGGGCGAGTCCGTCGGCGTCCCGGGTTGTCTCGCCGCCGAGAATGTCCACAGGAAAGCCGAGATCGCGCACCATCCGGCGGATGATCTGCAGCTGCTGGTAATCCTTCTCGCCGAACACGGCGACGTCGGGCTGAACATGCAGGAACAGGCGGGCGACGACCGTCGCGACGCCGTAGAAAAAGTGGGGGCGGTAGCCCCCGTCGAGCAGGTCCGACATGCCTTCGACTCGCACGTTCGTGGTGTTGCCGGGCGGATACATCTCTTCAACAGATGGCAAATACACTAAATCGCAGCCGACCGATGCGAGCTTCGCAATGTCCGCATCGGTGTCGCGCGGATAGGTGTCGAAATCCTCTCCCGGGGCAAATTGCGTGGGGTTCACGAAGATGCTCGCGACGGTCTTTGAAGTCTTTTCCCGTGCTTTTTCAACGAGTGACAGGTGGCCTGCATGCAGGGCGCCCATTGTCGGCACGAATCCGACTGTCTCGCCTGCCTGCTTCCATGTCCGGATATGCTGTCCCAACTGGGCGCGCGTGCTCACAACCGTGACCGGTTTACCTGTACTCGAATTCACTTTGAAAAGGCCCCGACTGGCTATGAAGTAAACGTGTTGTTAACCCAAACAGGGGATTTTCCAAGACATGACACACCGCATCCTTGCTCCGATTAAGTCTTTCGCGCTTTCTGCAGCCCTTCGTCTGGCTGCTGGCAGGTCCAGAATGCTTGAAGCTTCGGCCCCGGAGCCGCGAATCCGATCAATTGACCCGGACCATATGTCCGACGAGTGGATGTTCGACCGCCGCGAAACGCCTGTTTCGGCAGAGGCTTATGTCTTCTCCCGCGAGATGTCGCGCGTTTCGGGTGCCCTCAGCGGATTGCGGTCACTGCTCACACAGATTTCGACGCACGCACCCGTGCTGGACCTGATGCCCGAAGGCGTGCCGTTCGGTGCAATGGTCGCGGATGCGATGCTCTTCGAAGGCGAGCCGATGGCAGCAAGTTATGGCCCGGCTCCGATGGAAGATGCTGACCTGTTCGAAGAACAGCCAGCCTTCATGCCTGCTCTTGTCCGCCGCGGCGGCGAAGCAGTTTCGCGCGTCGCCTGAGGATTCGTTCCTTGCCGTTTCAACCGCTGAGATCGTGTGGAGTCGCCCAACATGCCCGCTGATGGATTCGCCCCGGTAAGTCAGGTGGGTGTCCCGGACATGTCAGTGCAGCAACGCGATGCGCGGGTGATTGTCGTTGGCAACGAAAAGGGCGGCGCCGGAAAGTCCACCGTTTCCATGCACCTGTCCGTGGCGCTGATGCGCATGGGCAAGAAAGTTGGCATCGTCGATCTCGACGTGCGCCAGCGTACCCTGACCCGCTATCTCGAAAATCGCCTGCGCTGGATGACATCTACCGGTGCCAAGCTGCCAATGCCGGAAATCATCCGCGTCGATGCCAGTACCGAGCGTGATCTCGACAAGGCGGAAGCCGAAGAAACCCAGCGTTTCCTGACCAGTCTCGCGCGCCTGAAAAAGGCCTGTGATTTCGTTCTGGTCGATGCGCCCGGCGGTGACACATTCCTGTCGCGCCTCGCGCATGTCAGCGCTGACAGCCTGATCACGCCGCTGAATGACAGTTTCGTCGATTTCGACCTGTTGGGCGACGTGAACCCGCAGACACTCGAAGTGATCCGGCCCAGCTTCTATTCGGAAATGGTCTGGTCGTGCCGCAAGAAGAAGGCCCAGGCGAGCCGCCGTCCGATCGACTGGATCGTGATGCGCAATCGCATGTCGCCGCTGGCGGCCAAGAACAAGGAACGCGTCGGCGAAGCGCTCGAGAACCTGTCCAAGCGCATCGGCTTCCGCCTTGCGCCGGGCCTCTCCGAGCGTGTGATCTATCGCGAACTCTTTCCCGCCGGCCTGACCCTGCTCGACCTGACCGAGAAGGGCTCCAACGTGTCCTTCACGATGAGCCATGTGGCCGCGCGCCAGGAAATGCGCGACCTCCTGATCGTCCTGCAATTGCCGGAACTGATTGGCGCTGAAATTGAGTTCTAGTGCCGGGGTGTCCGGTCCCGGATCCTGTCAAAACCTGCCTTGATCGCTGCGAAACGTTCGTCGACGCCCGCCTCAAACATCGTGTCGGTGAGGATGTAAGGCCAGTCTTCCTCAATGGCTTCGCGCACCAGTTCACCAACATAGAGCGGATCGATGCCCTTGTTGATGAGATCGGCCGCCATCTTGGCAAACTCCGACTCGGACGCCTGCGCTGCTGCTGCGTCGACATCGATCTGGCTCGCAAACCGTCCCGGCAGGTTGCGTCCCGATTCCATGATTTTCGTGCGGATGAAGCCCGGACAAAGCACCGACACGCCGATTCCGCGTGGGGCCAGTTCCTGACGCAGGCCTTCTGACAAGGCCACGACCCCATATTTCGTGACATTATAGGCGGGTGCGACCGCGGCGACGAGGCCAGCCATCGAGGCTGTCGAAACGATCTGGCCGCCTTCACCGTGCGATTCGATCAGCGGGCCGAAAATTTCGAACCCCCAGACGACCGACATCAGGTTGACACCGATGGTCCAGTCCCACGCGGCATCGTTCCACTGACCATAGCCGCCTGCGCCCCCGACGCCGGCATTGTTGACGAGGATGTGGACCTTGCCGAAGCGTTCGATGGTCGCGTCAGCTGCGGCCTGCAATTGGTCCTTCAGCGAGACGTCGGCGATGACGCCTTCGACGTCGGCATTGGTCAGCCTGAGGTCGCTGATCGCCTTGTCGAGCGCGTCCTTCTCGATGTCTGCCATCATCACTTTGACGCCCGCTTGCGCCAGGGCGGTCGCGATACCCAGGCCGATGCCTGATGCTGCGCCCGTTACGAATGCCGTCTTGCCAGCCAGATCTTTCATTTCCGTCCCTCGTTTTCTTTCAGCATGCGCTGTGCGCGCAGTCGCTTCAAGCCGTGACGCATCGGAAGCCTAGGCATGATGCGGCGCAACGCTTATAGGCCTCGCGCATGGCGACATTCCCTTTCAAGATCAAAGCGACCGAAGGTGCGGCCCGCACCGGCACGCTGACCACGCCGCGCGGCGAGATACGCACGCCGGCCTTCATGCCCGTGGGCACGGCTGGCACGGTGAAGGCCCTCTACATGGACCAGGTGAAGGCGGCAGGGGCAGATATCATCCTCGGCAATACATATCACCTGATGCTGCGGCCGGGCGCAGAGCGCGTGAAACGCCTCGGCGGGCTCCACAAATTCTCGGGCTGGAGCGGCCCTATGCTGACCGATAGCGGCGGCTTCCAGGTCTGGAGCCTTGCCCAGCTGCGCAAGATGGACGCCGATGGCGTGACCTTCCAAAGCCATATCGACGGCTCGACGCACCGCCTGACGCCGGCGCGAAGCATCGAGATACAGGCTGACCTCCTTGGCGCCGACATTTCCATGCAGCTGGACGAATGCACCAATTTCCCCTGCACCCATGCCGAAGCCGAGCGAAGCCTGACCTTGTCGCTCGACTGGGGCCAGCGCTCGCTAGATGCGTTCGGCGACCGGGAGACGCAAACCTTGTTCGGCATCGTCCAGGGCTCCAACTTCGCTGATCTGCGCGAACAGTCGGCCAAGGGCGTCGTGGGGCAAGGCTTCGGCGGTATCGCGCTTGGCGGCCTCGCTGTGGGCGAGGGGCACGAGCAGATGTGCGCCACGATCGACATGACGGTTCCGCACCTGCCTGATGCCCTGCCGCGCTATGTGATGGGTGTCGGCAAGCCGATTGATCTTGTGGAGAGCGTCGCGCGGGGCATCGACATGTTCGACTGCGTGCTGCCAACCCGGTCAGGCCGCCACGGACAGGCCTGGACCTGGGCCGGGCCGGTCAATGTGAAGAATGCGCAATTCGCCGAGGACCTGTCGCCGATTGACGACGCTGTGGATTGCCCGGCCAGCCGCGACTATTCGCGGGCGTATTACCATCACCTGTTCAAGGCGGGAGAGTATCTGGGACCGATGCTGCTCAGCTGGCACAACACCGCCTTCTTCCAGGCGCTGATGGCGGAAATTCGCCTCAGTATTCAGGAGGGACGGTTTGAAGCCCTTCGCTCTCGACTGTCGACGGCATGGGCTGGGACAAAGTCGTCGCCGAAGGCGGAGACAGCCGGATAGGCTCGGGAAGGGGCTGAGGCGCGTCGCCCTTGAACAGGATGTCGTCATTTCCGAAGGGTATTGCGAGGAAATCCGGTCGGGCAGGGGGCGGGCAGCCTTTGGCGAGACCGTATCCCTTCAGATAGGCGCGTTGCTGGGCGCCGATCTTGAACGCCTTGTTGTATTTCTTTTCATGGCTTTCGGCGCCCGTTGCCTTGCGGATCAGGCCTCGGAACGGGATGAAGCCTCGGGCTTCGGACGCCAGCATGTCCAGCGTCGCTTCGGCGGCCGAATCGGCCAGGATCTCGGTACGCAGGCGTTCGTCAGGATTGGGCGTGTCCCAGTCGGGCCCCAGGACGCGGTCGAGCTTCGCAAGCTGGGCTTCGACCTCTTCGCATGACAGGACGGGAGACAGGTCATAGGGGCTCTCGATGGCTTCGAGGAGGGGCGGAATCTCCGTGCGACGCAGGTTGAAGTCCTCAAGCGGCGACAGCGCGGCGTTCGGCAGGCCCTCGCGAGTCTGTTCCACGGCGCTCCCGGCCGCTGTCCCGACATTATCGCGCAGGGAGGGATCACCCGGGTTGTTGGTCGGCTGTGGTGTCGTCGGGTTACTGGCGCAGGCTGCAAGCGCGAGCATGGCGCCAAGGCAAAGGATTTTCATGTTCATGAACCTAGCGTGATGCGAAAAATATGGCGACATCAAGCCAGCCTGTGCAGGTAGCGGTTGACCCGGGAAGCGCCGTTGCCTAAATGGCGCGTTCGGCGTGCCCATAGCTCAGCTGGTAGAGCAACTGACTTTTAATCAGTAGGTCGCAGGTTCGAACCCTGCTGGGCACACCATTCTCCCTTATTTTGAAGCCGCAAGCTGCCGCGTCCTGGCAGGACCGGCTTTGCACGCCATGGAACGTGCATCGGGCTGCGACGTTGGCTCTCCACACACAGGAGACGAATATGCCACATGAAAAAGCCGACCAGGACCCGCAACGCGAACAGGACCTCAGCGAGCAGCGCGGTTATGGCGAGACGCCGGGACGCGAGGATGAAACCGCCGAGGCGGGTTTCCGTCGGGGCGAGGCGAAAGACATGGGCGACGACCATGGCGTGATGCGCGATGACGGTCAGCCGCGCCCGGCGGGGAACGGCGGCGTGCACATCGACGATCGGCGCCATCCCGTCATAAGCTCCGATGATGATCGCGCGCCAAACGCAGCCGACACGCTGAACGCCGACAAGGGCGAACGCGACGCGACCCCGGGGGCCATCAAGCCATCCCCCGATATGGAAGCACTCGAAGACGCCTATTCGCAAAACGATCCGGGCGTTGAGACCAAACGCTAGATTGGCGAGAGCGTATTGCCTGTCGCAAATGCCAGACTATAAGCAGGATAGGGCAGGCTGAAGACCAAACACATGTTCTCACATCGCGTAAAACGCACAGATATGCGGGATGATATCCTGGCTCGCGTGAGCACGCGGACCCTGTTGATGGGTATCCTCAATGTGACGCCTGATTCATTTTCTGATGGTGGTGACTACTTCGATTCCGAATCGGCCCTGATTCAGGCCGATGCCATGATCGCGGACGGCGCCGACATTATTGATGTTGGAGGCGAATCGACACGCCCCGGCGCGCGGCCCGTGAGCGCGGAAGACGAGGCGGAGCGTGTGCTCTCCGTGATCCCGGCGCTTTGCGCAGACGGCAAGCGTGTGGTCTCGGTTGATACATACAAGGCCGATGTCGCCTATGCGGCAGCAGACGCCGGCGCCGTCATCATCAACGATATCTGGGGCATGACCCGCGATCCATTGATGGCCGCTGCTGTCGCCCAAACGCAGAGCGCAGTGGTTGTGACCTATAATCGCGGAACGGCTGATGCAGGCCTCAATCTGGTCGATGATATGCGTGCCTTCTTTGCTGAGGCCTTCGCCAGCGGAGCAGCAGCAGGGATTCCACGTGAGCATATGATACTCGATCCGGGAATCGGCTTCGCCAAGACATGGGAACAAAATTTCGGCGTGCTGGCCCGCCTGGATGTTCTGCATGACTTTGGCGCGCCCGTGCTGGTTGGCGTGTCGCGCAAGTCGTTCATCGGCAAGCTGTTGGACCGAGAGGTCGGAGACCGGTTGACCGGATCGCTTGCCGCAGCCCTTGCCAGCGTCCAGAGAGGGGCCTCAATCCTGCGGGTCCACGATGTGGCCGCCCATGCGGATGCATTGAAAATATGGACAGCGATTGGCGAGGCAGGATGACAGACCGGATTTTCGTTTCAAACCTGCACATACATGGCCATCACGGCGTCATGGATGCGGAGAAGTCGCTTGGCCAAAGGTTCATGGTCGACATCGACTGTGCCGTAGCGCGACCAGAGGATGCCGCTGACCGGATGAGCGATACCGTGCATTATGGCGAACTGTGTGATCTCGCCACGGAATTGTCCGCAGCGACTGTGTTCAACCTGATCGAAACGCTGGCGCACAAACTGGCCGAGGCGATTCTCAAACAGTTCCCGCTGGTGCAGACTGTTACCATCACCGTGCGCAAGCCATCGGCGCCGATCAAGTATGCCGTCGACCATGTTGGCGTGACGGTCACGCGCAGCCGCGATGGCTGAGGTCGCAATCAGTCTCGGCTCTAACATGGGAGACCGGGCCGCTTATCTCGTCGCAGCGCTGCAGATGATTGACGCCCGGCCCGATTGCTCACTCGTTTCCGTATCGTCGGTGTATCGGACGCAGCCATGGGGCAAGACCGATCAGGGCGAGTTCCTGAACCTCTGCGCGATCATCGATACCGGCCTTGCGCCGGTGGCCCTACTGGATGTCGTCAAGGGTATTGAGCGGACGCTGGGGCGCACGGACGGGGAGCGCTGGGGGCCGCGAGAGATCGATATCGACCTGCTGGTCATCGCGGACGTGACGCGCGAGAGCGAAACGCTGACGCTGCCACATCCGCGCATGGCCGAGCGCCTGTTCGTGCTGGCGCCGCTGGCCGAGATCGCGCCTGGGCTTGTCGTGGCGGGACTACGTGTGGACGCGCTGGCGGCGGCCCTGAAAACGAAAGCGGGCGCTGGCGACTGCACAATCGATGCAGAGGCCAGCGCCCGTATCCGTTCCGGTCTGTCGCCGATCAGAGGTTCTTGACGATATCCTCGACCATCTTCTTGGCATCTGCGAGCAGCATCATTGTGTTGTCGCGGAAGAAGAGTTCGTTCTGGATGCCGGCATAACCTGAGCCCATCGAACGCTTGATGAAGAGCACCGTGCCGGCATTTTCCACGTCGAGGACAGGCATGCCGTAGATCGGCGACGTCTTGTCGGTCTTGGCGGCCGGGTTGGTGACGTCGTTCGCGCCGATGACGAAGGCGACATCAGCCGTGCTGAATTCCGAGTTGATGTCTTCCAGTTCGAAGACCTCGTCATAGGGCACCTGCGCTTCAGCGAGGAGAACGTTCATGTGACCCGGCATCCGGCCCGCAACGGGGTGGATGGCATATTTCACTTCGACGCCTTCTTCCTTCAGCTTGTCCGCCATTTCCTTCAGGGCGTGCTGGGCCTGCGCCACCGCCATGCCATAGCCCGGCACGATGATGACCTTGGAGGCGTTCTTCATGATGAAGGCTGCGTCCTCGGCCGAGCCGCGCTTGAACGGACGGTCGACCTGTACGCCGCCCGCTGCAGCGGCCGCATCGTCACCGCCGAAGCCGCCGAGGATGACCGAGATGAAACTCCGGTTCATGCCCTTGCACATGATGTAGGAGAGGATTGCACCCGACGAACCGACAAGCGCGCCGGTGATGATCAGGGCGAAATTGCCGAGCGTGAAGCCGAGCGCCGCTGCGGCCCAGCCGGAATAGGAGGTCAGCATCGCCACGACGACGGGCATGTCGGCGCCGCCGATCGGGATGATCAGCGTGATGCCAAGGATCAGGGCCAGCACGGTCAGGGTAATGAAGGCCCAGTGCGCATGGCCATGGCTGGCCATCAGGACGCCGACAAGCACGATAATGCCGAGAAGGAGGGCAGAGTTGAGCACGTGCCGGCCGGGCAGCATGATCGGCGCGCCGCCCATATTGCCATTGAGCTTGGCGAAGGCGATCAGCGAGCCCGTGAAGGTGAGCGCGCCGATGGCCGAGCCGAGCGACAGTTCGATCAGGGATGCGACATGGATGCCTTCAGCGTCGGCAATGCCGAAGCCCGAGGGAGCATATAGCGCAGCTGCGGCCACAAGCACGGCGGCAAGGCCGACCAAGCTGTGGAAGGCAGCGACAAGCTGCGGCATGGACGTCATTGCGATACGCTTGGCGATCACGGCACCAATGGTGCCGCCGATGGCAACACCACCGAGGATGATGCCCCATGTGACCGGGTCGAGCTGGTTCCAGAGCAGGGCAATGGTTGTGCCGACGGCAATCGCCATGCCGATCATGCCATTCCGATTGCCCTTGCGGCTGGAGGCCGGGCTGGACAGGCCGCGAAGGGCGAGGATGAAGAGTACGCCGGCAACGAGATAGAGGGCTGGCGCCCAGGTGGAGTGGAAACTGTCCATAAGACTACTCCCCCTTCTTTTTATACATGGCGAGCATGCGTTGGGTGACGAGGAAGCCGCCGAATATGTTGACGCTGGCGAGCATGACGGCGACGCCGCCGAGGATCTTGGCCGTCCAGTTGTCAGCGGTCAGCCCGGCAGCGGCTGCTGCGACGAGCGCGCCGACGATGATGACCGACGAGATCGCGTTGGTCACGGCCATCAGGGGCGTATGCAGTGCGGGTGTCACGCTCCAGACCACGTAATAGCCGATGAAACAGGCCAGAACGAAGATCGCGGCGAGGAAGATGGTCGGGTTGACGCCGCCGGACTCTGCAAAGGCAGGTGCGGCGAGTAGGAACGCCGTTGCGGCGAGGCTGCTGAGGCGTTTCATGATTTCACCCTGTCATTCACGGTTTCGCCATTGCGCGTCAGCAACATGGCGGTGACGATTTCGTCATCGGTTTCGAGGTTGAGCGCGCCGTCTTCGGCGGTCACCAGCGGCAGGAAAGCGAACAGGTTCTTGGAATAGAGCGAACTCGAATCAGCTGGCAGGCGGGCTGGCAGGTTTGAGAAACCCGCGATCTTCACACCGCCGACTTCGACGATCTCGTCGGCCTTCGACAGCGGGCAGTTCCCGCCTTGGGCCACGGCCATGTCGATGATGACCGAACCGGGTTTCATGGTTTTTACCATCGCCTCGGTCACGAGAACCGGGGCGGCCCGGCCGGGAATCAGGGCCGTGGTGATGACGATGTCCTGCTTGGTAATATGGGATGCCGTCAGTTCGGCCTGTTTGGCCTGGTATTCAGGCGACATCTGCTTAGCGTATCCGCCAGCGGTTTCAGCTGCCTTGAACTCTTCATCCTCGACCGCGATGAACTTGGCGCCAAGCGAGGCGACCTGTTCCTTGGCGGCAGGACGTACGTCCGTCGCCGTCACGACCCCGCCGAGGCGGCGGGCGGTCGCGATGGCCTGGAGGCCGGCAACGCCGACGCCCATGATGAATACTTTGGCCGGGGCCACGGTGCCTGCGGCGGTCATCATCATCGGCATGGCCCGGCCATAGATATGGGCGCCTTCGATCATGGAGCGGTAGCCAGCGAGGTTGGATTGAGAGGACAGGGCGTCCATCGACTGCGCGCGCGAGATGCGCGGGGTGAATTCCATCGACATGGCCGCGATTTTTTTCGCGTTGAGCGCATCGAGCAGACCGGGCTCCAGCGCGAACGGGTCCATTAGGGCGAGCAGGGCCGCGCCGTCCGGCAAGGCCGCAACTTCGGCGACCTCCGGCCCGCGCACCTTGAACACCACATCGGCGCCCTTGGCGGCGTCGGCGGCACTACTGCCAATCGTCGCTCCTTCGGCCTTGTAGGCCTCATCCATAAAGCCTGCCACAACCCCTGCACCCGTCTCGACGGTTACAGAATGTCCCAGACCAACCAATTTCTTGACGGTCTCCGGTGTTGCAGCCACACGGGTCTCACCGGAGCGTCGCTCCCTCAGCACTGATATTTTCATGAGGCTGAAATAGAGGCAAAATATTGCGCGACGCAACATGAAATTTGGAGATCGAAGGCATGGGTATGTTTAGTTTGGCTAATCGAACGGCGCTGGTTACCGGAGCGTCGAGCGGTCTGGGGCGCCATTTTGCGGGCGTCCTGGCCGAGGCAGGCGCCCATGTCGTCCTGGCCGCGCGGCGGATGGATCGCCTTGAATCGGTTGCAGCAGAGATTGAAAAGCGGGGCGGCAAGGCGCTGCCGGTCGAAATGGATGTGACGAGCGAGGAAAGTGTCACCGGGGGATTCGCGGAGATCGCCGAGGCGCTTGGCCGCCCGTGTGACGTCATCGTCAACAATTCCGGCATGTCTCGCGAAGGCTGGTTCACGAAAATGGCCGAAGATGACTGGAATGCCGTGATCGACACCAATCTCACCGGCGTCTGGCGCGTCGCCAAGCATGGCGCCAATGCGATGACGGCGGCGAAAGTGCCCGGTTCGATTATCAATATCGCATCGATCACCGGCCTGCGCCCACAGATGATGACAACCGCCTATTCGGTTTCCAAAGCAGGTGTTGACCACATGACGCGCCAGATGGCGCTGGAGATGGCGCGTTTTGGCGTTCGCGTGAACGCGATCGCGCCGGGCTATTTCAAGACAGAAATCAATGATGAGTTCCTCGAGTCCGACGAGGGCCAGAAAATGATTCGCCGGATTGCCCAGCGGCGAATCGGCGACCTGACCGAACTGTCTGGCCCGCTCCTTCTGCTCGCCTCCGATGCCGGCAGCTTCATGACCGGATCCACGATCGTGGTCGATGGCGGACACTTGCTGCACCCGCTTTGATCTTGCCTTCCGCAAATCGGCAGACTAAAGCCACGTCACGCAAAAGGTGCCTGCTTAATCGCAGGTGAAAAGGGAAGCCGGTTAAAATCCGGCGCTGTGCCCGCAACTGTAAGCGGATAGGACTCGGCCACTAAGCCACTGGGGCAACCCGGGAAGGCGGTCTTTTCCATCGATCCGCAAGTCAGGAGACCTGCCTCTTGCCGTCGTTTGCCCTGGTCCGGGTTCAGGCCAATGGCAGCGGAGGCTAATACTCCGTCTACGCGACACTTTTGGTGTAACGCCCGGCCAGTGCGCCGGGACAAACGGAGTGTGAGCGATGCTCAAACAATACCTTCTGGCCGGCGCAGCTGTGCTTGCTGTTTCCAGTGCCGCATGGGCGCAGGAAACGAACCTGAATCTTGAAACCATTTCAGTCGTGGGCCTCAGGCCCGAACCGACAGACGATGTCACAGCCAGCGTCAGCGTCCTGACGGCTGATGACTTGTCTATCCGTCGGTCGCCCAATGTCGCCGACCAGCTGCGCGCCGTGCCGGGCGTTGCCATATCGCGGTCTGGCGGCGTCGGTGCGCTCAGCCAGGTGCGCCTGCGCGGGGCCGAGGCGAATCACACGCTCGTATTGCTCGACGGGATTGAAGTGTCCGACCCGGTCAACGGCGAAACCGATTTCGGCTTGCTGACAGGCATTGGCGCGACGCGTGTTGAAGTGCTGCGCGGTGAGGCCTCGTCAATCTATGGCTCCGATGCCATTGGCGGTGTCGTGTCCCTGTCGACTGAAGCGGCAGAAGGCGTGCAGGCCTTCGGTGAAGTCGGCACGCAGGATACAGCCCGTGCCAGCGCTACCTATGCCGGCCAGACTGGCGGCCTGCGTTTTGGCGCCGGGCTTTCAGGCTTCACAACGGGCGGCGTCGATGTGGCCGGGCAGGACGGCGAAGACGATGGCTCGGATGCTTTCTCCGGCATTGCGCGGGCCGCGCTGGACCTCAACGCGGACTGGACCCTGTCCGGTCTCGCCATTGCCCGCCGCTCGACGGCGGATCTCGACTCCGACACGGACTATGATGGCCTGCTCGACAATACAGACCAGGAAACCGAAGCCGACCAGTACCTGGTCGGCGCTTCGCTCGCCGGTGTGACGGGGCAGGTGGATCATATCTTCCGCGCCAGCTTCAACGAAGTTGCCCGCGAGAACACGACTGATGGCGCCAAGACGGACGAATCGACCGGCGAACGCCTGAAAGCGTCATGGAGCCCTTCTATCACTTTCGGCAACCAGGAACTGATCGGTCTCGTGGACTATGAGAAGGAAGACTATGATCGCACGGATGTCGTCTATGGCGGCTTCACCAATGCCTCGGAAACGTTCGAAAGCGTTGGCGTTGCAGCGGAATACCGGGTTGCCCTCGGCGCACTCGATCTCACCGCCTCCGGTCGGTTCGACGACAATGATGGCCGGTTCGACG
This sequence comes from Hyphomonas sp., assembly GCF_037969335.1. Taxonomy (GTDB): domain Bacteria; phylum Pseudomonadota; class Alphaproteobacteria; order Caulobacterales; family Hyphomonadaceae; genus Hyphomonas. The sequence continues at coordinate 5,558 of NZ_JBBKXE010000193.1, read as the reverse complement.
ATGCAACGACATGGCGCGTCGGTGCAGGCTACGGCTTCGACGCCGTGAATGGCCGGGCGCGGGCCTCGGTCGGCACGGGCGTAAAGAACCCAACGTTCACGGAACTGTTTGGCTTCTTCCCCGGCAGCTTCATCGGTAATCCGGACCTCGAGCCCGAACAGTCGACAAGCTGGGAAATTGGCTGGGACCAGCAGGTTGGTCCGACGGTTTTGTCAGCAACCTACTTCGAGGCCGATCTCGAAGACGAAATCTACACAGCCTTTGACGTCAACTTTAATTCAACGGCCCTCAATCGGGCCGGCAAATCCAAGCGCAGTGGTGTCGAACTGTCAGGCCGTTGGGATGCCACCAGCGCATTGTCGATCGCAGGCCAGGCAACCTTCCTGCAAAGTGAGAGCGACGATGGTAGCGACGAGATCCGCGTACCGGACTCGACGGCGTCGCTGTCGGTCGACTGGCAGCCGGATGCGGATGGCCTGCGCCTCGGCGCGGCACTCGATTATGTTGGTGAGCAGGACGACTTCGACTTCGGAAGTTTCCCGTCGCGGCGGGTGACGCTGGACGCTTACACGCTGTTCTCGGCCAGCCTCGAATTTCCACTGAGCGAGCGGATGGCGTTGACGCTTCGGGGTGAAAACCTGTTCGATGAAACGGCGACAGACGTGTACGGCTATGAAACGCCGGGCGCGGCGGCCTTCATAGGACTGAAACTGCGATGATGCGTTGGGCGCTCCTCTTCCTGCTTGTGGCTGCCCCGATGGCATCAGCAGACGAGGTGCGCCCGACTGTCGTCTCTCTCGACTATTGCGCGGACCAGTTTGTGCTTGGCCTGGCCGACCGTGAACAGGTCCGCGCGCTTTCGAAAGATGCCGAGCGCCCATTCAGTTTCCTGCGTGAGCGGGCCGTTGGCCTGCCTCGGGTGCGTGCGTTGGCCGAAGACGTGATTGCACTCCAGCCTGACATCGTCGTCCGGAGCTGGGGCGGCGATGCCCGGGCGCTGAAGTTCTATGAGCGCATGGGAATTCGGACAGTTCAGATCGGCTATGCGTCCGACATGGACGGCGCCGCGCGCGTGACGCGTGAGGTGGCTGCCGCGCTTGGACAAACGGATCGTGGCGAAGCACTTGTCGCCGCCATGCCGCATGCCGCGCCACCGACTGGCCGCAGTGCACTCTATGTAACGCCCGGAGGCGTGACTGCAGGCAAGGGCACAATGGTCGATGCGATCATGCACAGGGCTGGCCTCGAAAATGCCGCGACCGGGACGGGCTGGTATTCGTTACCGCTGGAATCGCTCGTGATGCATCCGCCCGGGCTCGCGCTGACGGCCTTTTTCGGGTTTGATGACTATGCCTTCGACCAGTGGAGCGTATCGCGCCATCCGGCGCTTGCCTACGCGCTCAAGGATGCTGACTTGGTGGCCATGACCGAAAGCCGACTGACATGCCCGGCCTGGTTCGTGGCGGATGAGGCGCAGGACGTCGCCGCCGCGCTGGAAGCCGCGCAATGAAGCATCTCTCGCTGATCCTGGCGCTTGCCTGCCTTTTCCTGTTCGCACTCTCCGCCCTTGTCGGTAGCGCTGATCTCGGTCTTGAGGTCACACTGTCCGCCCTGATGGGGCAGGGCACTGAGGCCGCCCGCATCATCGTCTGGGAAATCCGAATGCCGCGTGCCGTGGCTGCGTTTGGAGTTGGCGCGGCGCTTGGCCTGTCCGGCGCTGGCTTGCAGGGCTTGCTCCAGAACCCCCTTGCCGGGCCCGGTGTGCTCGGTGTGTCCGCCTTCGCTTCGCTCGGCGCAGTGATCGCCATCTATTTCGGGCTGGCGGCCGCAGGCAGCTTCGCCGTGCCGCTGGCGGCAATTATCTTCTCCGCCATTGCCGTGGCGCTACTCCTCTTCGCGTCCGGGCGCGGGGCAAGCACGGTGACACTGCTGCTGGTCGGGATTGGCCTTTCCAGCCTTGCCGGCGCGCTGACCTCGCTGGCGCTGAACCTCGCGCCCAATCCTTACAGCCTGTCCGACCTGATAAACTGGATGCTGGGATCGGTCGCGAACAGGTCGTGGATGGATGTTGGCATTGCCCTGCCAGCCTGGGCGCTTGGTGCGGTGGCCGTGATCATGGCGGGGCCCTCACTCCGGGCCCTGTCCCTTGGAGAAGAGACAGCTGCATCGCTCGGCGCGAACCCCGCCCGGACACGGCTGCTGATCATCATCGGTACGTCGCTGCTCGCCGGAGCCAGCGTGGCCGTGGCGGGCACGATTGGATTTGTCGGCATGGTTGCGCCGCATATCGTGCGCCCGCTCGTGAAGCATGATCCGCAGCTCGTGCTGCTCCCTTCGGCGCTGGTGGCCGGTGCCATGCTGCTCGGCGCAGATGTGCTGATACGCGTCCTGCCGTTTGCTCAGGAACTGAAGCTCGGTGTGGCAGCCGCCTTGTTCGGCGCGCCGGTCTTCATCTGGATTGCGGCCCGGCTGGGGGGAAGCGCCCGATGATAAATGTATCCGGCATCAATGTTGATCTCGGCGGCCGGCCGGTTCTGGCAGAAGTATCGCTCAGCGTAGCGCCACGTGAATTCATCGGTCTTGTCGGCCCGAACGGCGCTGGCAAGAGCACGTTGTTGCGCGTCATCGCGGGCCTGCTCGCGCCACATTCCGGCAAGGTCGCTTTCGGTGATGCGGACATTGCCTCGCTGACCCATCGCGAGCGGGCCTTGCTGGTCGCCTGGTTGCCCCAGGTGCGCCCCGTCGCGTGGAACCTGATGGCCGAGGATCTTGTCGCCCTCGGCCGATTCGTTACCAGCCCGTCGCCCTATGACCGGTGCGGTCCAGCTGACCGCGCGGCCATCGACGATGCGCTTGAGCGGGCAGGTGCCACACCTTACCGCCACCGTCCTGTGCATACGCTGTCGGGCGGCGAGCAGGCCCGGCTCCACCTTGCCCGCACCCTTGCCACCCCCTCACGCGCCCTCCTGCTGGACGAACCCGGCGCTGCGCTGGACATCGCCCACCGCCTCAGCCTGATGCAGGTCCTGCAGGATGAATGTGCCGCCGGACGCGCCGTCGTCGCAGCCGTGCACGACCTCGATCTGGCGTCGCGGTTCTGCAGCCGAATTATCGTTCTGGATCAGGGGCGTATTGTTGCCGATGGCGCGCCGGACACGGCCCTGGACGCGGCCTGCCTGGCCCGTGTATTCGCGGTGCGCCGCAATGCGAAGGGCGTATTTGAACCCGCCGGGTGAGTCTGTTCGCAACCATTTTGCCGCTGCCCGTTAGGCAAAACTTAGGGCCTCTCTGCCATAGATCGCGGGGAAATGACCGGAGAGTCGAATGGCCGCACAGCCTGTACATCATCAGTCGCCGCAGGAAGCGCAACGGCCGGAAGCGAACGCCCCGTCCGGCGCGTCGGGCGTTAAGGCGGTCGAGCAGCATGACTCCCCGCAGCATGTCGCATCGCCTGCGCATGCGCTTCAGGCCCGCCTTGCAGCGGAACTGACCAGGCCCAGACGCATGTCGCTGCGCAGGATCATGTCGACCCTGCTCGTCCTCAGCCTGTCGACCTGGCTTGCCGGATTTATCCTCTACGCCGCGCTCTGATCGAGGCTTCCCCTCTGGCCTTGGCGTCCATTTCGGGCGATAGGGTCGCGCAAATGCAATATGAAACAGGAGCCGCCCATGCGCGTCAGGAAAGCAGTTTTGCCGGTTGCAGGCATGGGCACACGGGTTCTGCCCGCGACCAAGACCATCCCGAAGGAAATGCTGCCCGTCGTTGATCGGCCTGCCATCCAATATGTCGTTGATGAGGCGCTGGAAGCGGGAATCGAGCACATCGTTTTTGTGACCGGACGCAACAAGGGCGCCATCGAAGACTATTTCGATATTTCGTATGAGCTCGAAGCCTCGCTCAAGGCCAAGGGCAAGAGTGTAATCCTCGAGCAGGTGCAGCAGACCGTTCTGCCTGCCGGCGCCGCGAGCTTCGTGCGCCAGCAGTCGCCGCTCGGCCTCGGCCACGCCATCTGGTGCGCGCGCGACATCATCGGCAACGAGCCCTTCGCCGTCCTGCTGCCCGACGTGATCGTCAAGAGTACGCCGTCCTGCCTCGCCCAGATGGTCAAGGCTTATGACGAAGTCGGCGGCAATATCGTCGCCGTCGATCCCGTGCCGATGGAGCGTGTGTCCTCCTATGGTGTGATTGCACCGAAATCGCGCAATGGTCGCCTGATCGAAATGTCCGGCATGGTCGAGAAGCCACCAATGGAATCGGCGCCGTCGAACCTGAAAATCACCGGTCGCTACATTCTGCAGCCGGAAATCTTTGGCCTTCTGGCCGACCAGGCTGCTGGAGCAGGCGGCGAGATCCAACTGACCGACGCGATGGTGCGCCAGATGGAAACGCAGGATTATTACGCCTACGAATTCGAAGGCCGCGAGTATGATTGCGGGTCAAAGCTCGGTTATTTCGAAGCGGTTCTGGCCCATGCCATCGACAATGAAGAGACCGCCGAAGGTGCTCGGGAACTGATCCGGAAGATGGCCGCCACCCTTTAGCGGCCGCCTGCTGGACGGCGGGCAAACGGTCGTTCTGCGGCAAATACTTTATGACCAATCATAACCCGAACTTGATCTCTCTTTGGGTTTGAAGACGGCTGCGTGACCAGCTAGGGCTATGGCGATGAGCCCAGACCTTTGCCTTCCGACTTTTGAGGATGTCCTCGCCGCTGAACAGCGCGTCGCGGGCGTCGCGCGTGAAACACTTGTACTGACGCATCCCGCGCTCGATGCAGCAGCTGGCGCAGAGGTTCTGGTCAAGGCCGAATGCCTGCAGGTAACCGGCAGCTTCAAGATTCGCGGCGCGATGAACCGGTTGTCTCAAATTCCCGAAGCCGGGCGCAAGGCAGGCGTGGTGGCCTTCTCCTCCGGCAACCATGCGCAGGGCGTCGCGCGCGCCGCGCGGCTTCTGGGCATGCCGGCCCTGATCGTGATGCCGTCCGATGCGCCGCAGGTAAAGGTGGACGGTGTGCTGGCCGATGGTGGCGAGCTGCACCTCTATGATCGCAACACCGAAAGCCGTGAGGCAATCTCACAGGAACTCGCCGCAGCGCGGGACGCCATCGTGGTGCCCAGCTTTGACGACTTTGACATCATTGCCGGACAGGGGACGCTCGGCCTTGAATTCGCGCGCCAGGCTGCGGCCATGGGCGCGCCACTGGATCACCTTGTGTGCTGCGCCGGCGGTGGCGGCCTGATCACCGGCGTGGCGCTCGCGTTCGAGGGCGTTTCGGGTGACACGAAAATCTGGGCGGCGGAACCGGAAGGCCATGACGACTGGGCGCGCTCACTGGCGGCGGGAGACGTGATCGCCAACGCGCCGGGTACACGCTCATTCTGCGATGCGATCCTGACGCCTGCGCCGGGTGAACTGACCTTCCCGCTAGGCCAACGCCTGCTGTCGGGCGGTCTGGTCGTGCGCGATGCGGAGGTGCGCGCTGCCATGCGGTTTGGATTCCGCTACCTGAAAATCGTGGCGGAGCCGGGCGGCGCGGCGGCGCTTGCAGCGGTGTTGC